>DASPPI010000152.1:0-19587 GCA_035625615.1 Steroidobacteraceae bacterium | reverse complement strand
CGCCCGACCGCGAGCATGATCCGCGGACGCAGCAGCTCGATCTGGCGCACCAGGTACGGCAGGCACGCCGCGACCTCCTCGGGTCTGGGATCACGATTGTTCGGCGGGCGGCTCTTGAGCACGTTGGCGATGTAGACGTTGGTGCGGCGATCGAGCCCGATGGCACGCAGCATCGCATCGAGCAGCTGGCCGGCGGCGCCCACGAAGGGCTCGCCGCGACGGTCCTCCTCCGCCCCGGGAGCCTCGCCGATCACCAGCCAGTCGGCCCGCTGCGGTCCCACCCCGAGCACGCCCTGGGTACGCGTGGCATGCAGCGGGCATCTGGTGCAGCTGCGCACCTCGGCGCGCAGCGCGTCCCATTGCGCCGCGGTACCGGCGGGCTCGCCGGGCGGTCCAGGCGCCGCATCCCCGCCCGCCGGCGCAGCGCGCGCGGGCAACCCGGCGGCCGCGGCAGCTCCCGCGCCGCGCTCCGGCGCCCCCCTGCTGTGCGGCACCCACACATCGATGCCGATGGCCTCCAGATACTGTCGGCGCTGCCGCGGATGCATGCGGCCTTACCCGGGCGGCGCGCCACGCACCAGCCGCCGCAACCGCCGCCCGGCCCACAACAGCGGCGCCGATAGCGCATACGTGCCGAAAATCGACAGCAGCATGGTGGGCGGATCGATGGCAATGAGTACGAACGCGAGCAGCACCAGCAGCATGTAGACGAAGCGGATGCGCCGGTCGTCGAACTGCTTGAAGCTCGGGTAGGCGAAGCGGCTCACCATCAGGGCGCCGGCGCTTGCCGTCACGACGAACGCGGCGATCAGCCCGGTGAGCCCCGGCTCGTGCCAGTCGCTGAAGAACCACACGAACGCCGCGACGATGGCGGCCGCCGAGGGGCTCGGCAAGCCCTCGAAGTAGCGCTTGTCGGCAACCGCCGAGCGGGCGTTGAAGCGCGCCAGCCGCAGCGCCGCGGCCGCGACGTAGAAGAAACAGGCCAGCCAGCCGAAGCGGTCCCAGTGGTGGCCGTACTCGGCAATGCGCACCACGCCCCATTGATACGCGACGATGCCCGGTGCGACCCCGAAGGAGAGCATATCCGCGAGGCTGTCGTACTCCTTGCCGAAGTAGGTCTCGGTGTGCGTCAAGCGTGCGATGCGGCCATCGAGCGTGTCGAAGATCATGGCCGCGAACACCCCCATGCCGGCGTGGGCGAAGTGCTGATCGATCGCCGCCACCACCGCGTAGAAGCCCGAAAACAGGCAGCCGGTGGTGAGCAGGTTCGGCAGCAGGTAGATGCCTTTGCCGCGCCGGCGCGGGTAGTCCTGGGTGTCGGTCGCCACGGCGAGCATCTTATCCGGGGTCCCCGGGAAATTGCGCGTCTTGTTGATCGTTGTGCGCTCGCCGCTCGCGATGAGCGCAATTTCCCGGGGTGGTCGGCAGGGGGCTCCTGCTAAGATGCCGGCGTCCCAACTTTCGAGGCCGGCACGGCGCGATGAGGCTTTCCCAATACCCCATCAACACCAGCAAGGAGACCCCCGCGGAGGCGGAGGTGGTGAGTCACCAGCTCATGCTGCGAGCCGGCATCATCCGGCGCCTGGCCTCGGGCCTGTACAGCTGGCTGCCGATGGGTCTGCGCTCGCTGCACAAGGTGGAGCGCATCGTCCGCGAGGAGATGAACCGTGCCGGCGCCTTCGAGCTGGTGATGCCGGTGGTGCAGCCGGCGGAGCTGTGGCAGGAGTCACACCGCTGGACCGAGTACGGTCCGGAGCTGCTGCGCTTTCGGGATCGGCACGAGCGCGACTTCGTGCTCGGGCCGACGCACGAGGAAGTGATCACCGACATCGTTCGGCGCGAGCTGCAGAGCTACCGGCAACTGCCGGTGAACCTGTACCAGATCCAGACGAAGTTCCGCGACGAGGTGCGCCCGCGCTTCGGGGTGATGCGCGCGCGCGAGTTCATCATGAAGGACGCCTACTCCTTTCACCTCGACGAGCGCTCGCTCGAGGCTGGCTATCGGGCCATGTACGAGGCCTACACGCGCATCTTCACGCGCACCGGGCTCACTTTCCGCGCCGTGCGCGCCGAGTCCGGCGCCATTGGCGGAGATGTGTCGCAGGAGTTTCACGTGCTGGCCGCCTCGGGCGAGGACGTCATCGTGTTCTCCGACGCGGACGACTACGCGGCCAACCTCGAAGCTGCCGCAGCCCTGCCGCCAGCAGAGGCGCGGCCCGCGCCCCGCGAGCCGCTGCGCCGGGTCGCGACCCCCGGTGCGCGCACCATAGCGGACGTGGCGCGCGTGCTCGACGTCGCCCCGGCCCGCTGCGTGAAAACCCTGATCGTCGAGGGACAGAACGAGGATGTGGTCGCGCTCGCGCTGCGCGGCGATCACGAGCTGAACGCGGTCAAGGCCCAGAAGCTCGCCGGCGTGGCGAGCCCGTTGGCGCTGGCGAGCGCCGGGCGGGTGCTGGCGGCGACCGGCACACAACCCGGGTACGTCGGACTCGTGGGGCTGAAGTGCCGCGTGTACGCCGATCACAGCGCGCTCGCCCTCGCGGACTTCGTGTGTGGCGCGAACGAGCCGGATCTGCACCTCACGGGCGTGAACTGGGACCGGGACGTACCCGGCGCCCTGGCGGCTGACCTGCGCAACGTGGTGGAGGGCGATCCCAGCCCCTCCGGCAAGGGGCGCCTGAAGATCGCACGCGGTATAGAGGTCGGTCACATCTTCCAGCTCGGCAGCAAGTACAGCCAGCCCATGAAAGCGGCCGTATTGGACGAGGCCGGCAGGGAAGTCACGCTGCTGATGGGCTGCTACGGCATAGGTGTGACGCGCATCGTGGCCGCCGCCATCGAGCAGAATCACGATGAACGCGGCATCATCTGGCCGGCGCCGATCGCGCCCTTTCAGCTGGTACTGGTACCGCTCAACCTGCAAAAATCCCCCCGTGTCCGTGAGACCAGCGATCGCCTCTACGAGGAGCTCAGCGCCGAGGGCGTTGAGGTGCTGTACGATGACCGTGACGCCCGCCCGGGCGTCAAGTTCGCCGACGCCGAGCTGCTCGGGATCCCGCACCGGCTGGTGGTGGCCGAGCGCGGTCTGGAAGCCGGCAAGCTCGAATACCGCCACCGCCGCGACACGACCAGCACCGAGTTCACCGCAAGTGAAGCGCTCGCCTTCGTGCGCGCCCGGCTCGCCTCCTGAGCGCGAGCGCGCCCCGCTCCCGGCCGGCCGGTACGTTCTCGCCGCCGCGCTGCTCGTCCTCGCCCTCGGCGCTGCGCGGCCGGCGGCCGCCGACCAGCAGCGCGACCCGGAGCTGCAGGCGGTGGTGGCGAGAGCCATTGCCCAGGCGCAGTGCTTCACCGATCAGTACGACTCTGCGGTCTGGTACCGGCTGATGGAGCCGCGGCTGCGCGAGGTGGTGAGGGAGAAGGACGAGCGCCTGGAAATCCTGCGGCAGGTGTACTGCGAAACACACCGCGTGGGCGAGGCGCGCCTGGCACCCGGCCTGGTCATGGCCGTGATCGCGGTGGAAAGCCGATTCGACCGCTGGGCGGTCTCGGGCGCCGGCGCGGTCGGCCTCATGCAGGTGATGCCGTTCTGGCCCGAGCGGCTCGGCATGCGCCGCTACGAGCTGGTGCACGTCGCTCCCAACATCCACATGGGCTGCGCCATCCTGCGCTTCTATCTGGGCTACGAGCACAACGACGTGCGCCGCGCGCTGGCGCGCTACAACGGCAGTCCGGGCAAGCGCGACTATCCGGACCTGGTGATCAACCAGTGGTTGCGCTGGCGCGGGGCGGACGACCTCGGGTTCCCCACCGCGGCCAAGGCGCGCTGACCGGCGCGCCGTGTGCGTGCTCGCCCGCGGGGGTCACCGCGCAGCAGCGTGCTTGACGGCGGGTGGCGCCAGTGTGCGGGCGACGCCCTCGCGGCGCGAGTCGGCGGCGCCGGTGTAGCTGCCGTCGGCCAGGCGCACCACGCCGTGCAGCCCTGAGTTCTCCGCATGACCGCTCTTCAGCTCGATACCGCGCTCGCGCAGGCCCGCGAGCAGCGCCGGCGTGAATTTGGCAATCTCGCCGGTGAAGGTGTCGCCGCGCGCGATCAGGTTCGGCAGCTCGATCGCTTGGCGCAGCGGCAGCCGCCACGCGAGCAGCGCCACCAGTACCTTGGCGTTGTAATCCATGATGGCGTTGCCGCCGGGCGAGCCGACGGCGGCGACGAAATCGCCGGTGCGATCCAGCACGATCACCGGTGACATGGACGAGCGCGGTCGCTTGCCCCCGCGTACGGCATTGGCCACCGGCTCGCCGCCCTCGGTGGGCACGAACGAGAAGTCGGTGAGCTGATTGTTGAGCACGAAGCCGCCCACTACGCGGCCCGAGCCGAAGATCGACTCGACGGTCGTGGTCATCGAGACGACGTCGCCGTCGGCATCCACCACGACGAAGTGGCTCGTTCCCGCCGACTCCGCAGTCGCATCGTGCCCCCGCGGCAGCGGGATATCGCCCGCCGGCGGCGCGGGGCCGGCGCGCTCACCGATCAGCTGCACCCGCAGCCGCACATAGGCCGGTTCGAGCAGCCGCTCGACCGGCACCGGTACCAGGCGTGGATCGCCGACGTAGCGGTCGCGATCCGCGTACGCCAGCCGGCTCGCCTGTGCGAACAGGAACCACGCCTGCGGATCCGACGGTGTGCGCGTGGCGATGTCGGTGTGATCGAGTATGGCGAGCATCTCCAGCAGCGAGACGCCGCTCGAGGGCGGCGGCGGCACGCATACCGTGTAGCCACGGTAGGGCCGGCACAGCGCCTCGCTCGAGTCGGCGCGGTAGGCGCTCAGATCGCCGAGCGTCATGGTCCCGGGCAGCGGCGTCTCGTGGGTCTCTTCGACGATCCGCTGGGCCAGCGCGCCCTCGTACAGGGCGTGCGGACCTTGTTGCGCGACCCGCTGCAGCGTCTCGGCGTAGTCAGGATTCTTGAACAGGTCACCTTCCTGCACCGTCTCTCCATCGGGGCGCGAGAACAGCATGCGCACCTCATTGGTGGGCGGAAACGGCGAGCCCTCGCCGAGAAACAACGCCAGTCGCGCCGGCACGCGAAAACCCTGCGAGGCGGCGCGGATCGCCGGCTGGAACAGCTCCTTCCAGCGCGCGGTGCCGAACTGCCGGTGCGCGGCCCCCAGCATCGCGATCACGCCCGGAACCCCGGTCGAGCGCCCGCTGCGCACCGCCTCGACGTAGGGCAGCGGCTTGCCGTGCTCGTCGAGGAACATATCGGGTCGCGCGCCGGCCGGGGCTTTCTCGCGGCCGTCGAATGCGGTGACCTTGCCGGTATGGGCGTCGTAATACAGCAGGAAGGCGCCGCCGGCGACGCCTGAGCTCTGCGGCTCCACCAGACCGAGCATGGCCTGCACGGCGACGGCCGCATCAACCGCCCGGCCTCCTGCGGCGAGGATCTCGAGTCCCGCATCGACCGCGATCGGGTTGGCTGCCGCGACCCAGGCTTGGTGGCTGTGGCGGTGACGGTGGAACCAGGACGCCGGCCCGGGCGTGGCGACCGGCGCGGGTTGCACCGCGTGAGCCGTCGTGGCGGGGGCTTCCGGCTGGGGGGCCTGCTGCGAGGGCACCCCGCTCGCAGGCGGCGCCGGAGCGGCCGGCGGCGGTTCGGCCCCAGGAGCTGGCCCTGGCGCGGCTGCCGGCTCGGTCGCAGGCGGCTCGGCCGCCGGTGCTACGCCCGGCAGCGGTGCCGCCGGCTCCGCGGCGGGCGATTGGGGTACGGGTGCGGTCTGAGAGGCGCCGGCGGGCGCTGGTTGCGCGCCCGCCGGCACGCACAGCGCCGCGAACCACAGCGTCAGCGCCAGCAGAGGCGTCAACAGCAAGCGCCGATTCGACATGCCGATCACGTCAAGTCGTGACAAACCCAGCCCGCGTGTTCAGCGGATCAACGGCCGCATCGTTCACCTCCACCGAGGTGACCTTGGAGGCCGAGGAGCCGATCCACAACCACTTCACGAATGCGCTCACCGACTCGTCCGCGCCGCAGGCGAGCACCTCGACGCGGCCGTCCGGGAGGTTGCGCGCATAGCCGCCTATGCCGAGCTCACGCGCACGCCGCGCGGCGGTCGCGCGGTAATACACCCCCTGCACGCGGCCGCCAACCAGACACCTCTTGCATACCATGTGTGCCGCACACCCGCGCCCGCAAAGGCGCAAATACTACTGGAAAAGTGCGCACCGGTGCGGCAACGCAGATGATGGTGCGGGGCTTTTGTGGCAACGTACCGGTCATGGCCGAAATACTGGTGCTGTACTACTCGCGCAGCGGCGCCACCGCGGAGCTCGCACGCCAGGTCTGCCGCGGTGTGGAAAGCGTCGCCGGCGCGACCGCACGGCTGCGAACCGTGCCGGCGGTGTCGGCGGAGAGCGAAGCGGCGAAGCCGGTGCCCGCGAGCGGCGCCCCGTACGCGACGCTCGATGACCTGCGCGACACGCACGGTCTGGTGCTCGGCAGTCCGACGCGCTTCGGCAACATGGCCGCGCCGCTGAAGCACTTTCTCGACGGCACGACCGCCCTGTGGCTGAGCGGAGCGCTCGCCGGCAAGCCCGCGGGCGTGTTCACCTCCACGCAGACCATGCACGGCGGCCAGGAGACGACGCTCGTGTCGATGATGCTGCCACTCCTGCATCACGGTATGTATCTCGTGGGACTGCCCTACACCGAGCCTGCGCTCAACGAGACGCGCAGCGGCGGCACGCCCTACGGTGCTTCGCACGTCGGCGCGGCCAGCGAGTGCTCCGCGCTCACCGAAGCGGAGAAGACCCTCGCGCAGGCGCTCGGGCGGCGCGTGGCGACACTCGCGTTGCAGCTGACGCGCCCCTGAGCGGCTGCCGCTGCAGCCGCAGCGACATCCGTCAGTCGCCGGGCGCGCGCGCTGTGGTACGCAGCACCTCGCGGATGAACGGCACGGTCAGGCGTCGCTGCGCGGCGAGCGCCGCCTCATCGAGCGTGTCGAGCAGCAGGTAGAGCGTGCGCATGTCGCGCGGGAAGCGTCGCCGCAGCCACTGCCAGGTCTCCTCGGGCAGCTCGAGGCCCCGCAGCCGCGCGCGCAGCTGCAGGGCCGCGCGCTGCTGGTCCTCATCGAGGGCGCGCAGCTGAAATACCGCCCCGGCGGCGCAGCGTGAGCCGAGGTCCGCCAGCGTCCAGTTGAGCAGCGCCGGCGGCGCCTGCGCGGACAGCAGCAGCCGCCCGCCGCGATCCTCGAGCTCGCGCAGCACGCCGAAGATCGCCCGCTCCCACTCGGCCCGTCCGACGACGCAGTCGATGTCGTCCAGACACAGGCACTCCAGCTGCAGTCCTTCCAGCACGCCGACTCCGAGCGCGGCGACTGCGGCGAGCGGCACATAGGCGGCGCGCATGCGCTCGCTCGCCGCGGCGCAGGCCGCCTGCAACAGGTGGGTCTTGCCGCAACCGGCCGGGCCGCACAACCACGTCAGCCCGCTGCTGTCGCCGGCCGCGAGCCGCCGCACGTGCTCCAGCGCCTCGGCGTTGTGCGCCGGCAGGAACCCTGCGAATACCGCCCGGTCGGGCAGGCGCACTCCGAGCGGAATCTGACGCAAGCGCCTACCCCCGAGCCGGGCGTGCCGGCTGCGTCCAGGCCCGGCGCGTGAAGGTCGTCAGGTAATGCACTCCGGAGACCACGGTCGTCGCGAGCACCACCAGCGCGCCGGCAGCGAGCACTTCGGGAGGCGGTACGCCGACCGCGCCCGCGAGCATCACCAGCATCACGTACAGCAGCTGTGCGGCGGTGTTGACCTTGCTGAGCACGGTCGGCCGGCCGTGCAGCGGTCCGAACCACAGCCGGTAGATGAGCGCCCCGAGTCCGATCATGACATCTCGCGCCACCACCGCGGCGGTCAGCCACCACGGCACGATAGCCAGCCAGGCCGCTGCCACGAACACCGCGACCAGCAGCAGCTTGTCAGCGAGCGGATCGAGGGCCTTGCCGAGCTCGGTGATCCAGCCGAAGCGCTTGGCAAGATACCCGTCGAGCCCGTCCGACACTGCCGCCGTGACAAACAGGGCGAGTGCGGCCAGGTGCTGCTGCGCCTGCAGCGCGGCGACGATCGGCCAGATCAGCGCCACGCGGATCAGGCAGATGAGATTGGGCAGGTGACGCACGGGAGAGCGGGCGCGGCATCAGCCCTGGGGCTGGTAGCGATACACCAGCGGTGCACCGGAGCTGCCGATGCGTATCAGGCGGTTCCCACCGGCCAGCGCCTGCTCGAGGCCGGCGGCGCCGCCGCGCGCCGTCACGGTGAAGGTCACACTGCCGGCATCCGCCGCGGCGATGTTGGCGCGCCGTACGCCCGGGGTGCTCTGCAGCAGCCGCTCAACGGCCGCATAGGCGTCGAGGGAATTGACGCCCTCGATCTGCACCTGCGCTTCGCCGTCAGCCTGTGCGAGCGAGCTGCCCGGCTGCGGCACCAGCAGATCCACGGTGTGATCGATGCCGCCGGCGAGCGGTCCATTCCAGCTCGAACTCTGCGTACGCGTGTACAGGGTCCACTGCAGCTGGGTGTCGGGACCTGCGTCCTCGCCCCGGCCGACGAGAATCTCATCGCCCCCGTAGCGCTGCGCGGCTGCCAGCAGCGCTTCGGCCCCCAGCGGTTTGCCGGTGCCGTCGGCCAGGGCCAGCGGAATCAGGCTGATCGGCAGCCCGCGCTCGGCTGCCGCGCGCTCGAGCTCGGCGCGCGCCGCATCCTGCGCGGCGCGCGCGCGTGGCGGATCGAGCACCACCAGGGTGAACGGACGCTCGCGCTCCCAAACGCTGCGGCCGGCTGCCGTGATGGCACGCTCCACCGCCGTCGCGTCGAAGACAACCTGCGGCTCGCCGCGCGGACCGGTGGCATAGGTCTTGACGTACCGGCTCGCGTCCGTGATCAGGCCGGCGAGTGCGGGGTCATCGGCGGCTTCCCGCCGCCCGGTCGCACGCACCAGCCCCTGGCGCATCGCTTCCTGCACCGCTGCCGGCGTCTGGCCCTCGATGTCGACCTCGTAAACACGCACCAGCCGTCCGGCCCACGCCGCGTGCGGCAGCGCGCTGCACCCGAGGCACAGCAGCAGCAGGAGTGCGCGCGCTGGCCGGCGCGCAGCGGTCGAGTTTGGGCGCAGTCGGAACATTGTCTGGATCGCTCGCACACCGGCGCGAAGCGGCAGGTACAATACCATACGTGCCTGCGGCGCACGGCGACCCGCGGCGCGCCGCACCATGACACAGGGACCGGGCATCACCTATCGCGATGCCGGCGTCGACATCGATGCCGGCGATGAGCTGGTTGAGCGCATCAAACCGCTGGTGCGCCGTGCGCAGCGCAGCGAAGTGCTCGCCGGCATCGGCGGCTTCGGTGCGCTGGTGGAGTTGCCGCAGGGTTACCGGCGCCCGGTGCTGGTCGCGGGAACCGATGGCGTGGGCACCAAGCTGCGGCTCGCCATCGACACCGGCCGCCATGACACGATCGGCATCGACCTCGTGGCCATGTGCGCCAATGACGTCGTCGTGCAGGGCGCCGAGCCGCTGTTCTTCCTCGACTACTACGCCACCGGCAAGCTGCAGGTTGCCGTCGCCGAGGCGGTGGTGCGCGGGATCGTCGAGGGCTGCGTGCAAGCGGGCTGCGCGCTGGTGGGCGGTGAAACCGCCGAGATGCCCGGCATGTATCACGGCGCTGACTACGATCTGGCGGGCTTCTGCGTCGGCGTAGTGGAGAAGGATGCGATCATCGACGGCAGCACGGTGGTCGCCGGCGACGCGCTCGTCGGCCTGAGCTCGTCCGGCCCGCACTCCAACGGCTATGCGCTCATCCGCAAGCTGGTGGCGCTCGACGGCGCGACCGCGGCAACCGTGCTCGCCGGGCGCAATCTCTTCGATCGCCTGCTCGCTCCGACACGCATTTATGTGAAGCCGCTGCTCGCGCTGCTCAAGGCGCTGCCAGTGCACGCACTGGCGCACATCACCGGCGGTGGCCTGAGCGACAACATCCCGCGCGTGCTGCCGGCCGGGCTCGAGGCGTTGCTCGAGCGGCGCCGGTGGCCGCAGGACCCGCTGTTCGCGTGGCTGCAGCGCACCGCGCGCATCGACGCAGCGGAGATGTATCGCACCTTCAACTGCGGCATCGGCATGGTGGTCATCCTGCCGCGCGAACGCGCCGAGGCGGCGGTGCAGCTGCTGGCTGCGCACGGCGAGCAAGCCCAGGTGATCGGCGAGGTGCGCGCGGGCAGCCGCGGCGTGCTCGTCCACGAATGAGTGCCGGTTTGCCGCCGAAGCTCGCCGTACTCATCTCCGGGCGCGGTTCCAACATGACCGCCATCGTGCGCGCCTGCCTGGCGGGCGCCATTGCGGCCCGACCCGTCGTGATCTCCGACCGCGCCGACGCTGCCGGGCTCGCCAGCGCGCGCGAGCTCGGCGTGGAGACCCTGGTGCTCTCGCCCGGCAGCGGCGGCAGTCGCGCGCTCGAACCGGGGCTGGCCACCGTGCTCGAGGCGCACCAGCCGGACGTGATCGCGCTCGCCGGCTTCATGCGGATACTCTCGGCGCCGTTCGTCGCGCGCTACCTCGGCCGCATGCTCAACATCCATCCCTCGCTCCTGCCCGCCTACCGCGGCCTGCACACCCACCGGCGTGTGCTCGCCGCCGGTGACCGCGAGCACGGCGCGAGCGTGCATTTCGTGACCGCAGAGCTCGACAGCGGTCCGGTCGTGCTGCAGTCGAAGGTGGCGGTGCGCCCCGACGACACCGAGGCCACACTCGGCGCGCGCGTTCTGGCCACCGAGCATGTTATCTATCCGCGCGCGCTCGGCTGGTTCGCCGCGCGGCGGCTCGCCTGGCGCGACGGCGCGGCGTGGCTCGACGAACGACGGCTCGATGAACCCATCGTGGAGGACTTCCGTGCAGCCACAGACCTTTCGAGCGTTCCGTAGTCGCCGGGAGCCGCGCCCGGCGCGTCTTGGCAGCGCTGTGCTGGCGCTCGCCTGGCTCGCCGCGAGCGCAGCAGCCCGCGCCGATGAGCTCAGGCCCTTCGAGGCGTCGTACGCCTGGATCTGGAACGGCATGACCGTCGCGGCTACCACGCTGAAGCTCGAGAAGGCCGGTGACACCTGGACCTACAGCTCGCGCAGCGAGCCGCGCGGCATCGGCAGACTCTACCCGCAGCGTCCGACGACGGTGAGCGTGCTGCAGGTGACCGCTGCGGGCGTGCAGCCGCTGAGTTACACGGCCAACGCCGGTACCAGCTCCACTTCGCGCAACGTCGACGTGACCTACGACTGGAACAAACACCGCATCACCGGCGTTTACGAAGGCACCGCCGTGGATCTGCCGCTGACGCCCGACGTCCAGGACGACTCGTCACTGCAGGTGGCCATCATGGTCGAACTGTTACGCGGCCGGGTGCCGGATCACTTCATGGATCTCGAGAAGAACAGCGTGCGCGAGTACCGCTACCAGCGCGCCGGCGAGGCGACCATCCAGACCATGCTCGGAAAGGTGGCGACCGTCGTTTACTCCAGCCAGAAGGCGTACTCGCCGCGCATCAACAGCTACTGGTGTGCGCCCGACCGGGGCTACATCCCCATGCGGGTGCAGCAGAAGCGCGGCGACGATGTCGAGTGGACCATGGAGATCCAGAGCCTCAAGCGCGAGTGAGGCGGCCAGCGCGCTCAGGTTTTCGGCAGGGTGACCCCGCGCTGCCCCTGGTACTTGCCGCCGCGGTCCTTGTACGAGGTCGCGCACACCTCGTCCGACTCGAAGAACAGCATCTGCGCGACCCCCTCGTTGGCGTAGATCCTCGCGGGCAGGGGCGTGGTGTTGGAAAACTCGAGCGTGACGTGGCCTTCCCACTCGGGTTCGAGAGGCGTTACGTTCACGATGATGCCGCAATTTCGGACGAAGATGCCTGCCTCCAGCGCGAAATTCCCGGCTTCGGGAACGGTCAAGCAGTAGACGTCGTGATCGCCCGGAAGCTGACGCACCTCTGCGACCTTGTGATTGCGATATCGGGCGAGCCCGCGAAACTCCGCGAGAACATGGGGAAAACGCCGCCTCGAGCCATCGTCAGCGGCCCAGGCATGCCGCATTAGCTGAGCGTGCCGCGCACGCTCAGCGGGATCGACATAGCGTCTGAACATGGCCCGGCGATGCGCCTCGCGGGTCGCGTCGCTCGGGTTTCGCAGGGCTTGAATGAGCCGCCGCCGGATCTCGGCGTAGCGCTCCTCACTCCAGAGATCGCGCGCCCGCTCTGCCTGAGCACGTGCGTAGTCCTCACGCCAGCGAGGATCCTGCGCGCGCCGTCTGAGTGATGCCTGAATAGCCTCACCGTGTGCCCGCGGGTCGAAATCCTCACCGTAGCTCTCGACGCTGTGCAGCCGGATGTGCTGGGACGCCTCCATGCGCTCGATGTTGGGCGGCCGGTTACTGCGGCGATCGAAATCGCGATGATGGCGATGCGTCCCGGACGTGTCTGGGTAGACTTCGTGCCGCAGGTTCCACTCGTCCGCAAGCCGGTGCGTCGGATACAGATGCCCGTCGACGGGCTGGTAAACCACCTCGTACCCGCGCACGAGCTCGCGATATAGCGGCATGAGTGCATCACCCGCCCGCAGGGTGTGCGCTTCGGCCATTCGCCCGTTGCGCCTCATGAACAGGTGGTCGGGCGTAGCGTGCACTTGCTCGCCGCTGTCCAGCGTGATCTCCAGCAGCGCGTCTGTGCCGATGAAACGCGGCGCATCGAGCAGGGTGACCATCAGGGTGCCGCCCGGCCCGATACTGTAGCCCCAATAAAGCTCGCCGCTATCGTGGCCGCGCACCATCTCTTCCAGCGAGGCCGAGGTGCCGTCGACCAAGGCAACGCGCGTGTCGCCTCGGAAACAGCGGGCGTAGGTCGACTTGCCAGCTGTGAGGCACAACACGTTGCGCGGTATGCGGAAATACTCCACCGTCCGCGCCAGGGCGAAGGAGTTCGGCGGAATGATGCAGACCTCACCGCTGAAGTCGACGAAGCTCTTCTCGTCGAATCTCTTCGGATCGACGATGGTGGAGTTGATGTTGGTGAAGATCTTGAACTCGCTGGCACAGCGTACGTCGTAGCCGTAGCTCGAGGTCCCGTAGGAGACGATCTTGTGGCCGTTCGCCTCCCGCACCTGACCGGGCTCGAACGGCTCGATCATGCCGTGCTCGCGTGCCATGCGGCGGATCCAGTTGTCGGACTTGATGCTCATGGTTCCCCGGTCAAAGCGCGCCGTGCGCACCGGCGCTGGCGCACCGTATCAGGTTTCCTCGACGACGATCTTCGGAAATACGCTGCTGCGGTCGCGGGCACGCACGGCGAGCGCTGCGGCGGTGCACCGCGCCATCTCGAGATAGGCCCGGGCGCGCGCTGAGTCGGGTGCGGCGATGACGCTCGGCCGTCCGCCATCGGCCTCCTCGCGCACGTGGGCATCGAGCGGCAACTCCCCGAGCAGCCGCACCCCGTAGTCGCGCGCCATGCGCGCTCCACCGCCGGCGCCGAAGACGTGCTCGCTGTGACCGCATTGCGGGCAGGTGTACACGCTCATGTTCTCCACGATCCCGAGCACCGGCACCGAGACCTTCTCGAACATCCTCAGCCCCTTGCGCGCATCGGCGAGCGCGATGTCCTGGGGCGTGGTCACGATCACGGCGCCGGCGACCGGCACGCGCTGCGCCAGAGTGAGCTGAATGTCGCCGGTGCCGGGTGGCATGTCCACGACGAGGTAATCGAGCGCGCCCCAGTGCGTCTCGGTGAGCAGCTGGGTGAGCGCCTGCGTCACCATGGGACCGCGCCACACCATCGGCTGCTCGGCATCGACCAGGAAGCCGATCGACATGGCGCTCACGCCGTGGCTCACGAGCGGTCGCAGCTGCTTGTCGTCGCCGATCGTGGGGCGCTGCCCGGACAGCCCGAGCATCAGGGGCTGGCTCGGCCCGTAGATATCGGCATCGAGGAGCCCGACGCTGGCGCCCTGGACCGCCCAGGCGAGCGCGAGATTCACCGCCACGGTGGACTTGCCCACGCCGCCCTTGCCCGAGGCCACGGCGACGACGTTACGGATGTCCCCGAGCGGCCTCAGGTTGCGCTGTACGGCGTGCGCCCGGATATCGGACTCGAGCTCCACATCGAGCGGGGCGCCGATCCCGGCGGCGGCCAGCCGGCCGCGCAGCGCCGCGGTAAGTTCCGACTGGTAGCCGCCGACGGGGAACCCCAGCGCCACGCGCGCCACGAACCCGGCGCCCGCCGGCCGCACCTCGCGCACCGCCTGGGCCGCGCCGAGCGTCTCGAGCAGGTAGGGATCGCGGTACGCCTCCAGCGCGGTGCGCACGGCGTGCAGGGATTCTTCAGGGGTCATGTTGATCACCGCCAGCCGCCCAGCAGCGGATTGTAGAGGGTTGCCGGGGCGGCGCGCATAGGGACGCGGTTCGCATGGCCGGACCTGGGGCTATGGCATAATCGTTCACGGTTTCGGGAGCTGGCTCTTTATTAGATAGAGTTTAGGCAGATTGCGACAGCGTTCTTGCGGGTGCCGGGACCGGCTGCGCCTGCCCGGGCATGTTGCTGCGTCACGCCGGAGGCGTGCGGAGCGCTGCGCGCGGCGGAAAGGCTGAATGAGCTTTCTCACTAATCTGCGTGCCGACCGGCTCGTAACCGAGATCCGGACCTCGTCCGATCCCTCGAGTCCCGCCACCCAGAAGGCCGTCGCGCGGCTGAAGGAGGTCGGTTCCGGGGCGATCGAAGCGATCTTCGCCGTGCTCCCGGAAGCCGACAAGACCGCCACCATGGCGTTTGTCGACGTGCTCTCCACCTTGGTGAGCCCGAAGACTTTTCCTTTGTTCGTGCGCGGCCTGGTGGAAGGCAGCCCGCGCGTCATATCCGGCATCAGCTATGCCCTGAGCGCCAGCAGCAACTACCCCTCGAACCTGCTGCTCGATGCCCTGGCAACGGCCGGGGTGTCCAAACCGGCGGTGCTGGAAGTGATCGCGGCACACAAGTCGCGCTTCACGGTGCGCGAGCTGCTGACTGCCGCCTACGCGCAGGAGCCGAACGAGAAAGCGGCGCTGTTTCGCATCATCGGCGAGATCGCCGACAAGCAGTCGCTGCCCGAACTCATCGGCCGCGTGCACGGCAAGGACCCCATTGCGCGCGTTCACATCATCAACACGCTGGCGCGCTTCAACACGCCCGAAGTGCAGACCACGCTGCAGGGGCTGCTGAAAGACTCCAACAAGCTGATCCGCGGTGCCGCGCTGTCGGCATTGCAGCGCACGGACGGTCCCATCGACGTCGAGCGCGTGTGCGCGCTACTGCGCGATCCCGAGATCGACGTGCTCAACCGCGCCATCGACGTGGTCATCAAGGCCAACCATCCCGAGACCATCCGCTACCTCATCGAGGTGCTGAAGGACGAGAACGAGAACGCCCGCCGCGGCGCCGTCGAGGTGCTCAACGAGATCGGCGACGCCAAGTCGGTCAAGTACCTGCTCGAGTCGCTGAAGGACAGCGACTGGTGGGTGCGCAGCCGCGCCGCCGACGCGCTCGGCAAGATCGGCGGCCCGAGAGTCATCGAAGCAGTGCTGCAGCTGGTGCGCGACAAGGACGAGAACATCCGGCGCGCAGCCATCGAGATCCTCAATCAGACCAAGGACGAGCGCGCGGTCGACTCCCTCATCCAGGCGACGCGCGACAGCGACTGGTGGGTGAGCGAGCGCGCCGTGGACGCACTCGCCGAGATCGGCAGCAAGCGCGCGCTGCCGCGTCTCATGGAGATGCTGCACGGTCCTGCCAACGGCAAGGCGACGCCGATCGTGGTGCGCGCGCTCGGCAAGCTCGGCGACGGCAAGCTGGTCGACGCGCTGCTGCCGCTGATTGCCCGCCCCGAGCGCGAGATCCGCATCGAAGCCCTCGGGGCGCTGGCGCGGGTGGCCGACGAAAGCCGCGCCGATCAGGTTCGCGCCGAGCTGCAGGCGCAGGTGTCCTCGCCCGATCAGACCATCGCGCGCATGGCGGCCGCGGCGGTGACCGAGCTCGACAACCGCATCGCCGGTATTACCGCGCTCGGCGCCGGCACGAGCGCCCTGCCGCGGTCCGCGACCGCCACTGCGCGCGCCGGCATGCCGCCGCCGCCGCCCCCGCCCCCGCCCGAGGCAGCCAAGACGCTGCTGATCTCCGACCAGGCGGTAGCGCAGGCCGCTAAGCAGGCCGAGGTCGCGCAGCGGCTCGACATTCAGACGCTCAAGCCCGGCGACATCATCGAGGGGCGCTACAAGTACATCGACCGCATCGGCCGCGGCGCCTTCGGCACCGTGCTGCTGATGGAGGACACCGTCGTCGACGAGCGGTTGATCCTGAAGTTCCTCAACCCGAACGTCTCGCAGGACGAGGAAGTAATGAAGCGCTTCGTGCATGAGCTGCGCTACTCGCGCAAGATCACGCACAAGAACGTCATCCGCATCTATGACTTCCTCTACATCCAGGGAAACTACGCAATCTCGATGGAGTATTTCCCGTCGCACACGCTCGGCAGCGAGGTGGTGAACGACAAGCCGGTTGAGCTCAAGCGCGCCATGCAGTTCGGCATCGACATCTGCACCGGCATGACGGTCGCGCACCAGGTGGGCATCGTGCACCGCGACCTGAAGCCCGCCAACGTGCTCATCAACCAGGAGGGTCTGCTGAAGATCGTGGACTTCGGTGTCGCGGCGGCGCAGCGCGAGGGGGATACCCAGCTCACCAAGACCGGCTACGTCATCGGCTCGCCGAAATACATGGCGCCCGAGCAGATCCTCGGCAAGAAGGTCGACGAGCGCGCCGACATCTATGCGCTCGGCGTCATGCTCTACGAGATGGTGACCGGCATACCGCCTTATTCGCGCGGCGATCACATGTCGGTGATGTACCAGCACGTGCAGGGCAAGGCACGTGTGCCGCAGGACGTGAACCCCAACCTGCCGCCGGGCCTGTCGGACCTGGTGATGAAGGCGATGGCGGTCGACAAGACCAAACGGTTCCAGACCATGGAGGAGCTGCGGGTCGCGCTCGAGCGCTTCCGCAATTAACTCGCGCGGCGAGCTTTGACATAATCACGATCATGCGGTCATCGCATCGTGCGTTACGTCAAATTTTCACCCTCGGATTGTTGATCCCCGGGCCTGGGACAGGCTAAACAAGAAGTCGAAAACCCGTTAAGGAGCAATCGCTTGGCGCGCATCGACGCGTTCCTGAAGCTCGGCACTCAGCAGGGGTGCTCGGACGTGCACCTGGCGGTGGGCGTCCCGCCGATGCTGCGCATGTACGGCGACCTGCAGCCGATCAAGTTCCGCGATCTGCGGGCGGCGGAGCTCGAGGGCTATATCGCCGAGATTCTCAGCAAGTCGCAGAACGATCACTTCTCCCGCGGCAACGACCTGGACTTCTCCTACGTGTCCGCGGAGGGCGGCCGGTTCCGCGTCAACGTGTACCGCAAAGACACCGGCATCGGTGCCACCTTCCGCGCCATCCCCTCCACCGTGCCCACGCTCGAGAAGCTCGCGTTGCCGCCGATCGTCACCAAGCTCTGTGACTTCCACCAGGGCATGGTGCTGGTGACCGGGTCAACCGGTACCGGCAAGTCGACCTCCCTGGCGGCCATGATCGATCACCTCAACTCCACGCGAAGGCTCAACATCATCAGCCTCGAGGATCCGATCGAGTTCGTGCACGCCAGCAAGAGCAGCCAGGTCATCCAGCGCGAGCTCGGCACGCACATTCCGAGCTTCGCCGAAGGGGTGCGCGCTGCGATGCGCGAGGACCCGGACGTAATCCTGGTCGGTGAGCTGCGCGACGCCGAGACCATCTCCATGGCGATGACGGCGGCCGAGACCGGTCACCTGGTGCTCGGCACGCTGCACACCACCAGCGCCGTGAAGACCATCGATCGCGTCATCGATGCGCTGCCGGTCGAGGAGCGCGAGCAGACCAAGAGCTTTCTCGCCCAGAGTCTGCTGGCGGTCGTCACCCAGGTGCTGGTCAAGACCGCCGACGGGCATGGCCGCAAGGCCGTCTGCGAAGTGCTGATGATGACCAAGGCGATCGCCAAGCTCATCCAGACCGAGCAGACGCATCAGATCCCGAGTCAGCTGCAGATGGGACGCGACCTGGGCATGCAGCTGCTCGACCAGGCGTTGCTCGCGGCCATCGCGGCCCGCACCGTCGACCCCGACGATGCCTACAACTACGCGAGCGAGAAGCGCGCCTTCCAGAAGTACGTCACCGACACCACCATGCTGCCGAAAGTCGAAACGACCGGCACGGCGCCGGCAGCGACTCCGGCCGCGAATCCCGCTGCCTGACAGCGGCGACGCCCATGGCGCAGATCGACTCGCTGCTCATCGAGGTGCTGGAGAAGCGCGGCTCGGACCTGCACTTCATCGCCGGCGACCCGCCGCGCATCCGCCTGTACGGGGACATCTCGCCGCTCAGACCCGAGAAGCTCGCCCCCGAAGCGGTCCAGCAGGCTCTCTACGAGATCATGCCGAAAACCGCGGTGGATCGCTTCGAGTCCAAGGATGGGGCCGACTTCGCCTACACGCTGGCCGACCGCGGGCGCTTCCGCGTCAACGTCATGCGGCAGCTGAACGGCATGGGCGGGGTGTTCCGCGCGATCCCCTCCAAGGCACTGACGCTCGATGAGCTGAGGCTGCCCGAGGCCGTGCGGCAGATGTGCCGGGCCAACAGCGGGCTGATCCTGGTGACCGGCAAGACCGGATCGGGCAAGTCCACCACGCTCGCGGCGATGATCGATGACATCAACCGGCGCGTGAAGGGCCACATCCTCACGGTCGAGGACCCGATCGAGTTCGTGCACGAGCGCAAGAGCTGCCTCATCAGCCAGCGCGAGATCGGGGTGCACAGCACGAGCTTCGCATCCGCGGTGCACTCGGCCCTGCGCGAGGATCCGGACGTGATCCTGATCGGCGAGTTGCGCGACCTCGAGACCATGAGCATCGCGGTCACGGCCGCGGAGATGGGCATCATGGTCATGGGAACGCTGCATACCAACGGGGCCGCGCCGACCGTCGACCGCATGGTCAACGTATTCCCGTCCGACAAGCAGTCGCACGTGCGCACCATGCTGTCGACCTCGCTGCGCGGCGTGATTTCCCAGCAGCTACTGCAACGCGCCGACAAGCAAGGGCGCGTCGCCGCGCTCGAGATCCTGGTCAACACGCCGGCGGCCGCCAACCTCATCCGCCAGGGCAAGCTCGACCAGCTCGAGAACACCATGCAGGCCGGCGGACAGTTCGGCATGCGCACCATGGATTCGGCGATCGAACAGCTGCTCAACCAGCGCCAGATCAGCGGCAAGGAGGCCTACAAGAAAGCCATCAACAAGGCCAAGTTCGAGGAGTTCAAGGACTCCGGCTGAAGCGGCACGGCGCGCGGGCCGCCGGCCTGTCGCGCCGGCAAGCTGTGTAAACTAGCGCGGATGACCCGCAGGATCTTCGTCACCACGGCGCTGCCGTACGCCAACGGCCCGTTCCACATCGGCCACATCATGGA
>DASPPI010000151.1:0-2105 GCA_035625615.1 Steroidobacteraceae bacterium | reverse complement strand
AAGCCGTGCTCGCGCTTGACGCGCCGTGCACGGGCGCGCAGCTCGGTCGGATTCAGCGCCGGGGTCTCGTCGATGAAGATCTTGGCCTCCGACAGCTGGCTGGTGGCGCTGGTGATGCGCACCCAGTCCTCGTCGGAGATCCTGCCGCTGCGCAGGCTGTTGAGCGGCACGCCGCCGATCGAGGCCAGCATGCGCGTGATGACCTGCTCGGCGGGCATCTCCATGCTGAAGATCGCCACCGAGGCGCGCGTGCCCGGGTGCACGGCGGCATACTCAGCCATGTTCACCGCGAGCGTCGTCTTGCCCATCGAGGGCCGGCCGGCGACGATCACCAGGTCTCCGGGACGCAGTCCGCCGGTGAGCTTGTCGAAGTCGGTGAAGCCGGTGGGGAGTCCCCGCAGCTTGTCGGGATTGTTATGCCAGTCGTCGATCTGGTCGATGACGCCGGGCAAGAGCGAGCGCACCGGCACCGCGCCCTCGCGCCGCCGGAAGCTCCCTTCGGCGATCTCGAATACGCGCTGTTCGGCGCGATCGACCAGCGCCCGCGCGGTCTCCCCGTCGTTGTTGAATACCGCCGCAGCGATGTCGGTACCGGCGCGGATCAGCTGCCGCAGCAGCGCGCGCTCGCGCACGATCTCGGCGTAGGCGCGCGCGTTGGCGGCGCTCGGCGTATCGCGCGCGACGGAGCTGAGATAGGCAAGTCCTCCGGCGCCCTCGAGCCTGCCGGTGCGCTCGAGGTGCTGCGACACGGTGACCACGTCGCACGGCTTGCCCTCGCCGGCAAGCTCGGCGATGGCGGCGAAGATCAGCCGGTGATCGGGGCGGTAGAAGTCCTCCCCGGTGACGGCGTCGGCCACGTTGTCCCACGCGGCGGGATCGAGCAGCAGACCGCCGAGCACGGCCTGCTCAGCCTCCACCGAGTGCGGCGGCGTCGGCGCGTCCAGCAACGCGACCAAGCCTTCGCGCGCCTTGGCGGAACCAGCCACGTCTGCCGAGGGTCAGCGCTACTCTTCGGGAACGATCACCACCTGCAGCGGCACGTCGATGTCGGCGTGCAGGTGCAGGTTGACCGTATGCTCGCCGAGCATGCGCAGCGGGCCGTGCGGCAGGCGCACTTCGCTGCGCTCCACGGAGAAGCCGGCGCGGGTGCAGGCCTCGGCGATGTCGCTGGTGCCGATCGAGCCGAACAGCTTCCCCTCGGTGCCGGCCTTGGCGGGGATGGTCAGCTTGAAATCTCTGAGCGCTGTGGCCCGCTCCTCCGCGGAGGTGAGCTGCTCGCGCGCCAGGCGCTCGAGCTCGGCACGGCGCGCCTCAAAGCGCGCGATGTTCTCGGGCGTGGCGAGCGTCGCCTTCCCCTGCGGCAGCAGGAAGTTGCGGCCGAAACCCGAACGCACTTTCACGCGCTCGCCGATGTTGCCGAGGTTGGCAACCTTCTGCAGCAGAATCACTTCCATCGCAGTAAGCCTCAGTGCTGGTCGGTGTAGGGCAGCAGCGCGAGGAAGCGCGCACGCTTGATCGCGACCGCGAGCTGGCGCTGATAGAACGACTTGGTGCCGGTGATGCGGCTCGGCACGATCTTGCCAGTCTCGGTGATATAGGCCTTGAGCGTGGCGAGATCCTTGTAATCGATGGTCTTCACCCCTTCGGCGGTGAAACGGCAGAACTTCTTGCGACGCGAGAAGCGACTGCCACCGCCTCCGCCGCCGGGTCCTCGGGACATTGCCATGTGCTGGGCTCCTGGAATTCGTTCAGGTGCGGCGGGCGCGCTCAGGCGCTCTCGCCGGCGGCATTGTCGTCCTCGTCCGTGGGCGCGGCCTCATCACGCGCACGTTCGCGGCGACGGCCGCCGCCCTCGCCTTCCTCGTCGGCCGCCTTGGCCATCGGCGAAGGGTCGGTCACGGCGGAGTCCATGCTGACCACCAGGTGACGCAGCACCGCGTCGCTGAAACGGAAGGCGCCAGTGAGCTCATCGAGGGTCTTCTGATCGGTCTCGACGTTCATCAGCACGTAGTGCGCCTTGTGCACCTTGGAGAGCGGATAGGCCAGCTGACGGCGTCCCCAGTCTTCCAGGCGATGCACCTGGCCGCCGCCGGCGGCGATCATGC
>DASPPI010000150.1:0-4348 GCA_035625615.1 Steroidobacteraceae bacterium | reverse complement strand
GCCCGTGCCGCGCCCGCCGCTATAGAAGGGCTCGAAGATGCGCTCGGCGTGCTCCGGCGGCACCCCGCTGCCGCGATCGGCCACCTCGAGGAAGGGACGGGCGCTGCCGCTCATGCGGCCATATCGTATCTCGACATTCTGCTCCGGGTCGTCCCGTACGCCGTGCCTGAGCGCGTTCTCGCACAGGTTCCAGAGGATCTGCCGCAGCTGGTCCGGGTCGACCCGCACTTCCACGGCCCGCGCGCCGCTCACGATGAGCCGCGCGCGTGGCCACTCCATGCTCTGACAGAACTCCTCGTGGAACTCTTGCACCCAGGCGGGGAGCGGCAGCTGCTCGAGGCGCGCCTGCTCGCGGCGCGACAGGCGCTGTACGTTGGCGATGATGCCGCTCACGCGCTCGGCGTTGCTGCGGATGATCTCGGTGAGCCGCCGATCCTCGCCCGCGAGGCTCGGCGACTCGGCGAGCAGTTGCCCCGCATGGCTCATGGCGCCGACCGGATTGCGGATCTCGTGGGCGATGCTGGCGCTCAGGCGCCCGAGCGCGGCGAGCTTCGATTGCTGGACCTTTTCCTCGATGAGGCTCATGTCCTCGAGGAAGATGAGCACCGGTCCGGGATTCATCGTGCCGAGCGGGGCGAAGTGGGCGCGGATCGGGCGCGCGCCATCGGCGGATACGAAGGTCTGGTCGCCGACCGGCGCGGCGCCGGCAGCGCCGGTTCCCTGGCGCCAGGACTCGAGCAGAAAGAGGAGTCGCGGGGAAGCCTCGCCGACCAGCGCATCCGGGTAGGCGTGCTCGTCACCGAGAATCTCGGCGGCGGACTCGTTGATGAGGCGGATACGGTCCTGCGCATCGACCACTAGGATGCTCTCGCGCAGGTGCTGCACGATGTATTGCGACAGCTGCGCCAGGTTCGCCAGGTCGACTTCCTGACGGCGCACCAGCGCCTCGCTCTCGCGCAGACGGTTGGCCACCGGGCGCAGCGCGAGCGCGATCAGGAACAGCACCGCGCCGAAGACGCCTGCGGTCACGTAGTCGCTCGCCGGGGCAGAGTCGGTGATGCCGACGAATACCTGCTGGACCAGCACCGCGAGCGCGGCGACCGCTGCGATGAGCAGCGCATCGCGTCCTCCGGCCAGGACCGTGAGGGCGAACACCGGCAACACCAGCAGGATCCCGAGCCCGCTCGCCGCCCCGCCGCTCGCGTAGAGAATGAGTCCGATCGCGAGCGCATCGACGGTGGCGTTGACCAGCGCCACGATGCGTAGGCTCGACCAATGCAGCCGGCGCGCGATGACCAGCAGCACCGCCGCGGTGAAATAGGCGATGCACGCCGCGACAAACAGCTGCGGTCGCGCCGTGGTCGGGCCCCAGGCCGGGGCCGCGAACCACTGCATCGCCAGCAGCACCAACGGCACCAGTACCCGATACAGGTTCAGGAGGCCGATCACGCGCCAGGCGAGATCGCTCGGTGTCACGAAGGGAGCAGCGCTGGCCGGCGTTGAAGGCACGCGTGTTGTGCAGGGCGTCGGGACTTTCAGGGCGGCGACTCTAGCATCTTCGCATCGGGCGGAAACGCGACTCCCATCGCACGGCCGCAGGGCCGTTGCCGAGCGCCACGCCGCCATAATCCCGGCGGGCTCGCTGGTCAGGAGCGGGCCGTTTCGAGGAGAATGCTTGCTTTAGCCGCCAGGCGCGACGATGAACCTGCACGAGTACCAGGCGAAGGACGTCTTCCGCAGCTACGGCATTCCGGTTCCGGCGGGAAGGGTGGCGGGGAGTCCGGGAGAAGCGGCGGAGGCCGCCCGCGCCCTCGGGGGTAAGGTGTGGGTCGTCAAGGCCCAGGTGCATGCCGGCGGGCGCGGCAAGGCCGGGGGCGTCAAGCTCGCGCGCGACCCGGATGCGGTGCGGGAGGCCGCGGCCGCTATCCTCGGCCAGCGGCTGGTGACGCCGCAGACCGGTCCCCTGGGTCTGCCAGTCGAGCGGGTGTACGTCGAATGCGGGTCGGACATTGCCCGCGAGATCTATCTGTCGCTCACGCTCAATCGCGAGTGTGGACGCATCGCACTCATCGCCTCGGCGGCGGGCGGCATGGAGATCGAGGAGGTCGCGCAGCGGACACCGGAGAAGATCCTCGCGGTCACGGTGCACCCGGCCGCGGGACTGCAGGCGTACCAGGGGCGCGAGCTGGCCTTCGGTCTCGGCCTCAGCGGTGCGCAGGTCGTGCAGTTCCAGGCGCTCACTGCCGCGCTCCATCGGCTTTATATCGACAAGGACCTGAGCCTGGTCGAGGTGAACCCGTTGATCGTCGCCGACGGCGGGGCGCTCGTCGCCCTCGACGCCAAGATCAACGTCGACGACAACGCGCTGTTCCGTCACCCCGAGCTCGCGCAGCTGCGCGATGCGAGCCAGGAGGACCCCATGGAGCAGCGCGCCGCCGCGCACGACCTCAATTACGTCTCGCTCGACGGGAATATCGCCTGCCTGGTGAACGGCGCGGGACTGGCGATGGCGACCATGGACCTCATCAAGCTGCATGGCGGGGAACCGGCGAACTTCCTCGACGTGGGCGGCGGGGCGACCAGCGAGCGTGTCACCGCGGCATTCGAGCTGATCCTGTCGAACGCGCGGGTGCGTGCGGTGCTGGTGAACATCTTCGGCGGCATCGTGCGCTGCGACCTGATCGCCGAGGGTGTCATCAACGCGGTGAGGAAGGTCGGCGTCACGGTGCCCGTGGTGGTGCGGCTCGAAGGCACCAATGCCGAGCAGGCGCGCGCGATGCTCTCAGGCAGCGGGCTGCGGATCATTCCGGCGGCGGATCTGACCGATGCGGCACGCAAGGCGGTGAAGGCAGCGAAGGGCAGGGCATGAGCATCCTGGTCGACAGCAACACCAGGGTCATCTGCCAGGGCTTTACCGGCAAGCAGGGCACCTTCCACTCGCAAGCCGCGCTCGCTTATGGCACCAGGCTGGTGGGCGGCGTGACGCCCGGGCGCGGCGGACAGCAGCACCTGGGGCTCCCGGTGTTCGACACCGTGAGGGCCGCGGTGCGCGCGACCGGCGCTACCGCCAGCATGATCTACGTGCCGGCCGCCGGGGCGGCCGATTCGATCCTCGAAGCGGTCGATGCGGGCATCGAGCTCGCCGTGTGCATCACCGAGGGTGTGCCGGTGAACGATATGGTGCGGGTGAAGGCGGTGCTCGCGGGCTCGGCCACGCGCCTCGTCGGCCCGAACTGCCCGGGTGTCATCACACCGGGGGAATGCAAGATCGGCATCATGCCCGGCTTCATCCACAGGAAGGGCAGCGTCGGCATTGTGTCGCGCTCGGGCACCCTCACCTATGAGGCGGTGTTCCAGACCACCAACATCGGGCTCGGGCAGAGCACCTGCGTCGGCATCGGCGGCGATCCGGTGCACGGCATGAACTTCATCGATGTGCTGGAGCTGTTCGAGCGCGATCCGGCCACCGCCGGCATCGTCCTGGTCGGCGAGATCGGCGGGAGCGACGAGGAGGCCGCCGCGCACTACATCCGCCAGTTCGTGAGTAAGCCCGTGGTTGCCTACATCGCCGGTGTCACCGCGCCGCCCGGTAAGCGCATGGGGCACGCCGGCGCCATCGTCGCGGGCGGCAAGGGCCTGGCTGCGGACAAGTACGCCGCCTTCGAGGCTGCCGGTGTGCGCACGGTCAAGTCGCCCGCCGAGCTGGGCACCGCCATGCAGGCGCTGCTACGCGGCCGATCGGGGCCCGCACGCACAGCCCACGCCGGGCGCCCGGCGCCGCAGCGCGCTCGGCCTGCCGCGGCGAAGCGCGGCGCGCCAAAAGCGCTGCGCCACACCGGTGCACGGCGGGCGGGCAGCAACGCCCGCCCTGGCGCAGCGCGCAGCGCCCCCCGGCGCAGGAGCGCGTCGGGGGCCCGTCCGCCGCGGGGCAGGCGGCGCTGAGCCGTGCGACGATGGGCGGCGGCCCGCACAGTCTGAAGATCGCGCTGGCGCAGCTCAATCTGCTGGTCGGAGACGTGCGCGGCAACGCGGCGCGCGTCGTCGGCGGCGCCCGCCGCGCCGGCGCCGAGCTGGGCGCGGACCTGGTGCTGTTTCCCGAGCTCACGCTGAGCGGCTATCCACCCGAGGATCTGCTGTTTCATCGCGGCTTCCGCCGGCAGATCGAGGAGGGGCTGGCGCAGGTGCGCAGCGCCGCCACCGACGTGGCGATCATGGTGGGATTCCCCGAGTACGCCCGTGCCGGCATCTACAACTCCGCAGCGCTCATCGCGCGCGGGGAAATCGCGGCGATCCACCGCAAGGCCGAGCTTCCCAACTACAAGGTCTTCGACGAGAAGCGCTACTTTCA
>DASPPI010000149.1:0-27164 GCA_035625615.1 Steroidobacteraceae bacterium | reverse complement strand
GACAACCGTGACCGCGACCTGACGAGCTACCTCGAGGAAGCCCAGGCCAGGATCGCGAAGCAGGTGCACTTCGACCCCGCCAAGGTGAGGCTCGAGTGGGGCGGCCAGTTCGAGAACCAGCGGCGCGCGGAGGCGCGGCTGCTGGTTATCCTCGGGCTGGTGCTTGGCATGATGCTGATATTCCTCACCATCGGGCTCAGGTCCTTCCGCCAGGCGGTGCTGATCCTCGGGGTCGTGCCGCTGGCGACGCTCGGCGGGCTGATCTCGCTCCATCTGACGGGCCAGACGCTCAACGTCGCCTCCGGCGTCGGCTTCATCGCGCTGTTCGGCGTCGCCGTGCAGAACGGCATCATCATGGTGGCGAACCTCAATCGCATGAGGAGCGCGGGCTTCGAGCTGCACGATGCGATCATGAAGGGGGCGACCGAGCGGCTGCGGCCGGTGCTGATGACCGCCACCGTGGCGACGCTCGGCATGCTGCCGGCGGCGATCCACACCGGCGTCGGCAGCGACGTGCAGCGCGGCATTGCGACGGTCGTCGTCGGCGGACTGGCGATCGCCACCGTGCTCACGCTGTTCGTACTGCCCTCGATGTACCATGTGGTCGAACATTGGGCCGAGCGGCGCCATGGTGAGGCGCGATGGGCATGAGCACCGCGTTGCGTGCAATCCGCTTGCGCCTGCCCGCCGCCGCCGGCGCGGCGGCACTCGCGGCGTGCGCGGTCGGCCCGAATTTCCACCGGCCCTCCCCACCGGCAGCCGCCGATTACGGTAAGGCTCGCTCGCAGGGCACGACGGCCGAAGCCCCCGGCACCGGCGGCAGCGCGCAGCATCTGATCAGCGGCATGGACATTCCGGGGGAATGGTGGACGCTGTTTCAGTCGCCCAAGCTGACCGGTCTCGTCGAGCAGTCGCTCAAGGCCAATCCCAACATCACGGCGGCACAAGCCGCCCTGCGGCAGGCACACGAGCTCTACAAGGCGCAACGCACCAGCTTCTTCCCGCTGGTGCAGGGCGGCTTCGACGCACTGCGCGCCAAGAACGCCGTGGCGACGATCGCCAATCCCACCACCTATGCCCAGGTCAACCCCTATTACAATCTGTTCACCGCCCAGTTGAACCTGAGCTACCTGCCGGATGTTTTCGGCGGCACCCGCCGCTCGCTGGAGGCGACCCGGGCACAGGTCGATGCCACCCGCTTCGAGCTGATCGCCACCTATGTGACGCTGAGCAGCAACGTAGTGACCACCGCCGTGCAGGAGGCTGCGCTGCGCGGCCAAATTGCCGCCACCGAGCGGCTGCTCGAGCTGCAGCACCAGCTGACCGAGACGGTGAAGGGGCAGAAGACCCTCGGCACCGCCAGTGACGCCGATCTGCTGGCGCAGCTCGCGGCCGAGGCACAGACTGCCGCGACGCTGCCGCCGCTCAACAAGCAGCTCGGTCAGACGCGTGATGCCCTGACGGCGTTGCTCGGACGGTTGCCCTCCGAGGAGCCGGCCGACACCTTCAGGCTCGAGGACCTGACGCTGCCCACCGAGCTGCCGGTGAGTCTGCCGTCCAAACTGGTCGAGCAGCGCCCCGACGTGCGGCAGGCGGAAGAGAACCTGCACGCCGCCTCGGCGCAGGTGGGCGTCGCGGTCGCCGACATGCTGCCGCAGTTCACCATCAGCGCAAATACGGGCTCGACGGCGCTGGAGATCTCCAAGCTGTTCACCGCGTACACCGGGTTCTGGGATCTCGGCGCATCGCTCACACAGACACTGTTCGATGCCGGGGCGATGTTCTATCGGCACAGTGCCGCGGCCGCGGCACTCGATCAGGCCGGCGCCGAGTATCGCGCCACGGTGCTGCTCGCCTGTCAGAACGTGGCAGACACGCTGCGGGCGCTACAGGCGGATGCCGACGCGCTCAAGGCGACCGCGGAAGCCGACCGCGCCGCGCGCGCCTCCTTCGATCTCGCCCGTCAGCAGCACGAGCTTGGCACCGTGAGTCTGGTCGCGCTGCTCAATGCCGAGCAAACCTACCAGCAGGCGCAGATCGCGCTCGTGCAGGCCCAGGCCAATCGCTATGCGGACACCGCCGGGCTGTTCCAGGCTCTCGGCGGCGGGTGGTGGAATCTTCCCGGGACGACCTTCAAATGAACAACCTCGTGTTGCGTGAGAACCAGGGCGGCGCGGCGATCCTGACGCTGAACCGCCCGGAAAAGCTCAACGCGCTCTCCAAGGACATGATCGAGGCGCTGGAGCAGCAGGTCGAGATGGTCGAGCGCGAGACCAAAACTGTCGGCCTGGTGATCCTGCGCGGCGCCGGCGGCAACTTCTCCGCCGGCCACGACATGGCCGAGGTGCTCGCGCAGGTCAAGGCGCACGCCAAGCCGCATTACTACGTCGAAGTCATCGACAAGGTGGCGAACCTGCCGCAGCCGGTGATCTCGGCGGTGCGCGGGCATTGCTCGACAGGCGCGCTGGAGCTGGCGCTCGCTGCCGATCTGATCGTGGCGGCTGAGTCAGCCATCTTCTGCGACGCCTATGCGCGCTGGGGGCTCACGCCGATCTGGGGTTTGAGCCTGAGACTGCCGCACCGCATCGGCACCTCCAAGGCCAGCGAGATGATGTACACCTGCCGCAGCTACTCCGGGGCCGAAGCGTACGACATGCACCTAGCGAACTTCTGCTTTCCGGACGACGAGTTCGAGGCCGGACTCGAGTCACTCGCCGCGGACATCCTCGCCAACTCCTGGTACTCGAACAGGGTCAACAAGCGTGCGCTGCTCGCAAGCGATCGCCTGACGCTGCATGAGGCTCATGGGCTCAACCTGTTCAAGAACGAGGGCCTGGCCCCGGATGCCGCGCAGCGCGTCGCCCGCTTCTTCAAAGGGCGCAGCAAGCCCGCGCGCTGACCGTCGCCGTGCCCTGCCCCGCGCCGGGCTCAGGCGGCGCAGCCCGCGTCGTGCCCGCGCCTGCGCGCGGCGGCCAGCACGCCGGCCAGACACTGTGCCAGATCCGCCGCCGTCAGCGGCTTGGTGAGCACCGCCTGCGCACCGGCGGCCTGCGCCCCGGCGAGCAGGTCGGGGCCGCCGTAGCCGCTCACCAGAACCACCGGCAGCCCCGGCCGCAGCCGCCGCAGCTCGACCAGCAGCTCGGTGCCGGACATGTCGGGCATGATGGCGTCCGTCAGCACCGCATCGAAGCGTTGCGGCGCGGCCTTGAACACGCGCAGCGCCTCACTCGCACCCACGCAGCCGACCGGCTCATAGCCGAGGGACGCCAGCACCTCCTCGGCCAGACGCACGAGGCTCTCCTCATCGTCCACGACCAGGATCGTCTCGCCGTTGCCCAGCGCCGGGGCGAGCGGCCGCGGATCCTCTGCGGGCTCGCCCTCGGTGAGCGGCAGGTAGACGCTGAAGACCGTGCCCCCGCCCGGCCGGGTGTCGACCTCGAGGGCGGCACCGTGATCGAGGATGATGCCGTGCACCAGCGCCAGCCCGAGCCCGGTGCCCGCCCCGACCGGCTTGGTGGTAAAGAACGGCTCGAAGATGCGCTCGAGCTGTGCGGCGCTCATGCCGGGGCCGGTATCGCTGATGTCGATGCGCGCGTAGTGCCCTGCCTGCAGCCGCCCCACCGTGCAATCGCGCGACTCGCGCACCTCGGCCGCCGTCGCGCGGACCACCACGCGGCCGCCGCCCGTGACGGCCTGCACGGCGTTGGTCAGGAGGTTGGCGAGCATCTGGTGCAGTTGGGCCGGATCCCCGGCCGCCACCAGCGGCTTCTCCGCCATACTGAGATCCACGCTGACGCCCGGCGGCAGCGACGCGCAGGTGAGGCTGTGGACCTCGGCAACGATCGGCTGCAGCGACACCGGGCGCGTGCTGCCTACTCCCGGCCGGCTGAACGCCAGGATCCGGCCCACCAGCTCGCGCGCGCGGTTGGCGGCGGTGACGATGTTGTCGAGGTAACGCCGCTGCGCGCTGCCGGCAGCACTGTGCTGAAGGGCCAGCTCACCGTAGCCGAGCACGGCGCCGAGAATGTTGTTGAAATCGTGCGCGATTCCGCCGGCCAGCGTGCCGAGCGCTTCGAGCTTCTGTGACTGGTGCAGTTGCGTGGTGACGCGCTCGTGGCGCTCGAGCTGTCGCAGGAAGGCCCCCAGCAGGATGGCCGCGAGCGCCGTGATCACGAAGGTGCCCCCGATGCCGGTCCAGGCCTTGGCGCGCCACCCGGCGAGGATGGCGCGCTCGCTGCGCGCTACTGCGACGATCGCCGGATAGCCCGGCACGCGGCGCAGGCTCACCAGTGTGCGTCCGGGCGGAGAACCGGCGGGTAGCGTGGTATGCAGCGCGTCCGCGGTGCCGAGCGCGGCGAGCGCGGCCCCCCACGGCGACTGCGGCGGTACACCGGCGCGCTCGCGGCTCACCAGCGTCGTGCCGTCCGCCCGCAGCAGCTCGATGGTGCTGCCGGGCCCGAGGTCGAGCGCACTGTAGAAGCGCCGGATGTACGCCACGTCCACGGCCGCCCCGGCGATGCCGCGAAAACCGGGGCCCGCGAGCCGGCGGCTGAGCACGAACGTCGGATCGCCGGTGACACGACTGATGAAGGGCTCACTGACGAACAGGCCGAGGCCGGGCCGATCACGCTGCACGATGTAGTACGAGCGGTCGCTCAAGTCGCCGCGCGCGCTCGCGGCCGGGGCCGAGCTCAGGTGCATTCCCCGGGCGGGGTCGAACAGGAACAGGTTGCGCACCTGCGGGACGCCGCTCATCAGGCGGCGCAGTTGGTCCGGCACGGCAGCGGCGTCATTCGGCAGCGTCCGCGGATCCGGATCGAGCCGTGCCGCCTCCTCGAGGATGAGATCGGTCGCCTGCAACGCGCGCGCCGCCTGCTCGGCCAGCGCACCGGCCACGTTGTCGTGCTGCCGTTCGGCCATGGCGAGCGTCGCCGCGCGGTCGCGCGCCAGGTCGAACAGCGTCGACAGCCACACCGCCGCGCACACCGCCGCCACGATGAGCACCAGGCGCGCGCGCAGCGCCCGCCCGCGTGCACCCTCGCGCGGCGCGGTCAGCGCCGGCACCCGAGGCGCGCTGCCGCCGGATCTGCCGAAAGGCCGAGTGCTGCCCATAGATCGCCGCGGCTGAAAGGCTTGGCGAGGATGCGCGTCGCTCCCAGTCTCACCGCCATGGCATCATTCGCCATGTCCCCCGGGGAGAACCGGCCGGATGCGAGAACCAGCGCCGCGCGCGGGTAGGCACGGCGCCAGGTTGCAAGGACTTCATGAGCCTGCTGCTGACACGTCACGTCAACCAATACCGCATCGACCGCCGGCGGAGCGCCCGCCGCGGCCTCCGGCCAGACGGCCTCGGCGCCGCCCGCCTCGAGCCATTCGCGGATCAGCTCACGGTGAAGACTATCACGCTCGACGACCAGCACGCGTTTCATGGGTGGCCGCCGCCGTGAGCACCGTGCCGGTGCCGCACGTACTGGTGGTGGACGACGACGCCGCGGTGCGCCAGCTGGTCGAAGACTATCTCGGGCAGAACGACTTTCGCGTCTCCGGCGCCACCGGCGGCGCCGAGCTCATGAGCGCCTTTCGCGCCCAGGTCGTCGACCTGGTGCTGCTCGATCTGCGGCTGCGCGGCGAGGACGGCATGCAGCTGCTGCGCCAGCTGCGCGCCGAATCGCAGATCCCGGTCATCATCCTCACCGGACGCAGCGAGGAAGCCGATCGGGTGATGGGGCTCGAGCTCGGCGCCGACGACTATCTCACCAAGCCGTTCAGTCCCCGCGAACTGCTGGCACGCATCCGCACCGTTCTGCGCCGCACGCATGCCGGCCAGGAAGTGCACGGCGCACCGGTCTGCCGCGCCTATCGCATACCGGGGTGGGAGCTGAACCTGCGCACCCGCCGGCTCACGGGGCGGGACGGGGCCGAGGTCGCCCTCAGCAACGGGGAGTTCAACCTGCTCGCAGCGCTGCTCGCCACGGCCAACCGCGTCGTGAGCCGCGAACAGCTGATCGAGATGAGCCGCCGCTACGACAACGAGGTCTACGACCGCGCCATCGATGTGGCCGTACTGCGCCTGCGCCGCAAGATCGAGGGCAACCCGGCCGAGCCGCGCATCATCGTGACCGAGCGCGGTGCCGGCTATCGAGTCGCCGTTCCCGTGGAAGTCGTTTACTAACACCGTCCCGATACTCTCCACGTTCCCGGTAGCGCCGCGCTTACGGCACGCATTTCAGCTGTAACAGGCGCCGCGCGCGCCGTAACCGTGATCGGGGGCGCGCTGCGCTATCGTGTCGCGGCCATGTGGATCGTCCGTCTGGCGCTGCGGCGCCCGTACACTTTCCTGGTGCTCGCCATCGTGATCACGCTGCTCGGCGTGTTCTCGATCGTGCGCACGCCGACCGATATCTTCCCCAACATCAAGATCCCGGTGGTTGCCACGGTGTGGAGATACACCGGCCTGTCCCCGGACGAGATGGCGACGCGGATCGTGCTGCAGAGCGAGCGCGGCGCGCAGACCACCGTCAACGACGTCGAGCATACCGAGTCGCAGAACCTCACCGGGACCTCGGTGGTCAAGTACTTCTTCCAGCCGAACGTCAACGAGGAGCTGTCGTTCGCGCAGATCACCGGCGTGTCGCAGACTCAGCTGCGCTCGGCGCCGCCCGGCACCACGCCGCCGTTCGTGCTGGCCTACAACGCCTCTTCGGTTCCGATCCTGCAGCTTGCCCTTTCCAGCGCGAGTCTCTCGGAAGCGCAGCTGTTCGACCTCGGCAACAACATGATCCGCACCGGGCTCGCCACCGTGCAGGGGGCATCCATGCCCTACCCGTACGGCGGCCTGCAGCGCCAGGTGCAGGCCGATCTCGACCCGGACGCACTGCGGGCTACCGGCCTGTCCGGCAACGACGTCACCAACGCGATCGCCTCGCAGAACTCGATCCTGCCCGCCGGCACGCAGAAGATCGGCGACCGCGAGTATTTCGTGACGGTCAACGCCAACCCGCGCACCGTGGCCGAGCTCAACGACCTGCCGATCACCAACCGCAACGGCAGCGTTATCTACGTCCGCGACGTGGCGCACGTGCGCGACGGCTACCCGCCGCAGACCAACATCGTGCGCCGCGACGGACACCGCGGCGTGCTGATGAGCGTTCTTAAAACCGGCAGCGCCTCGACACTCGATATCATCAAGACCATCAAGGAGCGGCTGCCGGCGATCCGCAGCCAGCTGCCGCTCGGCTTCAACGTCGACCTGGTGGGCGATCAGTCGCTGTTCGTGCGCGCCGCCATCGACGGCGTGGTGCGCGAAGCAGTCATCGCGGCATTGCTGACTGCCACCATGATCCTGCTGTTCCTCGGCAGCTGGCGCAGCACCCTCATCATTGCGGTTTCGATCCCGCTGTCGATCCTCGCCTCCATCATCTGCCTGTCGGCGCTGGGGGAAACGATCAACATCATGACGCTCGGCGGGCTCGCGCTGGCGGTCGGCATCCTGGTCGATGATGCAACCGTGACCATCGAGAACATCAACATGCATCTCGAGCAGGGCGAGGACGTCGAGGAGGCGATCCTCAACGGCGCGCACGAGATTGCGCTGCCGGCGCTGGTCTCGACGCTGGCCATCTGCATCGTCTTCGTGCCGATGTTCATGCTGGCCGGTATCGCCAGGTACCTGTTCATACCGCTGGCCGAGGCCGTGGTGTTCGCGATGCTGGCCTCCTACGTGCTGTCGCGGACGCTCGTGCCGACGCTCGCCAAGTACTGGCTGCACAAGCACGGGGAGCAGGACGCCAAGCTGCCGGGCAATCCGCTGCAGCGGCTGCAGCAGCGCTTCGAGCACTGGTTCCACGACGTTCGCCAGCGTTATCACGCACTGCTCGAGCAGGCCATCGGGGCCGGCCGGCGCTTCGCCCTGCCGTTCCTCGGCGCCGTGGCGACCGCCGCGCTGCTCGCCTTCCCCTTCGGGCGCTACCTCCCCGGACTCGGACGGGATTTCTTCCCGAGCGTCGACGCCGGCCAGATCAAGCTGCACCTGCGCGCGGCCACCGGTCTGCGCATCGAGGAGACCGCCGCCCTGTGCGATCAGGTCGAGGCGACGATCCGCAGCGTCATTCCGGCGCGCGAGATCGCCACCATCGTCGACAACATCGGCGTGCCCTACAGCGGCATCAACCTCGCCTACTCGACTTCCGCGCCGGTGGGTCCCGGGGACGCCGACATCTTCGTGAACCTCACTGCCGACCACCATCCGACCGAGCGCTACGTGCGCGCCCTGCGCGCGAAGCTCACGGCGCTCTACCCCTCGACCAGCTTCGCCTTTCAGCCGGCCGACATCGTCAGCCAGATCCTCAACTTCGGGCTGCCCTCCCCGCTCGACGTGCAGGTGTCCGGCTTCGACGTCCCCGCGAGCCGCCAGTATGCCCGCGAGCTGCTCGCGCGCATGCACCGCATCCCCGGCCTGGTGGACCTGCGCATCCAGCAGGCGTTCGACTACCCGACACTCAACGTGGACGTCGACCGCAGCAAGGCGGCGCTGCTGGGACTTACCGAGACGGACGTCGCATCGGATCTGCTGGTGTCGCTGTCGGGCAGCTCGCAGACGGTGCTGTCGTTCTGGATCGATCCCAAGACCGGCACGCAGTATCCGGTCGTCGCGCAGACGCCGCAGTTCCGGCTGGCATCGCTCACCGACCTGCAGACGACGCCGATCACCGCGCTCAGCAGCGGCGGCGTCGGCGGCAACTCCTCCGGCGCCGGTCCCCAAAGCCCCGGCAACATCGACGGCGTACAGCTGCTCGCCAATGTCGCCACCTTTCGCCGCAGCGAGTCGCCGGCCGTCGTGAGCCACTACAACTCGATCCCGGTCGTTGATATCTACGGCGGTGTCGAAGGCGCCGACCTCGGCTTCATCGCCGCGCAGATCCGGCGCATCGTCGCCGAGACCCAGCCGCGGCTGCCGCGCGGCACGCAGGTGACGGTGCGCGGCCAGGTGCAGACCATGACCGATTCCTTCGAGGGGCTGCTCATCGGCCTGGCCGGTGCGGTGGTGCTGGTCTACCTGCTCATCGTGGTGAACTTCCAGTCCTGGCGCGACCCGTTCATCATCATCACCGCGCTGCCGGCGGCGCTCGCCGGCATCGCCTGGATGCTGTTCCTCACGCATACGCCGCTGAGCGTCCCGGCACTCACCGGCGCCATCATGTGCATGGGCGTGGGCACTGCCAACAGCGTGCTGGTGGTGAGCTTCGCCCGCGAGCGCATGAACGCCGGCGAGACGGCAGCCCACGCGGCGCTACAGGCCGGCGTCACCCGCTTTCGTCCGGTGCTGATGACCGCGCTGGCGATGATCATCGGCATGGTGCCGATGGCGCTCGGGCTCGGCGAAGGCGGCGAGCAGAACGCCCCGCTCGGACGAGCGGTGATCGGCGGACTGGTGTTCGCCACGGTGGCGACGCTGTTCTTCGTTCCTACCGTGTTCACGCTCGTCCACGGACGCCGGAGCCGCTGATGTCGCAACCTTCGCCAAACCCCGGCTCCGCTGGCGTCGAACCGCGGATGCGCCGTTATCTGTGGATCGCGGCGGGGCTCGCGCTGGTGCTGGCGGTGTGGGGAATCATGAGTCGCCTGAGCGCCCGCGCTGCGCTCGCGCGCCAGGCCGCCGAGGCGGCGATTCCGACGGTCGCCACTACCCGGCCCAAGTCGGGGCCGGCCTCCGACACGCTGGTGTTGCCGGGGAGCGTCCAGGCGTACTTCGAGGCGCCGATCTACGCGCGCACCAACGGCTATCTCAAGACCTGGTACACCGACATCGGCGCAGCGGTGCAGAAAGGCCAGCCGCTGGCGGAGATCGAGACGCCGGAGGTCGATCAGCAGCTGCGCCAGGCGCAGGCCGATCTCGCGACCGCCCAGGCCAATTACCTGCTGGCCCATACCACCAACGAGCGCTGGCAGGGTCTGCTCGCCACCGAGTCGGTCTCGCAGCAGGACGCGGATCAGCGCGCCGGCGATGCCGCGGCCAAGGCCGCGGCACAACAGTCCGCCGCCGCCAACGTGGCGCGCCTGCAGGAGCTGGAATCCTTCAAGCGCGTGATCGCACCCTTCGACGGCGTCGTGACCCAGCGCAACACCGACGTCGGGGCACTGATCAACGCCGGCCAGAGCCCCGGCAACGCACTGTTCCGCGTCGCCGACACGCACCGGCTGCGTATCTATGTGTTCGTGCCCCAGCTCTACGCGGCCGCCATTCACCCCGGTCTCACCGCGACGCTGGACTTCACCGATCATCCGGGCAAGCATTACCCCGCCACCGTCACTTCCACCGCGCACGCGCTCGATGCCGTGTCGCGCACCCTGCAGGTCGAGCTGCAGCTCGATAATGCAAGCGGCGAGCTGCTACCCGGCTCCTACGTGCAGGTGAGCTTCACGCTGCCGGCGAGCGGCGAGACTCTGCGGGTACCGGCCAACGCCGTCCTGTTCCGCGGCCATGATCTGCAGGTCGCGACAGTCGACGCCTCGGAACGCGTGCGCCTCAAGACCATCACCGAAGGCCGCGACTTCGGCACCGAGATCGAGGTGTTGTCGGGCATCGGCGTGAACGACACGCTCGTCGTCAATCCGCCGGATTCCATCGCCGATGGCACGCTGGTGCGCCTGCGGCAGCCGCAGACGCCGGGGAGCAGCGGCGCCCCGCCCGGACACTCCTCATGAGGCCCGCGGCGCGCATCGCCGCCACTTGGGTGCTGGGAATCACTCTCGTGGGCTGCTCGCTCGCGCCACGCTATCAGCGGCCGCCGATGCCGCCACCGCCGCCGGCCTACAAGGAGGTCGGTGACTGGAAGGTCGCGGTGCCGGCGGATGCGAGGGCACGCGGTGCCTGGTGGACGATGTTCGGCGATCCCGGGCTCGATGTGCTCGAGGAGCAGCTGACCGGCGCCAATCAGAGCCTCAAGGCGGCGCTGGCGCGGCTCGAGCAGGCGCGCGCGCAGACCCGCATCGCGCGCTCGGCGTGGTTTCCCACGCTCACCGCCCAGGCAGACGCTTCGCGGTCGCAGGTCTCGGTGTACTCCCCCACCTATACCCCGGGTAAGTCGCGCAGCGGAAACTCCTTCCTCCTGAGCGGTGACTTGTCCTACGAGGTGGATCTGTTCGGCCGCATCCGCAGCACCGTGACCCAGGCGCGCGCCGGCGAGCAGGCAACTGCCGGCGATGTCGCCGCTCTCGATCTGGCGCTGCACGCCGAGCTGGCGGACGACTACTTCACGCTGCGCGGCCTCGACATCGAGCAGCAATTGCTCGATCACACGGTCGCCGACTACGCCAAGGCGCTGCAGCTGACGCAGAACCTCTTCAAGGGTGGCGCTGCCCCGATCTCCGACGTGCAGCAGGCGCAATCCCAGCTGGAAACGGCCCGCACCCAGGCCGAGCAGACCCGCCTGCAGCGCGCGCAGACCGAGCACGCCATCGCCGTGCTGCTGGGACGCGAGGCGTCGAGCTTCGAGCTGGCGGCGCGCCCGGATACCAAGCCGGCGGTGCTCCCGGAGATCGACGTGGGCCTGCCCTCGCAGCTCATCGAGCGCCGTCCCGACGTGGCGGCGGCGGAGCGGCGCGTCGCTGCCGCGAACGCCGGCATCGGCGTCGCGCGTGCGGCCTTTTTCCCGGTGCTCAACCTGGTCGGCGCCGCCGGCTGGCAGAGCTCGCAGACCTCCAACCTGATCAGCGCCCCCGCGCAGACCTGGGCGATCGGGCCGCAGGCGCTGCTCAACGTGTTCAACGGCGGGCTGATCGCGGCGCAGACCGCGCAGGCGCACGCCGCCTACGACGAGCAGGTGGCCGACTACCGCAGTACGGTACTGACTGCCTTCCAGGAGGTGGAGGACAATCTCGCGGCGCTGCGCCAGCTGCAGCGCGAGAGCGTCAGTCAGGCGGCCGCGGTCACCGCCTCGCAAGGGGCGCTCGATCAGGCGAATCTGCGCTACCAGGGCGGCATCGTGACCTATCTCGAGGTGGTCTCCACCGAGAACGCGGCGCTGTCCGCGCGCATCAATGCCGAGGACATCGCCATCCGCCGCGAGACCGCCACCGTGCAGCTGATCAAGGCCCTCGGCGGGGACTGGAATTCCGCCGCCTCACCCTGAGGCGTCAGCGCAGATACGCGTGCACCACCTCGATCAGGTGCTTGGCGCCGCGCGCGCGGCCACGGTCGCGATCGTGCGCCGGGTCCGATACGTGCATGCGGATGTGATCCTCGAGCAGCTGCGCCATGAGGCTGTTGGCGGCACCGCGCGCCGATACGGTGAGCTGCATCACGCGGGCGCAGTCGGCGTCCTTCTGCAGCGCGCGCTCGATCGCATCCACCTGGCCGCGCAGCCGCCGCACGCGCTGCAGCAGCCGCGTCTTGTCCTGGATGGTGTGTCCCACGGTGGGATGGCCTCCGAAACTCATAGGATGGGGGGTATAGTATAGCGTAGCCGCCCTTGCCGTCGCCTGCGAGCCAGCGGTAGGCGAACCCGGCAACGCCGGCGCCGAGCGGCGGGGCCACCCGGAACAGCCACCGCTGCGCCAGCGCCCAGCCCCTCACGACCACCGCCGGTCCCGTGCTGCGTGCCGGATTGACCGGCTGCGCGTCAGCTCACGCGAGCGAAGTCGATGAAGCCGCGCTGCACGTCCGTGTGAACCAGCCGCACACGAATCACGTCGCCGACGTCGAGCCCTTTGAAGCCCTGCACCACCTTCCCCTCGGCCAAAGGCTGCAGGATGCGCACCCAGGTCCCGTCGGCGGTCGCGCCGGTCACGATCGCCTCGAACCGCTGCCCGAGACGCGCCTGCAGCAGTAGAGCGGCCGCGGACTTGCGCACCTGCCGCTCGACCCGTGCGGCGTTGCGCTCCTGCTCGGTGCAATGCGCGCCGAGCGCCTGCAAGTCCTCCTCGCTGTAGGGGGCGGCCGCGCCGCGCAGCGCCGCCTTCAGCAGGCGCTGCGTAATGACATCGGGGAAGCGCCGGTTGGGCGCAGTGCCGTGCGCATAGTCCTCCAGCGCCAGGCCGAAATGCCCTGCGCTCGGCTGGCCGGGGCGCTTGAGCACATACTCGCCGGCACCCAGCAGCTTGACTATGGCGAGCGACAGGTCGGGAAACAGCGCCGGTGCGGCCTGTTGCCGTTTCACCAGAAAGGCGCTCAGGGCCTGCGCATCGGGGGTCGGCGGCAGCGCCGCGCCGAGTCGCCGCGCGAGCTCCACGATCCGGTCCCAGCGCGCCGGCTGGTGCAATACCCGGCGCAGCGAGGGCGAGCCGCGCCCCTCCAGGAACCGGGCGACCACGCTATTCGCGGCGATCATGAAGTACTCGATGAGCTCCTTGGCACGATTGTCCTCAGAGGGCTTCAGGTCGACGAGGGAGGCACCCACATGAACCGCCTCGGCTTCGAGCGTGGTGAGCCCGAGTGCGCCCTGCTCGTGGCGCACGCGCTTGAGCGTTTGCGCCACGCGGTCCTGCAGGCGCAGCTGCTCGTCGAGGCCGGCCACCGCGGCAAGCCGCGACGGCGCGGCCTCCTGGCCGTCGAGCCAGGCCGCCACGCTGCGGTAAGCGAGCTTGGCGCGATTCACCACCACCGCCCGGTAGACATCAGCGGCGGCGATCGTGCCGTCCGCGGCAATCACCATGTCGATGACCAGGCTGAGGCGCTCGCTTCCCTGGGCGAGGCAAGTGAGATCGGTCGACAGCCGCTCGGGCAGCATCGGGAAGATCTGCGCGGCCGTGTACACCGAGGTAGTGTTGCTGCGTGCATGCGCATCGAGGGGCGTGCCCGCCGCCACCGTCGCGTCGACATCGGCGATCGCCACCCGGATTCTTACCTGATCGCCGCTCAGCGGCTCAGCCACCGACAGCTGGTCGAGGTCGCGCGAGTCATCGTTGTCGATCGAGCACCAGAGAAGCGAGCGCAGATCGCGCACCGCTGGCCCGGACGCGCTGGCGGCGCCGCCGATCGCGCGCAGCTGCTCGAGAGCCGCCGGGGAGAAATCCGGCTGCAGGCCGTGCTCGAGCATGGCGCGGCGCGCGATCTCCGCCAGGGGATTGGCCGGAGTCGTGGAAGATGACATCGCGGCATGATACCCGTGAAGAGCGCAAAACAAAGGGCGCCGCGCGGTGCGCGGCGCCCAGGCCGGGTCCGGGACGGTGCCGTCCGGATCAGGGAATGGTGAAATCCACGTTGGTCGCACTCCCCGAGCGCAGATCCACCACCACCGTGTTCTCGACCCGACGGAAAGTCAGCAGCGGATGCGCACTGTTCCACACGAATCCGTGCAGGTAGTAGAGCCCCGGCATGAAGCTCTGCGTGGCCGAACCGCCCGGAAGATTGGCGACGGCGTAGGCCCCGCCGGTACCGCCGTTCTGCGCCAACACCGGAGCCAGGTTGAGCGTCGTGACGATGTAGCCGTCGTGGCTGACGATCAGGAAGCCCGAGTCATACTGGCCCGCCGTGGCCTGCGTCAGGTCCCCGCTGATGCTGTCCACACTGGCACCACTCGCGATGGCCAGCGCACCGATCGTGAAGCTCGCCGGGCTGGTCTGCGGTGGTTTCAGCGTGCCGGTCATCGCCTCGGTCCGTACGAAGTACGGTGCATCGCCGAAGGGCGTGAATACGCCGGGGCCCCCGGTCGGCATCGTCGCACTCAGGCCGCTTGCCGTGACGCCACCCATCACGTACGGACCGACCTGCAGGTCAGCGAGCGACAGCGGCTCGTCGTTGGTGAAGATGCCGGTGAAGGGATTGACGCCCTGGGTGCGAATCTCGTAAGCGGCGGCAGTGCCCGGCACGGTCTGATAGAAGCGAACCAATGCGCCCGTCGGGCTCACCGCGTTGTTGCCCGGCATGTTCGCCGTATATTCCTTGCCCGGCGTCAGCGCCAGCGGGCCGTTGGTGAGCTGGGTGGCGGTCGACGGATCGGTACCGGCCTGCACCGGCACGCCTTGGATGATCATCGACTCCATGTCGCGGCCGCGGATCATCACGTCATAGGGGGTGCTGCTCGAGCCCGCGGGCACGTGCACCGGGTACAAGGTGAAGGTGCAGGAATTGTTCGCCAGATCGACCTTCAGGCCGGTCTCGCGATCGACGACCTCGTAGGTGCCGTCCGAACTCACAGTCTCGGCCTTGATGACCAGGCCGTAAGCGAATCCCGTGCCCCCGCTGGCGAGCAGGTCGGCGCAGGCAACGCTGCCCGTGATGGCGCCCACGTGCGAGAGATCGAAGTATTCGAGCCGCGGATTGAGTACGAAGTCCATCTGGTTGCCGGCGTAGAACTGCAGCACGTCGCGGTCGACGTTGAAGTCGAGCGCCAGATCGATCGGTGCCATCGAGGTGACCTGGAATGCGCCGTAGATCGCGACGCCTTTGCTCGGGTTCACGATCTCGAGCGGCGCATTCTGCGCGACGTCATTGACGTCATCATAGAAGACCTCGTCGTTCTCGGTGAGATCGAGCGCCTGAGCGGAGCTGGTCAGCGCCGCCTGATTGTCGATCAGCAGCACGCGGATCTGCTGGTAAGTGCCGTTCGGCAGCGACAGGTTGCCGAAGGCCTGCAGCAGCGTGCCGTTTTCGAGCGACAACAGATCGACCGTGATCGGCGCATTCAAGCTGAATTTCAGCCAGCCCGCATCGTCGGGTCCGGCGGTGCTGCTGGTGTGAAACCACACCGCCGCTACCGTGACGTACACATGAATGAAATCGCCGGGCGCGTCCGTCAGGCTCACATTCGCAACGCCCTGCGTGGCGCCCGAACTTCCGCCAGAACTCCCGCCCCCGCCGCCGCAGGCCGCGAGGCTCGCGAGGAGACCGATGAGCAGTGCGCGGCCAAGCGCGCGTCGCAACATAATGCGCAGCATGTCCATTTCCCTCTGTCAGTGGCTTTGTCGAGCCGTCGACACCCTAAAGCGGAGCAGCACGCAGTTGGTTGACGCGCGCCTCAAAAGCCTGGTGAGTTGCCGTCGCCCGGCGGCGACAAAGCGCGACTGTGCGCGCCGTCACGGCGGAACCGAGAGTGGAGTCAGCTGCCCTGCAAGAGCTCGATCACATGCCGCTTGGCGCGTGCGCATGCCGCGCCGAGCTCCATGTTGGCGGCGAGCCCGGCGGCAATGCCGGCGGCGAGCGCGCAGCCGGTGCCGCGGTGGCGGACGCCGCTGCGCGGCGCCGCGAAGCGCCGCACGCCGGCCTCGCGCGACACGAGGAGGTCCGTGGCGAGCGGACCGGCGGCGTGTCCGCCCTTCATCAGCACCGCCGCCGCCCCCAGCGCGCACAGGGCATGCGCCTGCGCGATGAGCTCCTCCTCGCAACAAGCCGGCGGCGCCCCGAGCAGCTCCGCGGCCTCCGGGATGTTGGGAGTCAGGACCGTCGCGCGCGGGACGAGCAGCGCGCACAGTGCCTCGCGGCCTGCCTCATCGAGCAGCGCGCCGCCGGAGGTCGAGGCGAGCACCGGATCGAGCACCATGGGCACGGCCGCGCGCGCCGGCAGACCTGCGGCTACCACCTCGACCGTCGCCCGCGCTCCCAGCATGCCGATCTTTATGGCCCGCACGCGGCCGGTGGCGAGCGCCGCGGCGATCTGGGCACGCACCAGCGCCGGGGCCATGAGCTCGACCGCCTCGACCCGCGCGTCCGTCTGCACCGTCACCGCGGTCACCGCGCACAGCGCCTCGGCTCCGAGGCGCGCGAGCGTGTGCACGTCGCGGCTGAGCCCCGCGCCGCCGCTCGAGTCCACTCCGGCGATGACCAGGACGGCGCTCACTCGCCCATTGCGATCAGCGCGACGTTGCGGTGGCCCCGGCTCTGCAGCGCCCGGCCGGCACGCCAGGCGCGCAGGCCCGTACGACAACACAACACGATGCGCGCGGCGGCCGGGAAGCTCACTTGCGCGCTCTCGAGCGTCTCGACGCCTACTCGCACCGCTGTCGGAAACGGCGACACCGGCGTCTCGCTGAGGCTGCGCAGGTCGATGACGACGTCGTCGCCGTGGACCTGGCTCGGTGCGATGAATGCCAGCGGCTCTCCCGGCGGCTCGGTCGCCGTGCCGAACGAGAAGCCGCCGATGTGCAGCGTCCGGAAGTCGATCGAGAGCAGCCGCCCGAGCGGTGTCGGTTGCCAGTCGAGCAGCAGCGCGAGCGCCAGGTGAGCCTGCAGGGTTCCGATGACACCGACCGCGGTGCCGAGCACGCCCGACCCGGCGCAGCTGCCCGCCGCGCGCGGCATTTCGGGAAACACCGCGCGGTAGCTGGGTGCACCGCCGCAGAAGGCGCCGACGTAGCCGGCGAGGCCGAGGACCGAGGCGCTCAGCAACGCTCGCTGGCCGTCGCGGCAGGCATCGCTCAGCATGTAGGTCACCGCGAAGCTGTCGGCGGCGTCGATCACTACGTCCGCCGCAGCAGCGAGCGCCGGCGCATTGGCGGCGCTGAGGCGCTCCCCGAGCGACTCGACGTGCACGTGCGGATTCATCTCGCGCAGCGCACTGCCGGCGGCCTGCGCCTTGGGCGCCCCGAGATCGCGCATGCGATACAGCGGCTGGCGGTGCAGATTCGACTCCTCCACGCGGTCGTGGTCGACGATGACCAGCCGCCCGACACCGGCGGCGGCGAGATACTGCAGCACGGCGCAGCCGAGCCCGCCGGCGCCAACCACCAGCACCGACGCGGCGCCGAGCCGCGCCTGACCGGCGGCGCCCACCTCGGGAAGGACGATCTGGCGGTCGTAGCGATCGCTCATTCGACGTACCTCCCGCTCAGGCGGCGGCGGCCGCGGCCAGCCATTGGCGCGTGCGCGCTTCCGGTTGTCGGGCACGCAGGATGTCGCTGACCACCGCCGCCACGTCGGCGCCGGCGGCCAACACACCCGGCAGGCGCTCGAGCGTCAGGCCGCCGATCGCGACCAGCGGCAGCCGACCCACGCGCCGCTTCCATTCCTTGATGCGGCCGAGCCCCTGGGGAGGAAACGGCATCGCCTTGAGCAGCGTCGGATAGATCGGTCCGAGCGCCACGTAGTCCGGCCGCAGCCGGAGGGCCCGCTCGAGCTCGCTCTCATCGTGCGTGCTGATGCCGAGCCGCACGCCGGCGCGGCGCAGTGCGCCGATGTCGGCGGTGTCGAGATCCCCCTGTCCCAGGTGGACGAAGTCGCAGCCGGTCCTGAGCGCGAGCTGCCAGTAATCGTTGACGATGAGCTGTACGCCGGCGGCCCGGCAGCCGGCCTGCGCGGCGCGGATCTGCGGGAGCACCACCTCTTCGGGCTGTTCCTTGATCCGCAGCTGCAGCAGCCGCACGCCGAGCGGTGCCAGGCGCTCGACCCAGCGCGCGTCGTCGATGATCGGATACACGCGCGGCAGGCTCATCCGCGAAACGCCGTGCCGATGACCGGAGTGGAAGGGACCGCCAGGTCGCGCGGCTCGATCGGGCCGGCCAGGCGCGCAGCCAGGCCCGCCTCCACGGCCTGCGCGAATGCCGCCGCCATCCGCACCGGATCGCGCGCTTGCGCGACGGCGCTATTCACCAGCACCGCATCGAAGCCGAGCTCGAGGGCCCGTGCGGCGTGTGAGGGCACGCCGAGGCCGGCGTCGATGACGAGCGGTACATCGGGAAAGTGGGCGCGCAGCGCCGTGAGCCCGAACAGGTTGTTGAGGCCGCGGCCGGATCCGATCGGCGCGCCCCAGGGCATCAGCACCCGGCACCCCGCCGACAGCAGCCGCTCGGCCACCACCAGGTCCTCGGTGGTGTAGGGAAACACCTCGAATTCTTCGGCGCACAGGATGCGCGCCGCCTCGGCGAGGCCGAACACGTCCGGCTGCAGCGTGTCGTCCTCGCCGATCACCTCGAGCTTGATCCACGGAGTCCCGAACACCTCGCGCGCCATATGGGCGGTGGTCACGGCCTCCTTGACGGAGTGACAGCCTGCCGTGTTCGGCAGCACCCGCACGCCGAGCTCGCGGATGATCGACCAGAAGCCCTGGCCCGCCCGCTCGCTCCCCGATTCGCGCCGCAGCGAAACCGTCACGACCTCGGCGCGCGCGGCCCGCACGGCCGCCGTCAGCACCGCCGGCGACGGATAACGCGCCGTCCCGAGCAGCAGCCGCGAGCGCAGCGGTGCCTGATAGAGCTCGAGCATCAGCCCCCCTGCATCGGCGCCAGCACCTCGACCCGATCGCCTTCCGTGAGGCGCGTGCCGCGGCGCACAGCGGCCGCGACGAACTCGCCGTTCACCGCGGTGGTCACGACGCTGCCGCCGTAGCCGAGCTCCTCGAGCACGGCCGACAGCTCTGCGCTCAGCGTCTCACGCCAGGTGCCGTTGACGAGGATCCTCATCCATCACCTCCGGAAAATGCGCCCCGTGCAGCAGCACCTCGGCCGCGCGGCGTGCCAGCGCCGGCGCCAGCAGAAAGCCGTGCCGATACAGGCCGTTGACGTACAGCACCCCGCCCGCGCGCTTGAGCCGCGGCAGATTGTCGGGAAACGCCGCGCGCACCCCGGTGCCGATCTCGACGATGTGCGCCTCGCCGAAGGCCGGGTGCAGCGCGTAGGCGGCCGACAGCAGCTCGAGCATCGAGCGCGCGCTGATGCGCGTGTCCTGGTCGCTCTCGATCATGGTCGCCCCGACCATGAACAGCCCGTCGGGCCGTGGCACCACGTAGACCGGCAGCCGCGGGTGCAGCAGCCGCACGGGCCGCGACAACGAGAGCTCTCCGAGACGCAGCAGCAGCATCTCGCCCTTCACACCGCGCAGCTCAGGCAGCTGCCCCCGCGCGGCGAGTCCGGTGCAGTCGATCACGGTGCGCCCCGGGAGCCGCTCGGCCGATGCCGCGACGTCGAAGCGGATCTGCACGCCGAGCGTGGCGAGGCGCGCCGCGAGGGCCGTGAGCGCCGCGCGCGGGTCGAGGTGCCCTTCCTCTGCAAAGTACAGCCCATGGGCGAAGCGCCCGCCGAGATCGGGCTCGAGCGCCGCGATGCCCTCGCCTGTCAGGCGCTGGTAATGCGCGGTCCGCCGGGCGAACTGCGTGAGCTCGGCGGTATCGCGTGCATGGGCGATCACCAGCGTGCCGTTCAGGACGGTTCCGGGGAAGCGCTCCGCCCACCAGGCGAGGCTCTCCGTGCCCAGCTGCGCGATCAGCAGCTCGGAGCTCTCGCGCTCGCACCAGGGCGCGAGCATGCCGCCGGCACACCAGGAGCAGCCGTGGACACCGAGCCGCGGGCCGCGCTCGAGGACCTCGACGGCGACGCCGCGCTCGGCCAGCTCGAGCGCGCAGGCGAGTCCGGCGACTCCTGCGCCGATGACGGTCGCCTGCACGACTTCAGCGCTCCTCGACCGGCGCGGCCGCGGCGGCGGACGCCGGAACGTACAGCTCGCCGCCGCTCGCGCGGAATCTGGCCGCCATCTCCGCAAGCCCTGCGGCGCGTGCCTCGGCGCGCACCTCGTGCGAGATGCGCATGGAGCAGAACTTCGGTCCGCACATCGAGCAGAAATGCGCCACCTTGTGCCCTTCCTTCGGCAGCGTCGCATCGTGGAAGGCGCAGGCGGTATCCGGGTCGAGCGAAAGATTGAACTGGTCCTGCCAGCGGAAATCGAAGCGCGCGCGCGACAGGGCGTCATCGCGCGCCCGCGCACCCGGATGCCCCTTGGCAAGATCGGCGGCGTGCGCGGCGATCTTGTAGGTGATAACGCCGGTCTTGACGTCGTTGCGGTCCGGGAGTCCCAGATGCTCCTTGGGCGTGACGTAGCAGAGCATGGCGGTGCCGAACCAGCCGATCATGGCGGCGCCGATCGCGGAGGTGATGTGGTCATAGCCGGGGGCGATGTCGGTAGTGAGTGGACCCAGGGTGTAGAACGGCGCCTCACCGCAGGTGGCGAGCTGCTTGTCCATGTTCGCCTTGATCTTGTGCATCGGCACGTGACCGGGCCCCTCGATCATCACCTGACAGTCGTGCCGCCAGGCGAGCTTGGTGAGCTCGCCGAGCGTTTCGAGCTCGGCGAACTGAGCGGCATCGTTGGCGTCCGCGATGCAGCCGGGGCGCAGGCCGTCGCCGAGCGAGAAGCTCACGTCGTAGGCGCGGCAGATCTCGCAGATCTCCTCGAAGTGATCGTACAGGAAGCTCTCGCGGTGATGCGCCAGGCACCACTTCGCCATGATCGACCCGCCGCGCGAGACGATGCCGGTGACGCGACCGACGGTCAGCGGCACGTACGCCAGCCGCACGCCGGCGTGGATGGTGAAGTAGTCGACGCCCTGCTCGGCCTGCTCGATGAGCGTGTCGCGGAAGATGTCCCAGGTGAGATCCTCCGCGACTCCGCCGACCTTCTCGAGCGCCTGATAAATCGGCACGGTGCCGATCGGCACGGGGGAATTGCGCAGGATCCATTCGCGGATGGTGTGGATGTTGCGGCCGGTGGACAGATCCATGACCGTATCCGCCCCCCAGCGTATCGCCCACACCAGCTTGTCGACCTCCTCCGCGGTCGAGGAGGTGACCGCCGAGTTGCCGATGTTGGCATTGATCTTCACCAGGAAATTGCGGCCGATGATCATCGGCTCGGATTCGGGGTGATTGACGTTGGCAGGGATGATGGCGCGCCCGGCGGCGACCTCGGCGCGCACGAACTCCGGCGTCACGTAATCGGGAATGCCTGCGCCCCAGGGGTTGCCGTCCCGCGCTCCCGGCGCGTGTGCCGCGCGGCCGGCGTTCTCGCGGATCGCCACGTACTCCATCTCGGGAGTGGTGATGCCGGCGCGCGCATAGGCGAGCTGTGTCACCGCAGCGGCGCCGCACGCCCGCAGCGGTGCCCGGCGCACGGGAAACTCCACGGCGGCTTTGCCGCCTGAGGCCAGCCCGTTATCGAGCGGCTGCACCCGCCGGCCCGGGTACGCCTCGACGTCGGCGCGGGCCGCGATCCAGGCCGCCCGCCCCCGCGGCAGTCCCCTGGCGATGTCGATGGCGACCGCGGAGTCGGTGTACGGCCCGGAAGTGTCGTACACCGTCAGCGGCGGTTCGCCGGCGGAAGGGTGCAGCGCGATCTCGCGCATCGGCACGCGCAGCCCGGGGTGCAGCGTGCCGCTCTGGTAGACCTTGCGCGAGGCCGGCAGCGAGGTGGAGACGACTTGCATGAGTTGCGCGTTCATCGAAAGGCTCCTGCACAGAAGTTCAGAAGACCTGAGCGAATGCCGCGCGGTAGGAAGGGCGCCTGCCGTCGTGCAGGCTCGCGACTTAAGCGGAGAAACTTTCCTACGCCAGCATTAACTGGATCAGGTTCGGAGGGTCGCCAAGCCGCGCCTTCCCACAGCGCCCGCTGGCCTCTCAGCCCCCTGCCGGGGCTCCCCTAGCTCGTGAAGCAAACTAGTACGAGCGGCGCCGCCGGTCAATGGCTCCCCGGCATGGCGGGACAGGCACAGCCCAGCTGCTGCGGCCGCGCCCCCGGTGACGGCCGTGCGCGGCTGTGTGAGACTGGCCGCCAATGGCTTCCTGGCAGGTCTGGGCGCTGCTGTCCGCCACCTTCGCGGCGCTCACCGCGATCTTCGCCAAGGTCGGCGTCGCCGATTTCAACCCCGACGTGGCCACGCTCATCCGCACGGCGGTGATCCTCGTCGTCCTCACGGCCGTCCTGGCGGCGACACGCGAGCTGCCGGCGCTCACGCAGGCCTCGGGGCGTACCTACGCGTTCCTGGTCCTCTCCGGGCTCGCCACCGGCGCCTCGTGGTGGTGCTACTTTCGCGCGCTGCACGTCGGCGATGCCGCGCGCGTCGCTCCGCTCGACAAGCTGAGCGTCGTGCTGGTGGCGTTGTTTGGTGTTGGTTTTCTGGGCGAGCGACTGGCGCCGCTCAACTGGCTGGGGATCCTCATGATGGCCGCGGGCGCCGGGCTCGTGGCCATCAAGTAAGCAACGGCGCGCGCGGCCTCACCCGCGCGCGCCGTGCTCTTCCACACACGTCCCTGAATCGACCGCCCTCAGACCGGGCGGGTGCCGCCTCCATGGCTAGCTTGTCCGCCCTTGCGGCCCGCCTCGGCCGCGAGCTCGGGATGCTGTGAAAAGCTGCGTTTCTCGTCGGGCACGCTCTGTCCGCCCTTGCGGCCGGCGACGGCGGCGAGCGCGCGATTCTGCGAGAAACTGCGCTTGGCGCCCGGCACGCTCTGTCCGCCCTTGCGGCCGGCTTCGGCGGCGAGCCGGCGGTTCTGCGAGAAGCTGCGCTTCGCGTCCGGAACGGCCTTGCCGCCCATGCTGGCGATCTGGCGTTGCCGTTCGGCGTTCATCGAGGCGAAGCCGCGGTGCGAGGCACGTCCTGCGTCGACGCTTCCTGTTCCTTCAGCCATCACGACTCTCCTTTTGTTGTTTCGCGGTTCCGCTGAGGTACCGCGGTGATGCGATTGTTTAACTCCTGCACCGGAGCATACGCCTCGCAGCGCATCCGGAATATGGCAATAACATTAAGCTTGAGCGCAGCCGTCGGGGGCGTCAGCGGCGCTGGCGAGCTCACGGGGTGAGGTGGTCGATCACGAGGCTCACCAGCCCGTCGCGACCCACCTGGTAATTCACCTCTCCGAAAGGATCGCCGCTCGCCCCGACGGGGCTTCCGGAGCGGGCGATGCGCGCCACGACCTGCACGCTCTGACCGGCCGCGAAGGCGCGCCCGGGAACCATGGAGTCCGAGGGCGTCAAGGCCACGTCCTGCGGGAAGTGACTGTCGAGGCGCTTCACCGCCAGTGGCGGGCCCGCCTCGCCCGGCTTGCGGACGAATACGAACAGCGGCGCCCCGCCGGCCGTTCCGGCCAGCGACGGCGCCAGGGTGACGTTGACGCGTACCACCGCGGCGGCGCCAGGGGTCTGCGCGGCAGGCGCCTGCGGCGCCGCAGCGCTGGCGGGTTTGCCGGAGAGCTTCTGATCGATGGCGCTGATCTGCTGCTCGATCACCGGGCGGATGCTGTCCGGGGGATTGAGCGCGAGCAGCCGCGCAAAGCGCTGGCGCGCGAGCGGCAGATCGCCATGGCGCTCAGCGACGGCCGCCCCGTAGAAGAGCGCCTTGCCGGAATCGGGCTCGAGCGCCAGCGCTTGCTCGATGAGCCGGCCGGCGCGCCCGTCGAGCTCGCTCTCATCGCCCATCGCCAGCGCCTCGGCTTCGCCGGTGAGCGCCTCCGCGCTCTTGCCGGCGCTCAGACGGTCGGCCCGCTCGTAGGCGCGCACGGCGAGCGGATATTCCTGCAGCACGGTGTAAGAGCGGCCGAGCATCAGCCAGCCGGCGAGATCGTTCGGCTCGTGCTCGAGCCGGCGCGCGAGGCGTGCCACCATGCTCTGGGGCGTGTCGGCCGGTTCCGCTGCGTGCCAGGCCCAGTTGCTCCAGGTCACATACAGCACCGCCGAGCCGATCACGAGCACCGCGGCGGCGCCGAGCGCCGCCCAGGGCGCGGGCGCGGCAGCGGCCGCGTTGCGCCTGACGAGCGGAATCGCCACGGCAACGACACCGGCCATCGTCAGCGCCGCCACCAGCAGCACGAAGGTGACCATCAGGTACGGGCGTCCTCTTCGACCGGGTCCTGGTCGGCCGCGAGCAGCGTCATGCGCCGGCGCACCACGCGCCAGCAGACCAGCGCGCCGATGAGCAGCAGCACCGGCGGTGCGCCCCACAGCCAGGCGTTGCGCAGTGAATACCGTGGCCGGAACAGGATGAAATCGCCGTAGCGCGCGGCCATCCAGGCGCGCACCTCGTCGTCCGACTTGCCCGCCAGCAGCAGCTCGCGCACCTGACGGCGCAGGTCGGCGGCCAGATCCACCGGCGAGTCGGCCAGCGACTCGTTCTGGCACTGCATGCAGCGCAGCTCGTGCGTCAGGGCGACATAGCGCGCCTGCAGCGCCGGATCGGGCAGCTGCGTCGGGTCCACCGCGAGGACACGCGCGGCCGCGACGAGCGCGACGCCCGCCGCCACCATCCACGTGAGCGCCGGATGTCTCATCAGGATCGGGTCGCCGCCGCCGAGGACACGCGCGGCAGGATCTCGCGCGTCCAGGTCTCGTAGGTGAGCGCGCCGATGTGCTTGTAGACGACGACACCCTGCGGGTTGACGAGGAAGGTCTCCGGGGCACCGTACACGCCCCAGTCGATCGCGACACGGCCGCTGCGATCGACCGCCACGGCCTGATAGGGGTCGCCGAGCTGCGTGAGCCACCCGCGCGCCTGCGCGTCGTCGTCTTTCCAGTCGAGCCCGATGAGCGGCAGCACGCCGGCGCGCCGCACCTGCAGCAGCATCTCGTGCTCGGCACGGCATTCCCCGCACCACGTTCCCCAGACGTTGAACAGGTACCAGTGGCCCCTGAGATCCGCCGAGCGAACCGTGCTGGCGGGGTCGGTCAGGCTCGGCAGCGCGAACTGCGGCGCGGGCTTGCCGATCAGCGGCGAAGGAATCACGCCCTTCTCGGGCGAGTGCTGAATGCCGATGGCGAGCACCACCGCAAGGAGTGCGAATACCCCGAGCGGAAGCAGAAAGCGACTCATCCGGCCCGCTCCGGCGCCACCGCCGGCGGCGCGCTCACGATGGCTGCGCCCGCGCGGTAGCGCCGATCGGAGGCTGCCAGCGCGCCGCCCATCGCCATGATGAACGCCGCCAGCCAGATCAGGCTCACGAGCGGCCGTATCTGGACGCGTACGCTCCAGCGCCCGGCGCCGAGATCCTCGCCGAGCGCGAGCAGCAGGTTGTTGCCGTGATGCATCTTGATGGCGGTCTCGCTGGTGACCTGACCCTTCACCCAGTACTGACGCTTCTCGGGTCGCAGCACCGCGACCGGAGCGCCGTGGTGCGTCACCACCAGCGTGCCGCCGATGCCGCTGTAGTTCGGGCCCTCCACCGGCCGCACTCCGAGAAAGCGGAACTCGTAACCGCCGACGTTGACGCTCGTGCCGGGCGAGAGCGCGACGTCGCGCTCGACGGTGAACGATTGCACGGTGGTCAGGCCGATCACCGCCAGCGCCAGGCCGAGGTGCGCGACCGTCATGCCGAGCACGGCGCGCGGCAGCGACAGACCCCGCCGCCAGCGATCGATCGGGTCGACGAGCGAAGAAAGGATGATCCACAGTCCGAGCGTCGCGCCCACCGGCGTCAATACGCGGCCGTGGGAGTAGATGCCGAAGGTGAGGCCGCAGCCGAGCACCGCCGCGGCGATGAACGTATAAAGGAGCGTGCGCTGCTGGTCCTTGAGCCGGCCGCGCTTCCAGCCGGCGTGGATGCCGACCGACAGCAGCGCGAGCAAGGGCAGCATCGACACCATGAAGGTGGGGTTGAAGTACGGCGGGCCCACCGAGACCGTGCCGAGCTTGAGGGCGTCCGAGATCAGCGGCGCCAGCGTACCGGCGAACACCGTGCCGGCGGCGATCACCAGGAGCACATTGTTGAAGAGCAGGAACGATTCCCGGGCGCCGAGCTCGAAGCCCGCCGATGACTTCAGCAGCGGCGCGCGCCACGCGTAGAGACTCAGTGCCCCGCCGACCATCACGATGAGAAACGCGAGTATGAATATGCCGCGCGCGGGGTCGGCAGCGAACGAATGGACCGACACCAGCACGCCCGAGCGCACCAGGAAGGTCCCGAGCATGCTCAGCGAAAAGGCCACGATCGCCAGCAGCAGCGTCCAGCTCTTGAACAGCCCGCGCTTGTCGGTCACGGCGAGCGAATGCACCAGCGCCGTACCCGCCAGCCACGGCATGAACGAGGCATTCTCAACGGGATCCCAGAACCACCAGCCGCCCCAGCCGAGCACGTAATAGGCCCAGCCGCTGCCCAGAGCGATGCCCACGGTGAGAAAGGCCCAAGCAGTCGTGGTCCACGGGCGCGACCAGCGCGCCCAGGTCGCGTCGAGCCGCCCTCCGATGAGCGCGGCAATGGCGAAGGCAAACGCCACCGAAAAGCCGACATAGCCCATGTAGAGCATGGGCGGGTGAATCACCATGCCCGGATCCTGCAGCAAGGGGTTCAGGTCGCGCCCGTCCGCGGGCGGTGGCAGAAGACGCTCGAACGGATTCGAAGTAAACAGTAAAAACAGCAGAAAGCCCACGCTGATCATCGCCATGACGGCGAGGATCCGCGCCACCATCTCGCTCGGCAGATGGCGGCTGAACACGCTCACTGCAGTCATCCAAAGATTCAGCATCAGCACCCAGAGCAGC
>DASPPI010000148.1:0-7979 GCA_035625615.1 Steroidobacteraceae bacterium | reverse complement strand
CGCGTTGCTCGGCGGACGCTTGGTGAGATCGGCGCGGAACAACGACTCGATCGCATTCGGTGTATGCTCGAAATCGACCAGCCCCTTGATGTACCAGGCGTAATCCACGCGCGGATGGGTCGGGTTCTCGCGGATGAAGGTATCAGCGGCGTCGATCGCGGACTCATTCTCACCGGCGCGGTAGTATGCGTAAATCAGGTCGAGACGCGCCTGGCGCGCCTCGTCGGTGAACGGAAAGCGTGCCGTCAGCTGCTCGTAGGTCTTGATCGCACCGTTGAAGTCGTAATTGTCGAGACTCTTGTGGGCCTTCTTGTAGAGCGCCTCGGGGGTGACCTTCTTCTCCTCCTTTTCCTTGTGCGAGCGGCACCCGGAAACTGCGAGCAGGACGATACACAACGCCACGAGGCTGGCGCGCACCGGACCGGACAGGAGCATCTGCAAGGGGTCTTTCTTTGGTTTCGCGCCGTGTGAGTGCGCCGAGTATAGCGAATCCGCCGGGTGCACCTGCGACCACGCGGGCAGCGGCGGAGTTCCGTGCGCACGCGTTCACCCTGCCGCCGGACGCCGCCGGACTGCGCTTCGATCAGGCCCTGGCCCGGGCGCTGCCGCAGTACTCGCGCGCACGCCTGCAGGCCTGGATCGCAGCGGGCGCGGTGGAGGTCGATGGCCGCCCGCTGCGCGGCAAGGACCGGGTGCTGGGCGGCGAGCAGGTGCGCATCCGCGCGGAGCTGCCGGCGGACAGCCGGGTCGGCGCCGAAGCGATACCGCTGACGGTCGTGTTCCAGGATCGCGCGCTGCTGGTCATCGACAAGCCCGCGGGCCTCGTCGTGCATCCCGGCGCCGGCCACGCGCGCCACACGCTGCAGAACGCGCTGCTGGCACTCGACCCAAAGCTCGCGGTGGTGCCGCGCGCGGGGTTGGTGCACCGCCTCGACAAGGACACCAGCGGCCTGCTGCTGGTGGCGCGCACGGCCGAGGCACACACGGCACTGGTGGCAGCGCTCGCGGCGCGCGCCATCAGCCGCGAGTATCTGGCGGTGTGCACCGGCGTCATGACCGCCGGCGGCACGATCGCCGAGCCGATCGGCCGCCACCGCACCCAGCGCACGCGCATGACCGTGCGCGCCGGCGGACGCGCGGCGGTGACACACTATCGCGTTGCACGGCGCTTTCGCGCACACACTCTGGTGCGGGTGAGGCTCGGGACCGGCCGCACGCATCAGATCCGCGTGCACCTCGCGCACCTGGGCTTCCCGGTGGTCGGCGATCCGTTGTACGGCGGGCGGCAACGGATTCCGGCCGGTTGCTCGCCGGCGCTCGCCGCCGAGCTGCGCGGCTTTGCCCGCCAGGCGCTGCACGCGGCGCGCCTGCAGCTGACCCATCCGCTGACGGGCCGCGAGCTGGCGTGGGAGTCACCGCTCCCCCCCGACATGCAGCGGCTCCTGGCCGCGCTCGAAGCGGACCGGACATGAGTGCGCCGTGGGGCGCGGCGGGCGTCGCGGTGCTGACACCGGAGTGGCCGGTGCCCCAAGGCGTGCGCGCGGCGTTCACGCTGCGCAGCGGCGGCGTCAGTGCGCCGCCGTTCGACTCGCTCAACCTCGGCGCCCACGTCGGTGACGCGGCGGCGGCGGTCGCCGAGAACCGCCGGCGCGTGCGCACGCAGCTGCGTCTGCCGGCCGAGCCCGCCTGGATCGAGCAGGTGCACGGAACCGACGTCCTCGATCTCGACCACTGGCCGCAAGCGCACGCGCCCGGCGCAACCGCGGATGCCGTGATCGCCCGTCGCGCCGGTCGCATCTGCGCCGTGCAGGTGGCCGACTGTCTGCCGGTGCTGTTCGCTGCCCGTGAGGGCTCCGTCGTGGGCGCTGCCCATGCGGGATGGCGCGGGCTCGCCGCGGGGGTGCTGGAGGCCACGGTGGCGGGGCTCGCCGTCGAGCCGGGCCGGCTGCTCGCCTGGCTGGGCCCGGCCATCGGCCGCGAGCATTTCGAAGTCGGTGACGAGGTGCGAACGGCCTTTGTGGGCCGTGACAGCCGTGCGGCCCTGGCATTCGCCGGCAACAGGCGCGGCCGCTGGCAGTGCGATCTCGTGGCGCTGGCCCGCCAGCGGCTCGCGGCGCTCGGCGTCACAGCGGTGTTCGGTGGGACCTGGTGTACCTACGCCGATGCGGCGCGCTTCTTCTCCTACCGGCGCGACGGACGCTGTGGGCGCATGGCCGCGCTCGTCTGGCTCACCTGATCCGCCCCGGCCGTGCCGCTGCTGCTGACCATCATGCTGTTCGCGGCCTTTGGCGGTATCGCCAGCGCCGCGTTCGCGATCGTGTTCCTGTTGGTGCGCGAGGAGCGCGGCGCGCTCATGCTGCCGCATTTCGTGAGCTTCGCCACCGGAGCGCTGCTGGGCGCGGCACTGCTCGCGCTGCTGCCCGAGGCAGTGCAGGCGGCCGGTTCCGCCGGCGCGCATCGGATCGGTCTGGCGCTGATCGCTGGATTCGGCGTGTTCTTCGTCATCGAGAAGCTGGTGCTCTGGTGGCACGTGCACGCGCACGAGAGCGCCGGTGAGTCACGCGCCTGTGCGCAGCACGCCGACGATGAGCCGGAAACACACGCTCGAGGGAAGCGACACGGCCGCTCCGGTCACAGCGCGCACGGGCACGCCCGCGATCACGCCTCGGGCGTGCTCGTGCTGGTGGGCGACAGCCTGCACAATGCGCTCGACGGCGTGCTGATCGCCGCGGCGTTTCTAACCAGCACGTCGCTCGGGCTGGTCACGACCTTCGCGGTGGCGGCGCACGAAATCCCCCACCGCGTCGGCGATTTCGCCATCCTGGTGCAGGCGGGCCTGTCGCGACCGCGCGCGCTGCTGCTGAATCTGGCGACCGGCATTGCCTCGGTGCTCGGCGCAGTAGCCGCCTATTTCGGATTGCGCCAGGCGATCGGGGTCCTCCCGTATGCGCTCGCGTTCGCCGCCGCGGGCTTTCTGTACATCGCGGTGGCGGGGCTCATTCCCGGCCTGCATCGCCGCGCCGATCCGCGCACCAGCGCCCTCCAGGTTCTCCTCATCGGTGCGGGTGTCGCAGTCATCGCCTGCGCGGAGTGGCTGACCGAGTCATAGCGCGCTCACGCGCTGACGGCCCACAACGGCCGCGACGGCCGCGTTAGCCCGTTCACATCAGCGAGCGGCTGCGCACCATGCGCACCATGCGGGGGATCGTCGTCGCGGCTTGTGACAAAATGTAATTGTTGTTGGTCATGACATTATTCTGGATTTTCTGGGACAGGTAGCGCTTGTTCTACTGTGCGAACGCGCTAGATTCGCACGCGTCGACCGATCGCGCTTCAGTGAAACCGTGCGGGCATTGCGCGCCGCGCGCTCGAGGAACGGTACCTGCGATGCTGCTCAACTGGCTAAACGTGCGCGAAGCCACCGCAGTCGGGACTGCTCTGGCGGACGAGTTCGTCCTGCAGCAGGCCAAAGGTGGTGGGCAGTCGCAAGGCGCCCCGGAGAGGCTCCTGCAGTGGTTCCTGCAGCGGGTCGATCGCGAGGCCCGTCCGCTGCAGCTCAACATTTTCAAGAGAGCGCAACTCGCCAACTCCTTCAAGTGGCGGTTGCGCGAGCAGGGTGTCGAGCCGCAGATCATTGACGAGCTCACCCAGACGCTGCTAGTGCGACTTGCCACGAGCGAGCCCGGTCCGCCGGCTACGGCACCTGCGGCCGCGCCCGTGAAACGGCGCGCCCCGGGCAACGCGGAGGCTCTGCGCGTCAAGGGCGATGGGTTGCTGACCCGCGGGGCCTACACCGAGGCCGTCGAGTGCTATCAACAGCTCCTCGATCTGGATCCCCGTAATGCCGTCGTTGGCAACAATCTCGGCGTGGCGCTGTGCAGGCTCGGGCGCCTTAGGGAGGCAGAGGCGCAGTTCCGTCGCGTGATCGGCATCAGAGGGAATTACCCCGATGTGCATTGCAATCTGGGGAATCTCCTGCGGACCACGGGTCGGGTCGTCGATGCGGAGATGCCGCTGCGACGCGCACTGAAGCTCAAGCCCACCCATCTGGACGCTCAGGTGGGTCTCGGCATGACGCTCTTCCTCCTCAACCGCGTGCCTGAAGCCCGCATCTTTATCGACAAGGCACTCCAGGTGGCCCCGCGGAACGTGGCTGCCCTGCTCGCCATGGGTGGCCTCGAGGCGCGTGACGGACGCTTCGCCGAGGCAGAGGCCCTGTTCAAGCGGGCGCTGGAAATCGACCCGAAGGCAGCTGGTGCGTGGGCGGGCCTTGCGGGGCTGCGCAGGATGACGAGCGCCGACGGCGACTGGCTCAAGGGAGCGCAGGCATGCGCCGCCAGCGAGCTCGAACCCCTGGAGGAAGCGAGCATTCGCTATGCAATAGGGAAGTATTACGACGATCTCGGGGAGTACGCCCGGGCATTTCGCAGCTATCAGCGCGCCAATGAGCTGCAGCGCGAGGTTGCGCAGCCCTACGACCGAGACGCGCGCGCGCGTTTCGTCGACGATCTGGTCCACACCTACACACGTGAACGACTGTCGCACGCACCCCTTGGCGCTTCGGACTCAGCGCTGCCGGTCTTTGTGGTCGGCATGCCGCGTTCGGGAACTTCGCTCATCGAGCAGATCCTCGTCTCGCACCCCTCGGTGAAGGGGGCCGGGGAGCTGCCGTTCTGGAGCCTTGCGGCTCGCCAGCACGAAGCCGCCATCCGGCAGGAACCGCCCGGCGAGGCGCTCACCAGCAAGCTCGCGGCCGGCTACCTGCGTACTCTCGCCAGGCATGCCGCCGATGCGTTGCGGGTGGTTGACAAGTCACCCTTCAATTCCGACTACCTCGGCCTCATTCATTGGGTATTCCCGAATGCGCGCATGATCTACATGCAGCGTGATCCGATCGACACCTGCCTGTCGTGCTATTTCTCCGAGTTACCCGCGGCGCTCGAGTTCACCATGGATCTGTCGGACCTCGCGCACTATTACCGCGAGCATCGGCGCCTGATCTCGCACTGGCGCAGCACGCTGCCCGCCGGCACGCTGCTCGAAGTGCCCTATGAACAGCTGGTGGCCGACCAGGAGCGCTGGACGCGCAGAATCCTGGATTTCCTCGGGCTGAACTGGGATGCACGCTGCCTGGAGTACCAATTAACCGAAGGCGTCGTTCTGACGGCCAGCTACTGGCAGGTGCGGCAGAAGCTCTATGGGAGCTCCGTCGGGCGCTGGCGCAACTACCAGAAATTCATCGGTCCGCTGCTCAGCCTCGGCAAGCTCGACACCTGACGGCGGTCCCCCGGTGGGCGGCGGCCGCGCGAGCCGCGTGTGCCCGCAGGGTCAGGGGAATACGCTATCCGCGTATGAGGCAGCCCCTTGAACGGACTGCGGTTTACCCCCACAAACCGACCATTCACGTCTTAAGGTCCACACGCATGCGCATGGACAAGCTCACCAGCCGGTTTCAGCAGGCGCTGGCCGACGCCCAGTCACTCGCACTCGGCCGCGATCACCAGGTCATGGAACCCGCACACGTCATGACGGCGTTGCTCGACAGCGCCGGGGGCACGGTGCGCCCGCTGCTCACCAAGGCGGGCGCCGACGCCAACAAGCTGCGCGCGGGGCTGCTGACGCTGCTCGACGGCCTGCCCAAGGTCGAAGGCGCGCCGGGCGAGATCCACCTCTCCAATGATCTCAACCGCGTGCTCAATGTCACCGACAAGCTGGCGCAGCAGCGCGGCGACCAGTTCATCTCCAGCGAGCTGTTCGTGCTCGCCGCGTTCGAGGACCGTGCGCTCGCGCGGCTGTTCAAGGAAGCCGGGATGGTGCGCGGAGCGATCGAGAAGGCCATCGAGGAAGTGCGGGGCGGGGAGAAGGTGTCCGACCCTAACGCGGAGGAAAGCCGCCAGGCCCTCGAGAAATACACCATCGACCTCACCGCGCGCGCCGCCTCCGGCAAGCTCGACCCGGTGATCGGGCGCGACGACGAGATCCGGCGCACCATCCAGGTGCTCCAGCGCCGCACCAAGAACAACCCGGTGCTGATCGGCGAGCCGGGCGTCGGCAAGACCGCGATCGTCGAGGGCCTCGCGCAGCGCATCGTCAACGGCGAGGTGCCGGAAGGATTGAAGAACAAGCGCAACCTGGCGCTCGACATGGGTGCCCTGATCGCGGGAGCGAAGTTCCGCGGCGAGTTCGAGGAGCGCCTGAAGGGCGTGCTGAACGATCTGGCCAAGCAGGAAGGCCAGGTGATCCTGTTCATCGACGAGCTGCACACCATGGTGGGCGCCGGCAAGGCGGAAGGCGCCATGGACGCCGGCAACATGCTCAAGCCCGCACTCGCCCGCGGGGAGCTGCATTGCGTCGGGGCAACGACGCTCGATGAGTACCGCAAGTACGTCGAGAAGGACGCCGCCCTCGAGCGGCGCTTCCAGAAGGTGCTGGTGGACGAGCCCTCGGTCGAGGACACCATCGCCATCCTGCGCGGGCTGCAGGAGCGCTACGAAGTGCACCACAAGGTCGATATCACCGATCCGGCGATCGTCGCGGCGGCGACGCTGTCGCACCGCTACATCAGCGACCGACAGCTCCCCGACAAGGCGATCGATCTCATCGACGAGGCCGCCGCGCGTATCCGCATGGAGATCGATTCCAAGCCCGAAGCGCTCGACAAGCTCGAGCGGCGCATCATTCAGCTCAAGATCGAGCAGGAGGCCCTGAAGAAGGAGAAGGACGAAGCCTCGCGCCAGCGCCTGGCGACGCTCGAGGCGAGCCTCGGCACTCTGGAGAAGGAGTACGCCGATCTCGAGGAGGTCTGGAAGGCCGAGAAAGCAGCCGTGCAGGGCACCGCGCAGATACGCGAGGAGCTCGACCGGGCGCGCCTCGAGCTCGAGGCCGCGCGTCGCGCCGGGAACTTGAGCCGGATGGCGGAGCTGCAGTACGGCAAGATCCCCGAGCTCGAGAAGCGCCTGAGTGCCGCCAGCGCGGCCGAGGAGAAGGCCCCGACCCTGGTGCGCAACAAGGTGACCGAGGAGGAGATCGCCGAGATCGTCTCGAAGTGGACCGGCATTCCCGTGTCGAAGATGCTGCAGGGCGAGAAGGAAAAGCTCCTGCACATGGAGGAGGCGTTAGCTAAGCGCGTGGTGGGACAGGAGGAGGCGCTGCGCATCGTGTCGAACGCCATCCGCCGCTCGCGGGCGGGGCTGGCCGATCCGCGCCGGCCCAACGGCTCGTTCCTCTTCCTGGGTCCCACCGGCGTCGGCAAGACCGAGCTGTGCAAGGCGCTCGCCGAGTTCCTGTTCGACACCGAGGACGCGATGATTCGCCTCGACATGTCGGAGTTCATGGAGAAGCATTCCGTGGCACGGCTCATCGGCGCGCCTCCCGGCTATGTCGGCTACGAGGAGGGCGGCTACCTCACCGAGGCGGTGCGCCGGCGGCCTTACTCCGTCATCCTGCTCGATGAGGTGGAGAAGGCGCACCCGGACGTGTTCAACGTGCTGCTGCAGGTGCTCGACGACGGGCGCCTGACCGACGGCCAGGGACGCACGGTCGACTTCCGCAACACCGTCATCATCATGACCTCGAACCTCGGCTCGCAGGTCATTCAGGAGTACGCCGGCGAGAAGAACTACCCGAAGATGAAGAGCGCCGTGATGGAGGTCGTGCAGCAGAGCTTCCGGCCGGAATTCATCAACCGCATCGACGACATCGTGGTGTTCCACCCCCTCGGCACCAGGCAGATCCGCGCCATCGTCGACATCCAGCTCATCTACCTGCGCAAGCGCCTGCAGGAGCGCAACATGGATCTCACGCTCGATGATGCCGCGCGCGACCTGCTGGGTGAGGCGGGCTTCGACCCGGTGTACGGCGCCCGGCCGCTCAAGCGCGCCATCCAGCAGCAGATCGAGAACCCGCTGGCTAGTAAGATCCTGCAGGGCGAGTTCGTGCCCGGCGACCGTATCCGCATCGGCGCACGCGACGGCGAGCTC
>DASPPI010000147.1:0-5451 GCA_035625615.1 Steroidobacteraceae bacterium | reverse complement strand
CTCGTGGAACTCGTCGAAGATGACCGCCGCGACGCCCTCAAGCGCCGGGTCGTTCTGCAGCAGCCGCGTCAGCACGCCCTCGGTCACCACCTCCACGCGCGTGGCGCGCGAGACGCGGGTGTCGAGGCGCATGCGGTAGCCAACGGTGCCGCCGACGCCTTCGCCGAGGGTGTGCGCCATGCGGGCGGCGATGGCGCGTGCGGCGAGCCGGCGCGGCTCGAGCATCAGCAGCCGCTTGCCGCGGGCCCAGTCCTCGGCGAGCAGCGCGAGCGGCACCACCGTGCTCTTGCCGGCACCCGGCGGCGCCTGCAGCACGGCGGCATGGTGGCTCTTCAGGGCTGCGCGCAGCGCCGGCAGCGCCTCATCGATAGGCAGCCCGGACTTCACCAGATGTGAACGCGCTCCTCCGGCGCCAGATACAGCTGGTCGCCGGGTCGCACGTTGAACGCCGCGTACCAGGCGTCGACGTTGCGCACCACGCCGTTCACGCGGAATTTTGCCGGGCTGTGAGGATTGCTGGTGACCTGTGAGCGCAGACTCTCATCGCGCTGCTTCTCCTGCCACACCTGCGCCCAGGCGAGGAAGAAGCGCTGGTCGCCCGTGAGTCCGTCGCGCACCGGCGCGGGCTTGCCGTGCAGCGCGAGGTGATAGGCCTCGTTGGCCACCGACATACCCCCGAGGTCGCCGATGTTCTCCCCGAGGGTGAGGCGGCCATTGACCTTGAGCCCCGGCAGCGCCTCGAACGAGGAGTACTGCCCGTCGAGCCGGTCGACGCGCTGATGGAAGGCCTGCTCGTCCTGCGGCTGCCACCAGTTGCGCAGCACGCCGCGCGCGTCCGACTTGGCGCCCTGGTCGTCGAAGCCGTGACCCATCTCGTGACCGATGACGCCGCCCACCGCACCGTAGTTGACGGCCGCATCGGCGTGCGGATCGAAGAACGGCGCCTGCAGGATCGCCGCCGGGAACACCACTTCGTTGAAGGTCGGGTCGTAGTAGGCGTTGATGGTCTGCGGCGTCATCCCCCATTCGCCGCGGTCGGTCGGTCCGCCGAGGCGCCTGACCTGCCGCTGCCACTCGAAGGCCACGGCGCGCGCCACGTTGCCGAAGGCATCCCCAGCCTTCACCTCGAGGCCGGAGTAATCGCGCCACTTGTCCGGGTAGCCGATCTTGGGGTGAAACGCCGCGAGCTTCTCCAGCGCCAGCTTGCGGGTCTGCGGACCCATCCACGGCAGATGCTCGATGCGTTGCCGGTAAGCGGCGCGCAGGTTCTCCACCAGCTCGAGCATCTGCTGCTTGGAGGAGGGCGGGAAGTAGCGCTGCACGTACAGCTCGCCCGCCGCCTCGCCGAGCCCGCGGTCGACGGCGCTCACCGCACGCTTCCAGCGCGCCCGTTGCTCCGGCTGGCCGTTGAGGGTGCGCCCGTAGAAGTCGAATACCTCCTCGTCGTAGGCCTTCGGCAGCACGTCGGCGTTGCCGACCAGGTAGTGGTACTCGAGGTACGTTCGCCAGCGCTCCACCGGCACCTTCCCGAACAGCGCGCACAGCGCCTGCACCGCATCGGCCTGGCGAACGACGAAGCGCGGCTGGGCCTCGAGTCCCGCGCCGGCGAGCAGCGCCACCCAGGGAAAGCCGGGCGCGAAGCTCGGCAGCTCCTCGCGGCTGTGCGGGTTGTAGGTCAGATCGCGCTCGCGGCTCTTGGCGCGCGGCCAGTGCGCAGCGGCGATCTGCGTTTCCAGCTCGACGATGGATTTGGCCGCTGCAGCCGCATCGGCGATGCCGGCGAGCGTCAACAAGCGCTCGATGTGCGCGGCGTATTTGGCCCGCAGCTCGCGGTAGACCGGCTCGTCCTTCAGATAGTAATCGCGATCCGGGAGTCCCAACCCGCTCTGCAGGATCTCGACCATGTAATGGTCCGGATCCTTCTCATCGGGATCGGTGTCGAGGCCGATCGGCGCCGTGAGCCGCAGCTCCGGCTGGCCCATGAGGCGGGCCACGTCCTCATGACTGCGGGCGGCGGCGATCGCATCGAGGCCCGCCCGCGCCGGCGCGAGCCCGAGGCGCTCGATGTCCGCGGTATCGAGGTAGGCGCGGTAGAAATCGCCGAGCTTCTGCTGGTTGCTGCCCGGCGACGCGTCCGCCGGCAGTGCCTCGAGCAGCCCGCGCACCTGCTCGAGCGAGCGCTCCTGCAGCTCGGGGAACGCGCCCCAGCGCGCCCGGTCGGGCGGAATGTTGTGCGTATCGAGCCAATGACCGTTGGCGTAGCGATAGAAGTCATCGCCGGGCTTCACCGACCGATCGCGGGCGGTGAGGTCGAGTCCCCAGGGCGGGATCTGCGCGTGCGCGCCCGCCGGCGCTGTCCCCGCGGTCTCCGCCGCCGCGGGCGCAGGCGCGCGCGGGGTGATGAGCGCCAGGGCCGCGATGACGGCGAGCCGCCTCAGTCCGTGCGAGCGTTTCCACATGGGTGACTTCCTCGATGAAGGCCGGGCCTCAACGGCGCCAGACGCCCAGCACAAACAGCAGCCAGGCCGCGATCCAGGCGAGCCCGCCGAGCGGGGTGAGCGCACCGACCGCGCGCGGAGCGCCGAAGCTGAGCGCGTACAGGCTGCCGCAGAACAGCACCGTGCCGGCCACCAGCAGCGCCGCCGCCGCGCGCAGCGCGCCGCCGTCGAGCGTGCGCAGCGTCAGACCCACGCCGAACAGCCCGAGGGACTGGAAGAACTGATAGCGCACCGCCGTCTCCCACAGCTGCAGCCGCTCCGGAGCGAGCTGTCCCCGGAGCGCATGGGCGCCGAAGGCGCCGCACACGGTCGCGAGCGCCAGCAGCACCCCGGCGGCGGCGAGCGTGCGGCTGCTATTCACGCGGCCCGAGCAGCGGCTTGATCAGGTCGAGCGGCAACGGGAAGACGATGACCTGGGTCTTCTCGTGCGAGATGTCGGCGAGCGTCTGCAGGTAGCGCAGCTGCAGGGCGGCCGGTTGCTTCGCCAGCGCCTGCGCGGCCGCGACCAGCGTCTGCGCCGCCTGATTCTCGCCCTCGGCGTGGATGATCTTGGCGCGTCGCGTGCGCTCGGCCTCGGCCTGCTTGGCCATGGCGCGGATCATGGTCTCATCGAGATCGACGTCCTTGATCTCGACGGTGGACACCTTGATGCCCCAGGCCTCGGTGCTCTGGTCGAGGATGCGCTGCAGGTCGACGTTGAGCTTGTCGCGCTGCGCGAGCAGGTCGTCCATCTCGTGCTGGCCGACCACCGAGCGCAGCGTGGTCTGCGCCACCTGGCTGGTGGCCTCGAAGGCGTTGGCCACCTGGATGATGGCCTTGCCGGGATCGACGATGCGGAAATAGACGACGGCGTTCACCTTCACCGACACGTTGTCGCGGGTGATGACGTCCTGCTTCGGCACGTTGAGCACGATGACGCGCAGGTCGACCCGGCGCATGCGCTGGATGGCGGGGACGATCAGCACCAGCCCCGGACCCTTGATGCCGGTGAAGCGCCCGAGGGTGAACACTACGGCGCGCTCGTACTCGTTCAGCACGTTGAGGGCGCTGAAAAAGAGCACCAGCAGGATGACGACGACGGCGATTCCGAACGGCATGGGATGACTCCAGCGGCTTTCAGCGAGCGGTCATTGCGGCTCGACCCACAATGTTAGACCTTCCACCTTCACGATGCGGGCCAGGTCGCCGGCGTGCAGCGGCGCGCCGCTGCGCGCGTTCCACAGTTCCCCGCCGTAGCGCACCCGCCCCTTGCCGGTGAAATCCGCGACCACCTCGGCGCTGGCGCCGATCATGGCCTGCGCGCCGGTCGCCACCGGATGACGCAGGGCGCGGGTCGCGAGGTAGACGATGAGCGCGATCACCAGCGCTCCCACGGTGGCGAACGCCGCGATCAGCCCCCGCCCGACATTGAGTCCCGGCACGTCGGTATCGAACAGAATGAGCGAGCCCACCACGAACGCAATGAGGCCGCCGACGCCGAGGGAGCCGTAGGTGGGGAAAAAGAACTCCGCGATGATCATGGCCGTGCCGACCACGACCAGCGCCAGGCCGGCGTAATTCACCGACAGAATCTGGAACGCGAACAGCGCCACCAGCAGGCAGATCGAGCCGACCACGCCGGGCAGCACCGCCCCCGGATTGTACCCCTCGAGCAGCAGTCCCCAGATGCCGATCACCATCAGGCCGTACGCCACCGTGGGATTGGTGATCACTGCCAGCAGCTGCGTGCGCCAGTCCGGCTGCACGTGCTGCAGGGCGAGGTCGCGGGTCGCGAGCTTCAGCGTGCGGTTGTCGACGCGCACCTCGCGGCCGTCGACGCGCGCCAGCAGGTCCGGCACATCGCGGGCGATGACATCGATCACCTTGCGCTCGAGCGCCGCCGTGGCCGACAGGCTTGCCGCGCCGCGCACCGCCTGCTCGGCCCAGTCGGCGTTGCGGCCACGCAGCTCGGCGAGTCCGCGGATGTAGGCGACGGCGTCGTTGATGACCTTGCGCTCCATGGCGGTCGCCGGCTCGGACGGCGATTGCGCGCCGCCGCCGGAGCCCGAGCCGGAGCCCCCACCGCCCCCGCTCTTGTCCGGACGGCCGCTTTTCTCCGGCGGGGTGCCGCCGGGCAGGGGCACGGGCGGCGGCTCGCCGCCGATCGCGACCGGTGTCGCCGCACCGAGGTTGGTCGCGGGCGCCATCGCGGCGATGTGGCACGCGTAGAGAATATAGGTCCCCGCGCTGGCAGCACGCGCACCCGGGGGACTGACGTAACCGACGACCGGAACCCGAGAGGCGAGGATCGCGCGGATGATGTCGCGCATCGCGCTGTCGAGCCCGCCCGGAGTGTCGAGCTGCAGCACCACCAGGCGGCTGCCGCGCTGCTCGGCCCCCGTGAGCCCGCGCACGATGTACCGCGAGGTCGCCGGCCCGATCGCGCCATTGATCTCCAGCACCGTCGCGGTGCCGGAGTCGGGGTGCGGCGCAGCCGGGGGCGCGGCGGCGGCTGGCGAGCCGGCAGCGGGCGCTGCAGCGGCGGCTGACGGCGCGGGCGGCGCACTCAGCGCGCGCACCGCCGCCAACGCCAGGGCCACCACGACCAGCCCCCGCCATCCTTCACGCCGCGCCCACGTTCTCATGACACTCACCCTACTCTGGCGCTGCCCGCATCCGCAATCGCGTGCGCCGCGCGCTCGGTTCGGCCCGCTATGCCAGCCCCTGCAGACCCTGGTACCCGAGATACAGCGCCACCAGGAGGATCACGGCTCCCGACACGTAGGGCGCAGTGCGCGCGAGCTCGCCGAAGCCGCTGAAGCGACGCGCGACCTGCTGCACCCCGAGCGCCGCCACCGCGCCCGAGACCACCATGGTCAGCGCCAGACCCACGCTGAAACACAACACCAGGGTGGCGCCGAGCGCGAGCTTCTTGAGCTGCAGGCACAGCAGCAACACCGTGATCGAGGCCGGG
>DASPPI010000146.1:0-9968 GCA_035625615.1 Steroidobacteraceae bacterium | reverse complement strand
GAGAGCGAGCAGAAAGAGCAGCAGCCCGCCGAAGATACGGAACGCCTCGACACTGATGCCCATGAGCGCAAGGAACGGTGCGCCGCCGAGCGCAAACAGCAGCAGGATCGCGGCCGCGATGCTCACCGCCTGCAGCGCCATGCGGCGCTTGTAGGCGCGCGTCGCACCCGTGGTCAGCCCGCTGAACAGCGGGATCAGCGAGACGGGCTCGACCACCACGAAGAAGACCACGAAGAACTTCAGCGGCTGCTCGAGCATGATGCTATGCGCAAAACCTCGTCACGAGATGCAAAACGGTGTCAGGAGATAACCGTAAAGTGCTTGACAAGCGTCGCCCGCGATGCGCGGGTCAAATGAAGTTCTTGAAAGCGCCACACTCGAGGCGCAACATGATTGTAGAACGCGCGTGGCAATCTCGAGTACACGGAAGTCCTTCGCGGGAGGTGGCGACGATGGCGGCTCCTCAACCTGGCATTGGCGATTGGTATCGCCTGAGCGGTGGCGCTCTGTTCGAAGTGGTTGCCCGGGACGATGACGACGGCACCATCGAGATCCAGTATTTCGACGGCACGGTCGAGGAGATGGACATCGAAGACTGGGACGCACAATGGGAGGACGGCGCGCTCGAGTCCGCCGAGGCTCCCGAGGACTGGTCCGGCTCGGTGGACGTCGAGGCCACCGACGACGACGGCCGCGGCAGCGAGACTTACGGCGAGGACCACGATCTGCGCGCGAGCCCGCTCGAGGGAATCGACCTGTTCGAGTAACTGCCGGCCGCTATGGTGACGCGCCGGCGAGCGCGCGCTCCGGCTCGGCGAGCAACACGAATCCGCATCTCACTTCTATCGCCACGGGCGTGAGCGAGCGCCCGGCGCACGGTCCCGCAACGCAGTAGCCGGTGCGCTTCTCGAACAGCGCCCCGTGAGCGCAGCACAGGATCAGCGTGCCGTCCGGGGAGAGGAAACGATCCGCCAGAAGATTCAGCGGGTGGCCGGCATGCGGGCAGCGGTTCACGTAGCCGTACACCGCATCGCCGACCTGCACGATGAACCCGCGCAGCGGCCAGTCGCCACCGCCGATGGTGAAGGCGCGCGCGCCGTGCGCCTCGAGATCGCTCACGCGACAGATGACGCGCTCGAGGTCGATGTCCACCCACGCTCCCGCTAGGCGCTGGCCACGGTACCCGCCGCCCGGCCGTTGAAGGCGCCGCGGCGGCTGAGCCACCACAGCAGCAGCAGGCCCGGTACCGCGAGGGAGGCCGTGTACAGGAAGAACGGCGGATAGCCGATGCGATCCACCACCATGCCGGAGGTTCCCTCGAGGATCTTCCCCGGCAGCGCGTACAACGAGGAGAACAGCGCGTACTGCGTGGCCGTGTACTTGGCGCTCGTCAGCCCGGAGATAAACGCGAGCAGCGCGGTCCCGTGCATGGCGAGCGCCAGATTGTCGAGACCGTTGACCGCGCCGAGTCCGACGAGCGTCGGCGCGCGCACGCTGGCGAGCGCGGCGTAACCGAGATTGGAGAGGATGATCAGCCCACTACCGAGGAGCAGCGAGCGCAGCAGCCCGAGCCGCGCGATGAGCGCGCCGGCGAGCAGCACGCCGACGAGTGACATCAGCAGGCCATAAAGCTTCACCACGGCGGCGATCTGGGCGAGCGTGAAGCCGCGGTCGATGTAGAACGGATTCACCATCGAGCCCATGGCGAACTCGGCGAGACGGTACACCGCGATGAACGCCAGCGTCAGGAGCGCGAGCCCGAGGCCGTAGCGGCCGAAGAAATCGGTCAGCGGACAGACGACCGCGGTGATGAACCACTCGCCGGCGTGACGCAGCGTCGGAGGCCAGTGCGCGCGCCGCTCCAGCCAGTCGACCGCGCGTGCCTCGCGCTCGAGCGAAGCGCGCGGGGCGCTCACCCCGGGCTCGGGCACCAGCAGCGTCGTGACGATCCCGACGCTCACCAGGGCCGTCATGGCGACATAACTCGCGTGCCAGCCGGCAGCGCCCGCGAGCGCCAGTGCGCCCGCTCCGCCGCAGATGAGCGCCACGCGGTAACCGATCTGGTAGGCGCCGAGCATCGCCCCCTGCACCGACAACGGCGCCGACTCGATGCGCCAGGCATCCAGCGCGATGTCCTGCGTTGCGGCACAGAACGTCGTGAACAGTGCCCACAGGGCGAGCGGGCGCACCCCGCCGGCGGGATCGCACAGGCTGATGTTGAAAAGGCCCACAGCGATGCCGCACTGCGCGAGCAGCATCCAGCCGCGGCGCCGTCCGAGCCACCGCTGCAGGAGCAGCGGCGGCACGCGATCGACGATCGGCGCCCAGAGGAACTTGATGGAAAACAGGATCCCGACCCAGGCCAGCATGCCAATGCTGCTGCGCTGGATGCCTGCCTGGCGCAGCCACGCCGACAGCGTCGAGTACACCAGATAGAACGGCAGCCCGGCCGAGAAGCCGAGAAACAGCATCGCCGGCACACGCGGCTGGCGGTAAACCGACCATGCCCGCAGCCAGCCGGTGCTCAAAGATCGTAGTCCATGATGAGCGGTGCGTGATCGGAGAAGCGCTTCTCCTTGTATATGGTGGCGGCGCGCGCCTTGCCGGCGAGCGCGCCGCTCACCACCTGATAATCGATGCGCCAGCCGACGTTGTTGGCCCGCGCCTGGCCGCGGTTCGACCACCAGGTGTAGAGATTCGGGCCCGGGCGCACCTCGCGGAAGGCGTCTACGTAGCCTGCCGGCCCGAACAGCTGGTCCATCCAGGCGCGCTCCTCGGGCAGGAAGCCGGAGTTCTTCTGATTGGACCGCCAGTTCCTGAGGTCGATCGCCCGGTGCGCGATGTTCCAGTCACCGCCGAGGATGTAATGACGGCGGCGGCGGCGCAGCCGCGCCAGATGCGGACCGAAGGCCTCGAGAAAACGGAACTTGGCGGCCTGGCGCTCGGGACCGGCCGAGCCCGAGGGCAGGTACAGCGATACCACCGACAGATCACCGACTTGTGCCTCGAGGTAGCGGCCCTCGCGGTCGAACTCCCCGACGCCGAAGCCGCGCACCACGCGCTGCGGCTCGTGCCGCGAATAGAGGGCGACTCCCGCGTAGCCCTTGCGCTCGGCGTCGCAGAAAAAGCTGTGATAGCCGGGAAGCGCGACGTCGTGCCCGGCGAGCTGCCCCTCCTGGCAGCGGGTCTCCTGCAGACAGATGAAGTCCGCCCTCTGTCGGCGCAGCCAGCGGAACAGTCCCTTGGCGGCGGCGGAGCGGATTCCGCACACGTTGACGGTGATGACGCGCATCAGGCAATGATTTGACATTCTCACGCGGCCCTCAAGCCCGTGATTCCCTCGACAGGCGTTCGATGTCCCGAACGGGCAAGGATATTCAGGGCAGAATTCACATCGCGGTCGTGTACACAACCGCAATCACTGCATATCCAGTGCCTTATTCCAAGGTCTGCGATACCGTTAGGCCGCGAATCGGGGAGGCTCCCGCAACTCGAGCAGACTTGGGACGAAAAGCGCTCATCGACTTCCTCGTACCACGCGCCATGCTTAACAGCCTTGTACGCGAGCATCATCCGGAAGCTTGCCCAGGAGGCATCCAGCACGCATTTGGCCATCCTGGTCCGGGCCAATCGCGCCGCGTTGACGTTTCCAACCGCTATGTAATCAAAGTCTCGCACCAGGCGATGCGAGAGTTTGTAGTGTCGTTGCAATAGTTCCAAACGCAGTTCACTGCCCGGCTCTGCCGATTGAGGAGACCGCTGCGGGACTTCACGCGATAGCGATAAACTAGGATCACTGGACAATTATACAGGTGCCACGGCCCCTCTCGACTTGAATGCGAGACCTCTGACGCTGAACAGCGATCAGTCACGATGCAGCAATTCCAGCTCACGTTCATCGACCTGGCGCTGCGCCGCGAGGCGCTGCGCTTCGGCCACTTCACGCTGAAGTCCGGCCGCGAGAGTCCCTACTTCTTCAACGCCGGGCGCTTCAACGACGGAGAGTCGGCGGCCGTGGCTGGCAGCTGTTACGCGGCCGCGATCAGCGCTTCCGGCGTGCGCTTCGACATGCTTTTTGGTCCGGCTTACAAGGGGATTGCGCTCGCCACGGCGACCGCCGCGGCGCTGTGGCGCGACCACGGCCGCAGCGTGCCGTACGCCTTCAACCGCAAGGAGGCCAAGGAGCACGGCGAGGGCGGTGCGCTGGTGGGCGCGCCGCTCGCCGGGCGAGTGCTGATCGTCGACGATGTGATCACCGCGGGCACCGCGGTACGCGCCTCGCTCGAGATCATCCGCGGCGCGGGAGCGCTGCCGGTCGGCGTAGCGCTGGCGCTCGACCGTCAGGAGCGTGGCCAGGGCGAGCTCACCGCCGTGCAGGAGGTCGAGCAGCAGGAGGGCCTCAGGTGTGTGAGCATCGTCACACTTGCCGATCTGGTGGAGGCCCTGGCGCGCCCGTCCGACGGGCGGATGCGCATTTCTGACGAACAGCTCACAGCTCTGCGCACCTACCGGGAGCGGTACGGGCCGCGCTGAGCTTGCCAGCCGGGCATCCGGCACCGGAATATAGTCACATGCCCGCCGCCGCAAAGCGCCTGAAGATCCTGCTGCTGCTGGCGGCGTCGGCAGTGCTCGCCGCCGGCGCGCACGCCGCCTCCACGAGCAAACCCTCCGACAAGGGCGTCGCCTATCGCTGGGTCGACGAGCAGGGCGTGGTGCATTACGGCGACCACATTCCGCCGCAGTACGCGACCAAGGAGCGCACCCTGCTCAACGGCCAGGGCGTCGAGGTCGGCCATATCGACGCGCAGAAGACGCCCGAGCAGCAGGCGGCGGATGCCCACGAGCGCGCTGCCGTCATGAAGCAGAAGCAGCACGATGCCTTCCTGGTATCGACCTACACGTCCGTGAAGGACATCGAGGCGCTGCGCGATGCGCGGCTCGATCAGCTCAAGAGCCAGCGCACGGCGGCCGAGCAGTACGTGGAGAGCCTGCGCGTGCGGCTGGCCAGCCTCGAGGAGCGCGCCCTCGGTTGCCTGCCCTACAGCTCGCGCCCCGGTGCACGGCGCATGCCGGACGATCTCGCCGAGAACCTGGTGCGCACGATTTACGAGATGCGCGAGCAGACGAGCGCGCTCGCTGCCTCGGGTGAGACCGAGGCGGCGCTGCGCGCGCAGTTCCAGGCCGACATCGAGCGCTACCGCGAGCTGCACACCCTGCACTCGCAATAGCCGCCGCCGGGACGCCGACGCCCCTGCCGGCTCAGTGCTGGCCGGAGTGCCCGAAGCCCCCGGCACCGCGCGCGGAGGCGGCGAATTCCGCGACCACTTCCAGCTGCACCTGCACCACCGGCACTATGACGAGCTGCGCAATGCGCTCGCCCGCACGAATGGTGAAGGGCTCCGCGCCGCGATTCCAGCAGGACACCATGAGCTGCCCCTGGTAGTCTGAATCGATCAGGCCAACCAAGTTGCCGAGCACGATGCCGTGCTTATGACCCAGGCCCGAACGCGGCAGGATGAGCGCCGCGAGCGTCGGATCGTCCAGGTGGATGGCCACGCCCGTCGGAATCAGCTCGGCCCTGCCGGGCGCCAGCACCAGCGGGGCGTCGATGCACGCGCGCAGGTCGAGGCCGGCGGAGCCGTCGGTGGCGTAGTCGGGCAGCGGAAAGTCCCGGCCCACGCGCGCATCGAGGATGCGCAGCTTGAGCGCGCGGCGGACCGGAGGGCTGCCGCTCAAGCGAGCGCCGTGCCGCGCGTGCGCACGCCGCCGCGCGCGGCGAGATCCTGCGCAATCAGCGCCACGAGTCCGCGCGCCAGAGTGAGCTTGCCCGCGCGGGGGAGCTCGTGCCGGCCGTTGCGGCTCAACACGATGAGCTGGTTGTCCTCGCAGTCGAAGGCTTTGTCGTGACCGACCTCGTTGGCTGCGATCATGTCGAGGTTCTTCTTCATGAGCTTGGCGCGCGCGTTCTGCTCCACCGCCTCGGTTTCCGCGGCGAAGCCGGCCACGAACGGGCGGTCGGCCCGCGCTGCGACCGTGGCGAGCACGTCGACCGTGCGCTCCATGACGAGATCCATGGTCTCGGCGGTTTTCTTGATCTTCTGCGGCGCGGCACGCGCCGGTCGATAGTCTGCGATCGCGGCGGTGCAGATGAAGACGTCGGTACCGGGCAGCTCGCGCAGTACCGCGGCCAGCATATCCTCGGCACTCTCGACGTCGATGCGCGTGACGTCTGCGGGCGTCGGCAGGCTCACGGGACCGGAGATGAGCACCACCGACGCGCCCGCCTCGCGTGCCGCCTGCGCCACGGCGAAACCCATCTTCCCCGAGCTGCGGTTGCTGATGAAGCGCACCGGGTCGATGCGCTCACGCGTGGGGCCGGCGGTGACGACCACGCGCTTGCCGGACAGCGGGCCGGCCCTTTGTAGGCCGCCGCCGGACCGCAGCAGCTCCCCGAGCCGCTCGGCGAGATCGAGCGGCTCGAGCATGCGCCCCGGGCCGGTCTCGCCGCAGGCCTGATCCCCCTCGCCCGGCCCGAAGATCTGCACGCCGCGCTGCCTGAGCGTCGCCACGTTCGCGCGCGTTGCAGCGTTCGACCACATGAGGTGGTTCATGGCGGGCGCCACGGCGATCGGCGCCTGCGTGGCGAGGCACAGCGTCGTCAACAGGTCGTCCGCCTGCCCGGTGGCGAGGCGCGCCAGAAAGTCCGCGGTCGCCGGCGCGATCAGTATGGCGTCCGCCCAGCGCGCCAGCTCGATGTGACCCATGGCCGCTTCCGCCGCGGCGTCCCACAGGTCGCTGCGCACCGTGCGTGCGGAGACCGCCTGAAACGTGGTCGCCGTCACGAACTCGCGCGCCGCCGCTGTCATCACGACCTGCACCTCGGCGCCGCGCTCGCGCAGGCGGCGCACGAGGTCCGGGCTCTTGTAGGCGGCGATGCCGCCGGTGACGCCGAGCAGAATGTGTTTGCCCTGCACGCAAGCAATTATCTCACCGTGCCCTCTTCCTCGCACCCGACCCACGCGCCAATGACCGGTAATCGCGTCAATCCGGGGTCTTTATCCCCCTCCCGGCCTGTCTGCAGCCTTCTTAGACTGAGGCGCATTTCGCATAGAACTGAAGGTAATGACCATTCGCTCGAAAGTGATCGCAGTTGAGCGCATTACCCGCGCCATCCTCATCGTGCATGGCCAGCGCGTAATCCTCGATCGCCATCTGGCCGCCATTCACGGCGGACCTCGAGAGTCGTGAGGAATGATGACCATTCGTCACTGGCCCGGTGCCGAACGGCCGCGGGAGAAGCTGCTCGAGCGTGGCGCGCACGCGCTCTCGGATGCCGAGCTGTTGGCGCTGCTCCTCGGCTCAGGAAGCCGCGGACGTTCGGCGGTGGAGCTGGCGCGCGGCCTGATCGCCGACTTCGGCTCGCTGCGCAGTCTCCTGAACGCCGACGCCCGGCGCTGCCTTGCGCAGACCGGCATCGGGCCGGCGCGCTACGCCGTTCTCAAGGCGGCCGTCGAGCTGGCACGGCGGCACTTTCGCGAGGCGCTGCGCGTCGGGCCGACACTCGCGGCTCCCGAGGCCACCCGCACCTTTCTGGTGGCGCAGCTGCGCGACCGGCCGTACGAGGTGTTCTGTTGTCTTTACCTCGACAACCGCCACCGCCTCATCGCCTTCGAGGAGCTGTTTCGCGGCACCATCGATCGCGCCGGCGTCCACCCGCGCGAGGTGCTGCGCCAGACACTGCTGCACAACGCGGCGGCGGTGATCTTCGCGCACAATCATCCTTCCGGTGTGCTCGAGCCGAGCCAGGCGGACGAGCTCATCACGCGGCGGCTGAAGGAGGCGCTGGCGCTGATGGACGTGCGCGTGCTCGATCACTTCATCATCGGCGACGGGCTGTGCTACTCATTCTCGGAGCACGGGCTGCTGTGATCGCGAGCTACTGCGGGCTGCCGGCGAAACCAGCGGACGGATTAAACATCCGCCCGCTGATTGCGTGCTGCTTGAGCAGCGCCTACTTCAGCACCGCCTCCTGCGAGGTCCGCGCGCCGAGGATGGTGCGGATCTTGTTGCGCTCGGCCGTCCCCTGGTTCGACTTGTCGACCGACCCCTCGACCTGAGCGCTGACGGCGTCGAGTTTGCCGCCGAGGTGATCGAGCGCCGCCCAGTCCTTGAACTCGATGACAAGTATGAGGTCAGGTTCCTGAGGGCCGTGCGGTTGAGTGATGAGTACGCGGTAGCTGAGTATCAGACCGGCCTTCTTGGCGGCCTCTTCGGTCTGCTTGAAGGTGGTCGACAGGTAGCGCATGTAGTCGTCGAAGTGCCCGTCGACGGTACGGATGTAGGCCGAGGTCACGACCGGTCCATCGGTCCAGTACCGTCCGTCCGCCCAGACCGGCGCAGCCAGCGTCGAGAGAGCGAGCAGCGCGGCGGCTGCGCACAGCGCATGAGTCAGTCGTGTCATGTGAATATCTCCGGTTCTTGATTCGTTGTTGGTTAATGGCCCGAGTCTGCAGTGCAGCCTCGGTGCCACAGCGAGCGGCCGGGTACGCTACAGGGATCCGCGGCGCGCTGCCAGGAATTCGGCTGGACCGGGCCCGCGCCGATACGCCTTGTGATCCCGCAGCCGGGCTGGTATAAAGCCCGGCCCGGGACTGCGGGGGCGGTCGGCTCCCGGCTCCCAAGTTGGTGAAACTCGTAGGTTTGTCCGCATGTCCCGCGTCTGTGAGATCACCGGCAAGAAGCCGGCCGTTGGTAACCGTGTTTCCCACGCCAACAACAAGAAGCGCCGCCGCTTCCTGCCGAACCTGCACACGCAGCGTTTCTGGGTGGAGACCGAGAAGCGCTGGGTGACGCTGCGCCTGACCACGAGCGGCATGCGCACGGTGGAGAAGAAGGGCATCGACAAGGTCGTCGCGGAGTTGCACGCAAAGGGTCACAAGCTCTGAGCACTCGAGCCAGGAAGAGCCAGCCATCATGCGCGAGAAGATCAAGCTGCTGTCCACCGCCGGCACCGGCCACTTCTACGTGACCACCAAGAACAAGCGCCTGCACCCGGACAAGCTGGAAGTGCGCAAGTTCGACCCGGTGGCGCGCAAGCACGTCGCCTACAAAGAGTCCAAGATCAAGTGATCCCGCGCCGGGGATCTGGCGCGCTTGCCCGAGCTCCCTGAGGTCGAGACCACGCGCCGCGGCCTCGCGCGTCTCGTGCGCAACCGACGCATCGTTGCGCTGAAGGTGTACGAGGCCAGGCTCCGCTGGCGGGTGGCCGCGGAGCTGGCGCAGCAGCTTGCCGGTCAGCGCTTCGTGCGCGTCGGCCGGCGGGCGAAGTACCTGCTGCTGCGGCTCGAGTCCGGAACGCTGCTGCTGCACCTCGGGATGTCCGGCAACCTGCGAGCCGTGCCTGCCGGTACGCCGCGTCTGGCGCACGATCATTTCGACCTGGTGCTCGATTCGGGGCTGGCGCTGCGCTTCAACGACCCGCGCCGCTTCGGCAGTCTCCTCTACACGAGCGGCGACCCGCGTGAGCATCCGCTGCTCGCCCGGCTCGGCCCCGAGCCTCTCGCGGCCGCATTCGACGCCGATTATCTCTATCGCATCACGCGCGGGCGGCGCGTCGCCATCAAGCAGCTGCTCATGAACAGCCACCTGGTAGTGGGCGTGGGCAACATCTATGCGAGCGAGGCGCTGTTCCGCGCCCGCATCCGACCGCGGCGGCCGGCGCGCAGCCTGTCGCGCGCGGACGCTGCGCGGCTGGTGCGCGGGGTGCGCGCCGTGCTCCGGCAGGCCATCCGCTCCGGCGGAACGACCTTGCGCGATTACCTCGGGACCGACGGCGCACCCGGCTACTTCCGCCAGCGGCTCTACGTCTACGAGCGGCGCGGCAAACCGTGCCGCCGCTGCGGCACGCCGGTGCGCGCCACCCGCCAGGGACAGCGCTCCACGTACTATTGTCCCTCCTGTCAGAAGTA
>DASPPI010000145.1:0-4185 GCA_035625615.1 Steroidobacteraceae bacterium | reverse complement strand
CAGCGCCTCGGCGACATTCGCCACCGCGGAGATCTGCGGCACCCCGATGCCGGCCACGATACGTGTGGTGCAGATCGAGCCCGGGCCGATGCCGACCTTGACGGCGTCGGCTCCGGCATCGACGAGTGCGCGGGCCGCTTCCGGTGTGGCGACGTTGCCGGCGATCACCTGGCTGTCGGTCCAGCCCGACTTGATGCGCTGTAGCGTGTCGATCACGCCCTTCGAGTGACCATGAGCGGTGTCCACTACGACCAGATCCACACCCGCCGCGCGCAGCGCCGCGATGCGCTCGAGGGTATCGGGCGTCGTGCCGACCGCCGCGCCGACGCGCAGCCGGCCGCGGTCGTCCTTGCAGGCGCGCGGGAATTCGTTGGCTTTCTGGAAATCCTTCACCGTGATCATGCCGACCAGCTCATGCGAGCCGTTGACCACCAGGAGCTTCTCGATGCGGTGCTGGTGCAGCAGCGCCAGCACCTGGTCCTTGGGCGCGTCCTCGCGCACCGTCACCAGGCGCTCCTGGGGCGTCATCACCGAGGACACCGGCGCCTCGAGCCGGTCCTCGAAGCGCAGATCGCGATGCGTGACGATGCCGACGGCCTTCCTGCCGACCACCACCGGCACACCCGAGATGCCGCGCGCGCGCGTGAGGTCGAGCACCTCGCGGATGGTCATGTCGGGCGGGACGGTGATCGGATCCCGGATGACGCCGCTTTCGAACTTCTTCACCCGCGCGACCTCGCGCGCCTGGGCGTCGATGCTCATGCTCTTGTGGATGATGCCGATGCCGCCTTCCTGGGCGATGGTGATCGCCAGGCGCGCCTCCGTGACCGTGTCCATGGCCGCGGACATGATCGGCACGTTGAGGCGGATGCGGCGCGTTACGCGAGTGGAGAGGTCGGCGTCGCGCGGCAGCAGTTCCGAATAGGCCGGAACCAGCAGGACGTCATCGAAGGTGAGAGCTTCTTCGAGAATGCGCATGCGTAATTATAGGCGCCCGGCCCGCCGCGGTAAACCTCGTGCTAAGGTTTCGCTCATGTCCTCAGGCCCCGAGATCGGCGGCGGCGCGGCGCCCGCGCGCGAGGTGTACACGGTCGCGCGTCTCAACCGCGAGGTGCGCCTGCTGCTCGAGCGCGGCCTCGGTGTGCTGTGGGTGCAGGGAGAGCTGTCGAACTTCTCCCAGCCTGCCTCCGGTCACTGGTACTTCACCCTCAAGGATCGCGATGCGCAGCTGCGCTGCGCGATGTTCCGCATGAAGAATGCGCTGTTGGGCTTCACGCCGCGCGCGGGGACCCAGGTGCTGGTGCGCGGCCGCATCAGCGTGTACGAGGCGCGCGGCGAATACCAGCTGATCGTCGAGCACCTGGAGGAGTCCGGGGTCGGTGCGCTGCAGCGCGAGTTCGAGCGTCTCAAGGCGAAGCTCGCCGCCGAGGGACTGTTCGCACTCGAGCGCAAGCGGTCCCTGCCACGCTTCCCGCGGCGCATCGGCGTGATCACCTCGCCTTCGGGCGCCGCGCTGCACGACATCCTGCAGATCCTCGCACGGCGCTATCCGCCCGCGGCGGTGCTGGTGTACCCGACCGCGGTGCAGGGCGCAGCGGCGGCGCCGGCACTCATTGCCGCACTGGCGACGGCGGCGGCTCGCGCCGAGTGCGACGTGCTGATTCTCGCGCGCGGCGGCGGCTCGCTCGAGGATCTGTGGGCGTACAACGATGAGCGCGTGGCGCGCGCCATCCACGCCTGCCCGCTGCCGGTGGTCTCGGGCGTGGGGCACGAAATCGACTTCACCATCGCGGATTTCGTGGCGGACGCGCGCGCGCCGACGCCCTCGGCCGCCGCAGAGCTGGTGGTGCCCGACGCCCAGGCCTGCCTCGAGGCACTGAGCCGCACCTGGCAGCGCCTCGCTGTGGGCATGCGCCACGAGCTGCGCGCCGGCGGCGCGCGGGTGGAGGCGGTCAGCCGGCGCCTGCGACTCACTCATCCCGGCGTGCGTCTGCAGCAGCAGATGCAGCGGCTCGACGATCTCGTACGGCGCCTCCTTGGGGCGGCGCGCGCGGGCCTGCACCGTGACGGGCGGCGGCTGGCGGAAGGTCACGCACGGCTGATGAAGCGCTCGCCGCAGCACCTGCTCAGCGAGCGCCGCGGGTGGCATGCGCAGCTGCACGCGCGCCTCGATCGCGCCGTGAGCGAGCGCCTCGCCGCGGCCGGCCACCGCCTGGCGCTCGCCGAGCGGGCGTTGGCCGCCGTGAGCCCGCTGGCGACCCTGGCCCGCGGCTTCGCGATTGTGACGCGCGCCGACGGCGCCCTGGTGACGGATACGGCGGCAGTTGGCGACGGCGAGGTGATCGAGGCGCGTCTCGCCCGCGGGATCCTCACGGCGCGGGTCACCGGCCGAAAATGAGCACATCCGCATGGCGTGCCGGCCTGATCGCCGCGGCGGCGCTGGGCCTCGCCCCGACTTGGCGGGCGGCGGCGGCACAGCCGCCGGGCGGGAGCGCGTCGCAGCCCGAGCTGCCGCAGGAGGAGCGGGCGCCGGGCGGCGTGGCACTGCTGAGCATCGACGGCTTCGCCGGCCATGCGCCGCGAGTGACCTTCGACGAGCGGCGCGTGCTGGTGTTGCCGGCTGACGGCGGGTGGCTCGCAGTGGTCGGTATCCCGCTCACCCAGTCCCCGGGGCACGCGGCGGTGCGCGTGCAGGACGGCACGCCGGGGACGACGATCGGCTTCGAGGTCGCCGACAAGCAGTACGCGGTGCAGCACCTCACGGTGCCGCCGCGCCAGGTCGAGCTGTCGCCGCAGGATCTGGCGCGCGTCGAGCGCGAGCAGCCGCGCATCCGCCAGGCGGTCGCCACCTATTCCGCCAGCGCGCCCGCCACCCTCAAACTGCTGCAGCCGGTGCCGGGCATCCGCTCGAGCTCCTACGGCTCGCGACGGGTGTTCAACAACGAGCTGCGCAATCCCCACACCGGCATGGACATCGCCGCGGATGCCGGCACGCCCGTGCGCGCCGCCGCCGCCGGCCGCGTGGCCGACACCGGTAACTACTTCTTCAACGGCAATACGGTGATCCTCGATCACGGCGAGGGGCTCATCACCATGTACTGCCATCTGAGCGCGATCGGCGTGAAGGTCGGGGCGCGCATCAAGGCCGGGGCCGTGATCGGCCGGGTCGGCGCGACCGGGCGCGTGACCGGCCCACATCTGCATTTCGGGGTGGCGCTGAACGCCACGTTCGTCGATCCCGCGCTGTTTCTGCCGCCGCAGACGCCGGCCGGCGACTCCCATGACGGCGCCGGCTGAGGCCGGGCGCGACGCCACATTCATGCGCGCCGCCCTCGCGCGCGCCCAGGCCGCGGGCGCCGCCGGCGAGGTACCGGTAGGCGCCGTGCTGGTGCGCGGCGAGCAGATCATTGCAGCCGGCGGCAACGCGCCGGTCGCGAGCCACGATCCCACGGCGCACGCCGAGATCGCCGCACTGCGCGCCGCGGGCAAGGTCCTCGGCAGTTACCGCCTCACCGACACCACGCTGTACGTGACGCTCGAGCCGTGCATCATGTGCGCCTCGGCGATCGTGCATGCGCGCGTGCGCCGGCTGGTGTTCGGCGCGTGGGACCCGCGCGCGGGAGCCGCGGGCAGCATCACCAACGTGTTCACGCTGCCGCAGCTGAATCATCGCGTGGACGTCTTTGGTGGAGTGCTCATGGACGAGTGTGCGCGGCAGCTGCAGGAGTTCTTCACGCAGCGGCGCGGCTGACGGCGCACCGCGCGTGACGCAGCTCAGGCGCCGGGCGTGTAGGACCCAGGGCTCTGCGGGGGCGGCGGCGCGGCGGCGCCCGGCGCTGCGGCCTGCGAGGCCCCGGTCTCTCCCGGCTGCCACTCGAGCAGGGTGAGAAAGCGCCGGATGCGGTCGACGAACTGCACCGGCTCCCAGCCGCGGGCGTAGCCGCGCCTGGCGCGCGCGTACCAGCGTTCCTGCGCCAGCAGCGGCAGCCGATCACGTACGTCGGTCCACGAGTCCGGGTTCTTGCCGAGCGCCTGCGTGATGATGCGCGCGTCCTCGAGGTGCCCGAAGCCGACGTTGTAGGCGGCGACCGTGAGCCAGGTGCGGTCGGGCTCGGGAATGCGCTCCGGAATCATCTCGCGCAGCCGGGCGAGGTAGCGCGCGCCGGCAAAGATGCTCTGCTCAGG
>DASPPI010000144.1:0-2028 GCA_035625615.1 Steroidobacteraceae bacterium | reverse complement strand
CCGCCAGCTCCGCGATGGTGGCGTCGACCTGGGTGCGCAGGAACTGCGGCCAGTCGGGGTAGTTCCGGGCGAGCAGATGGAGCGGCTGCGTGGTGATGAGCTGCCACAGTGGACCCTCGAACTGCGCCGGTGGCCAGTTGTCGTCGTCCGCCGGTATCGCGAGCGCCGTGAGCAGCATCTCCCACACCGCCCGCTGCGTGCGGTCGTGATAGGCGCGCACCAGCCGATAGCCGACCGAGTCGACACTCGCGCGCGCATTCCAGTCCTCGACCAGCCGCCGGAACAGCGCGCGCTGCGGGCGGCCGCGCACGCTGTCCGCATCGAGCAACCCGAGCAGCAGCGTGCGCCAGCGATCGAGGAACACGGCCCGATCGTCGAGCTGAATGTGCAGCATGTCGGCGGGCGTCGCGTTGCCGGGCAGGGCAATGAGGTCGTCGCGGATCTGGCCGGCCCGCGCTCCGAGGTCGTACTCGGAGCCGAGTGCGGCGAGCTCGCCGCCGATGAGCTCGAGCTGCCGCGCATCGCCCGCGACGCGGGCGTTGGCCGTCCACAGTCGTCCGAGCGGAGGATCGAAGATCTGCGGGTGCTCGGCGCCGGTGGTCCAGCGCGAGGCCCCGCGTGCGCGCGCCGGCCCGGTGTCCTGCGGGATGCGGCCGAAGATGGTCCAGCCGATATGACCCTTGATGTCGCCCGCGACGAAGTTCTGGTGCGGAATCCCGACCGCGGGCGCGAGCGCGAGCGCCTCCGCGACCGAGGTGACGCGCTCGAGCTCCATGAGATTCAGGTTGGTCGCGGCCGGCAGCTGCGCCAGCCACGAGCCGAACCAGCAGCGCTGCGCCCGGTCGACGCGCAGTAATACCCCGGCGGGGCCGGACTTCACCTGCAGCTCGACGGCCGGCGCGCCGCGCACGCGAATCTGCTCGCGCGTCACCGCGAGCGGGATGGCTCCCGGCGGCATCACCAGCCGCTCTCCCGCCGCGCGACAGGGAAGCGTCTCGACATGGAGCCAGTCGCCGTAGCTGTTGGTGAAGCCCCAGGCGACCTGTCCGTTCGATCCGGCGACCAGCAGCGGCGCACCGGGAAGGGTCACGCCGTTCAGGTCGAGCGCCGGCAGCGCGCCGTGCGCTGCGATCCGCAGCCGCACGTGATACCACACCGGCGGCACGCGCTGCCCGAGGTGCATGTCGTTGGCGACCAGCGCGGCGCCGCTCGCGCTGAGGCGGCCGGCCAGCGCCCAGCTGTTGCTGCCGGCGGCCGGTGCGCGCGTGGCGCCAGCTGCGGGCGCGGTGGACGGCGTGCCGTCGCGCACGTTCAGCACGTCGGCTGCGGGCACGGCCGCGCCGCCGGCGGCCACGCCGGCGGCCGCATCCGGGGCATCCCAGCTGGTTTCGGCGGGGTAGAGGAAAGAGAGCGCACACTTCCAGCCGCCGGCGCACTCGGGTCCGCCGAGGCGCGCGTCGATCTCACGCCGCAGCAGCTCGCGACGCAGGCCGTTCGCCTGCAGATCCCACCACATGGCGTGCACCACCAGCACCGTGTCCTCGACCCGCCAGGGCGCGGGCGCCTGGCCGAGCACCCAGTACTCCCACGGCCGCCCCGTGAGGCTTTTGAGTCCGGCGTTGACGCCGCCCGCGTAGGCCTCGAGGATCGCCCGCTGCGCAGGAGTCGCCGCACCCACCACGGCGCGCGCGACGCTGCGGAACCTGAACAGGCGCGTCTTGCGGTCCTCGTCGAGCGCCACCGTGCCGAACAGCTCCGCCAGCTCGCCGGCCGCCAGGCGGCGCGCCAGGTCCATCTGAAAGTAGCGGTCCTGCGCATGCACGAACCCGGTGGCGAAGGCGAGATCGGCACGATCGTCCGCCTCGATGGTCGGCACGCCGCGCGCATCACGCATCACGCGCACCGCGGCGTGCAGCTGCCTCTGGCGGCTGTGCCCGTCGAGTTGCGGCAGCGAGGCACGCAGCAGCCCGTAAGCCGAGGCGAACAGCGTGAGCACGAGCACGGCGCCGGCGAGCCCGAGATACTTCA
>DASPPI010000143.1:0-21005 GCA_035625615.1 Steroidobacteraceae bacterium | reverse complement strand
GCTTCGTGGAATGAGAGTGCACCGGGCGGCGGATCAGCTCGTGATCAGCTCGCCGAGACCAGCGGCGCCACATGACTGCCGGTCTCCTCGAGGAAGAAGCGCCGCACCATGATCGCCTGCTGCAGCCTGCCCTTGCGGACGTAGGCTTCGTACAGCAGATCCTTGACGACCTCGAGCATGATGCCCGCCTCGTAGCGGTCGAGCAGCGGCAGCGGCGCGCGGGCATCGAGCTCCGCACCGAACAGGATGCTGCGCATCTTGGCGAAGATCTCGGGCGCGATGCTGGCGAGCTCGCGCACCTCGTTCAGCTCATCGAACAGCCGCAGCCTGCCGCCTTCGCCGAGGTCGGCAAACATTGCCTGCGCCGAGCGGCGGCACATGGAGGCGAAGGCGTTGAACGCGCCCTGCGAGAAGCAGGCGAGCGCCTCTCGGAACAGCAGCTCAACTTCCTCCGGGATGTAGGCGAAGCTGAACTTCTCGCGCGCCCGCTCCACCTCGGTGAACTGCGGCGACAGCTCGATGCGCGCCGCGCCGTACACGCGCACCGTGAAGCGCAGGAACACCGGCATATGGCAGGCGTCGCACAGGTAGACCGCGCCCACTTGCTTGGGACGGTACAGCTGCAGGTCCTCGAAGCGCGGCACCGCACAGGGCGTGATGTGCGCGACCGCCTGGCAGTGGGGGCAGGTGACGACCAGGTTCTTATCGAGGTCGTGATGCAGTTGGCTCGCCGAATCGATGTACAGGGACATGCGCAGTTAGCGGCTCATGTTTGTTGTCGGTGCCGCCCGGCCATGTTAACTCAGTGCGCGTCCGCTGAGTGCGCCCGGTGCGCCGGGGCGAGGGTGGGCGGGTCCGGCGGGCCGCGTTATGTCACAGGCCGCCCGGTGCGCGCGAACGCGAGGATGCGGTCCGCGAGCGTTGCGTATTCGCCGCTGAAGTGATGCCCCTTGCCGATCTGCGCGCGGGCGATGGGGCCGGCCGGCAGTCCGGGACAGATCGAATCCGCCTCACCTTCGCCGTAGATGCACAACACCGGCACCTGGCCGAGGCGGGTGAGCTCCGGGCGCGTCGGCGGTCCACCCTCATCGCCGCCGACCCAGCCGGCAATGCGCACCTCGAACGAGGCGTGCGCGTCGATCCCGAGCACGCTGACACTCGCAACGTGCTCACGCAGGTCCGGCGGCAGGCGGTTGACCACGAACGGCAGCACATCCGCCCCGAACGAATAGCCGATCAGCAGCACGCGCGGCCGGTTCCAGGCAGCGAGGTAGTGGCGCAGCAGGCGCGCGACGTCGCGGGCGGTCTCCTCCGGTGTGCGCTCGGTCCAGAAATACTTCAGCGAGTTCAGCCCCACCGTGGGCACACCGTTGGCTGCGAGGCGCGCAGCGAGCTCCTGGTCGAGCCCCGCCCAGCCGCCGTCGCCGGTGAGCAGCAGCGCAAACTCGTCCGCTGCGCCGCTCGCCTCGACCTCCTGCACCGGCAGGTCGCTGATGTCCGGCGGGCGCCCGGCGGGCGCCTGCGCGCGCGCGCTGAGGCGCGCGTAGGCCTCGCGGAACTGCGCCAACCAGTCGCGCTCGACCGAGAAGCCGTGGCCCACCAAGGGCAGCTTCACCACCGCGCCGCCGCTCACCCGAGCGGCGAACACGTCGGTGGCGTGCGGGTCGCACACCTGATCCTTCTGTCCCTGCAGGGCAATCCACGGCTGCTTGAGCGCCGTCGACGGCTCGAGCACCAGCTCGTGCTGATGGTTCTCGGTATAGCGCAGTCCGGCGCCCGGACACAGTGACGCGCCGGCGAAGTCCTGGTCGGCGCAGAAGCCGAGACTCAGCGCGCCGGCGAAGGTACCCGGCGGGGACTGCGCCAGCGTGGCGTACACCACGGTGGCACCCGAGGAATAGCCGACCAGCACCGGCACGAGGTACTCGCTCATGCCGATTTGCTTCTGCACCTGATGACTCAGGGTCTCGAAATCCGCGGCGATCATCTGGCAGGGTGCATCGGGGCGCTGCGCCGCGCGGCGCAGGCTCCCGAGGTAGTCGCGGATATCCACGCCGACGACCACGGCACCGAGGGCGGCGAGCGCGTGCGCCATGTTGACGACGCCGAGCTCCCAGCCGCCGTCGCCGGAGACGAACAGTGCGACACTGCGCGGCTGGCCTGCGGGCAGGTAGACCGTGACGGTGCCGAAGCGTCCCGCCGGCAGGCGGGTGGAGTAACGCTCGTCAGCGGGTGCGACCGCGCCGCGCGCCGGGCCGGCGCGCGTGGGGGCCGCGGCGGTGGAAGGCGCGCCGGCGCTCGACGGCGCGTCGGCGCTGGCCGCCCGACCGGGATCTGTCCCGGTCAGCGTCAGCGCCAACAGTACCGCAGCGCCCGCGCCGGCACGCCACGGCAATCGGGCCGCGGCAGCCGGCCGGCTGACAGGCCCCGCCGTGATCATCGCGCGAACAACTCCTTCATACCGCCGGCGATCAACACCGACACATCCACCAGCACCCGCGGCAGCGCCATGCCGCCGGGAGCGGCCAGATAACGCGGCTCCCACACGGGATCGAACTTGGTCTTGTAGCGCCGCAGCCCCTCGAAATTATAGAAGTGCTCGCCGTGGCGGAAGATGAAGTTACCCACCCGGTGCCAGGCGGGTGCGAGCGGGTGAGCTTCCAGGCCCGCGAGCGGTGCCATGCCGAGATTGAACCAGCGATAACCCTCGCTGCGTCCCCACAGCATCAGCTCGATGAACAGGTAGTCCATGGCGCCGCGCGGGGCGTCCGGCCCGAAGCGCATGAGATCCACCGAGAGCTCGGCCCTCGTTGCCGTGGTCCACAGGTTCGCAAACGCAGCCGGCGTGCCTTCCGCGCGCACCACGGCCACCGGAAACTGCCGCAGGTACTGCGGCGCGAACGCGCCCACGGAGAAGCGCTTCTCGCCGGTCGACTTGGCAGCGAGCCAGGAGTCGGATATGCGCTGCAGGACCGGCAGCAGCTCGTCGACCCGCCCGGGCGGCACGACCTCGAAGCTGGCGCCGTCGCGCTGCGCGCGGCGGTGCGATTGCCGCAGGTCAGCGCGCGCCGCGCCCTCGAGCGAGAACTGCGCGAGCGGCACGCGCGCCTCCTCGCCGATCTTGAGCGCCGCCAGCCCGAGGTCGACGTACAGCGACAGGCGCTCGCCGGACACCTGATAGAACACCGTGCGGCCGCCGTGGCGATCGGATATCTCGCGCAGCCGCCATACCAGCTCCTCGGCGCCGTCCGGCGAGCCGATCGGATCAGCGAGCGCGATCCAGCTGTGGCCGGCGACCTGGTACATGAGGAACGCATCGCCGGCCTCGCTGAACAGCAGGCGCTTGTCGCCGGTGAGCGCGGCGTTGGCGATGGTGAGCTCCGCGGCGGCAATCAGCGGACGCGCCCGCGCCAGCTCCGCGGGGCCGGCGACCGCCGGCTCCGGCCGCGCCGGCCGCAGCATGTTGAGCAGCAGGTAGGCGGTGGCGAGCACGATGACGGCGAACGAGGCGCGCAGCACGCGCGGGGCGCTGCCGTCCAGGGCGAAGGTCCACCACAGCTCGCGCGAGTAGGCGACGTGCCGGTGGGAGACCATGCCGATCCACACCGCCAGCACGATGACCCCGGTGATGCTCGCCACCCAGGCGGGGGTGAAGCGCTCGGCGAGGATCGCGGTCGGGCGATAGAAGGCGCGCCGCCCGAGCATCAGCACGCCAAGGACCAGTGCGAGCAGAGTCGCCTCCTCGAAATCGAGTCCCTTGAGGAGCGAAGCGAAGATGCCGGCGACCAGCAGCCATACCGAGATGTGATACGCCGCCTGCACGCGCCGGAACAGCGCGCGCGCCAGCACCAGGAGTGCGAGCCCGACGATGCTGCCGGCGAGGTGCGAGATCTCCAGCACCGCGAGCGGTAGGAAGCGATCGAGAAACGCCAGCCGTGCGTCGATCGCTGGCGTCGAGCCGGAGAACAGCAGCAATGCGCCGGCGAGGAAGGTGAGGGCGCCGGCGATTTGCGGCACGACCGGCGCGATGTAGAGGCTCGCCCACTGCTGGGCACGCGCCAGCGCCGGGCGCTGCGCCGCCAGCTCCTTGGAGCCGAACAGCAGTGTCGCGAACACCAGCGGCACCAGGTAGTACACGGCCCGGTAGGCGAGCAGCGAGCCGAGCAGCGCATCCGCCGGCACGCCCGGCAGGGTGAGCAGCACCACCGCCTCGAACACCCCGACGCCCCCGGGCACGTGGCTGACGATGCCGGCGATCACCGCCGCGGCGTAGACGCCCAGGAAGGTAATGAAGCCGACATGCGCCTCCGGCGGCAGCAGCCACCACAGCACGGCGCAGGACAAGGACAGGTCGAGCACCCCGAGGGCGATCTGCGCAACGCCGATCGCCGGGCCCGGTGCCCGCAGCGCCCAGCCGCGGATCTCCAGCGTGGCGCGCGCCAGGCAGGCCCACAGCAGGTAGGCCGCCACGGCGAAGAGCAGCAGTGTGCCGGCGAGCAGCGACCAGTTGTGATGCAGGCGCAGCACGCTCGCGGTGTGCGCCGGCGCCAGGAACAGCGACACGCCCGAGACCGTCGCCAGCCCGATGCCGAAGGAGAGGCTGCAGAAGGCGGAGACGGTCGCGACCTCGATCGCCGTGATGCCCGCGGTGGCGTACAGGCGCAAGCGGATCGCGGTGCCGGTGAATGCCGCGAATCCGAGCGTGTGGCCGAAGGAGTAGGCGATGAAGGAGGTGAACAGGATGCGCGTGTACGGAATCGCCCGCCTGAGATAGGCGAGCGCCAGCACCTCGTAGGTGGAGAGCAGCCAGTAGCTCGCCGCGCTGGTGGCGAGGGCGGCGAGCACCTGGCGGCGCGGAATGGCGTGCAGGCGAGCGAGCACGCTGCGTACGTGCAGGTGCGCGAGCTGATGGTGCAGAACCATCACGACGCCGGCGAACACCAGCAGTGCCGCGAGCGGACCGGCCCAGCGCCACAGGTGGTGCTCGTCACTCTCTTGCGGCGCGGCCGCTGTCACGGGGCGTGACAAGTGACTTTAGGTCCGCTCAGCGGGTGAGCGGTTTGTACCTGATGCGATGGGGCTGGGCGGCGTCCTCGCCCTTGCGGCGCCTGAAGTCCGCGACGTATTCCTGGTAATTGCCCTCGAACCACACCACCTGGGAGTCGCCTTCGAAGGCGAGGATGTGCGTGGCGATGCGATCGAGGAACCAGCGGTCGTGCGAGATCACCACGGCGCAGCCCGGGAAGGAAAGCAGCGCCTCCTCGAGCGCACGCAGCGTCTCCACGTCGAGGTCGTTGGTCGGCTCATCGAGCAGCAGGACGTTGCCGCCGGCGCGCAGCACCTTGGCGAGGTGCACGCGGTTGCGCTCGCCGCCGGAGAGCTCGCCGATCAGCTGCTGCTGCTGCGTACCCCGGAAATTGAAGCGCCCGACGTAGCCGCGCGAGGGCGTCTCGTAGGCGCCGACCCGGATCACGTCGAGACCGCCGGAGATCTCCTCCCAGACCGTCTTGCGGTCGTCGAGCGCCTGGCGCGACTGGTCGACGTAGGCGAGTCGCACCGTAGAACCGATGCGGATCTCGCCGGCGTCGGGCCGCTCGCCGCCGGTGAGCATGCGGAACAGCGTGGTCTTGCCGGCGCCGTTCGGGCCGATGATGCCGACGATGCCGCCGCGCGGCAGGTTGAAGGCGAGATTGTCGATCAGCAGCCGCTCGCCGTAGCCCTTGCGCAGGCCCTCGACCGCGATCACCAGCTCGCCGAGCCGCTCGCCCGGCGGGATATAGATCTCGTTGGTCTCGTTGCGCTGCTGGAATTCGCGCGAGGCGAGCTCCTCGTAGCGCTCGAGCCGCGCCTTGCTCTTGGCCTGGCGCGCCTTGGGATTCTGCCGGACCCACTCGAGCTCGTGCGCCAGTGCCCGGCGCAGCGCCTCGTGCTCGCGTTCCTCGAGAGCGAGGCGCCGTTCCTTCTGCTCGAGCCACGAGGAGTAGTTGCCGTGCCACGGTATGCCATGGCCGCGGTCGAGCTCGAGGATCCACTGCGCGACGTTGTCGAGGAAATAGCGGTCGTGAGTGACGGCGATGACGGTGCTCGGGTATTCCTCGAGATAGCGCTCGAGCCAGGCGATCGACTCGGCGTCCAGGTGGTTGGTGGGCTCATCGAGCAGCAGCATGTCCGGTGCCGACAGCAGCAGCCGGCACAGGGCGACGCGGCGCTTCTCCCCGCCCGAGAGGGTGCCGATGCTCGCCTCCCACGGCGGCAGCCGCAGCGCGTCCGCGGCGATCTCGAGCTTGCGCTCGAGCTCCCAGCCGCCGGCGGCGTCGATCGCATCCTGCAGCTGCGCCTGGCGCGCGAGCAGCGCATTCATCTGCTCCTCGTCCATCGGCTCGGCGAACCGCTCGCTGATGTGGTTGAACTCCTCCAGCTGGCGGTGGGTGTCGCCGAGTCCCTCCATGACGGTGGTGCGTACGTCCCGGGAAGGCTCGAGCTGCGGTTCCTGCGGCAGGAAGCCGATGCGGATGCCGCTTTGCGGGCGCGCCTCGCCGTCGAAGCCGCTGTCGATGCCGGCCATGATCTTCAGCAGCGAGGACTTGCCCGCGCCGTTCAGCCCCAGCACGCCGATCTTCGCCCCCGGGAAGAACGACAGGCTGATGTCGCGCAGGATGACCCGCTTGGGCGGGACTACCTTGGAGACGCGATTCATGGTGTAGATGTACTGGGCCATGGGACTGCGGCGGCGGCAATTGCGGGCAGCGATTATGGTCGAGCCCGGCGCCGATGGCGATGGCCGCACCCGCCGTGCGGCGTGCGCCACTGTGTTAGGCTTGCGCGCCTTGAGCACGCGTACCGTGACTGCAGGAGCGTAACCACCACCATGGCGAGCGTGGCAGTGGTGCTGAGCGAGCGCCTCGCGCGCTATGGCTTCGGTGAAGGCCATCCATTCGGGCCCGATCGTCTCGCCGCGTTCGCACGCGAATTCGCAGCGCGCGGCCTGGAGCGGCGGGTGACGGTGCTCGAGCCGCGCACGGCCACCGATCAGGAGCTGCGCTCCTTCCACAGCCGCGAGTATCTCGAGTTCGTGCGCGAGCGCTCGGCGAGCGGCACCGGCCTGCTCGATGCGGGCGACACGCCGGCCTTCAAGGGGGTGTACGAGGCGGCGGCGGGCGTCGTGGGCGCGACGCTGAGCGCGATGGAGGCGATCATGGCGGAGCGCTGCCGCCGGGCGTTCGTTCCCATCGCGGGGCTGCATCACGCGGCGCGCAGCCGCGCCGCCGGCTTCTGCGTGTTCAACGATTGCGGCGTCGCCATCGAGCAGCTCAAGGCCGCGGGCCTGAAGCACATCGCCTATGTCGACATCGATGCCCATCACGGCGATGGGGTGTACTACGCTTTCGAGGATGACGCGTCGCTGGTGTTCGCCGATCTGCACGAGGATGGGCGTTACCTCTACCCCGGCACCGGCGCGGCGGCCGAGACCGGCCGCGGGGCGGCCGCCGGGATGAAGCTCAACGTGCCGCTGCCACCGGGGTCGGACGACGAGACATTCGCGGCCGTGTGGCCGGGGGTCACGGCGCACCTGCGCAAATTCGCGCCCGAATTCATCATCCTGCAGTGCGGCGCCGACAGCCTCGAGGGCGATCCGATCACCCACCTGCGCTTCTCGCCGCAGGTTCACGGCCGGGCAGCGCGCGAACTGGCGGCGCTGGCGGACGAGCTCGGGCACGGCCGGGTACTGGCGCTCGGGGGCGGCGGCTACAACCGCGCCAACCTGGCCAACGCCTGGAACGCAGTGGTCGAGAATCTGCTGTAGACACGCGCTGGCGCGCCGCGGCACGCGGCGGTTGCGACGCTGACGCGCCGGGCGCCCGGGGCGGCTGGCGGATCGTTCCGGTACAATGCGCGGCCCTACTTTCACCTCACCCGAAGGCGGCGCCGCGCATGTTTCCCAGGACCATGACCATCGAGGGATTCGACCGGGAGCTGGCGAGCGCCATCCTGGGGGAGCGCCGGCGCCAGGAGGAGCACATCGAGCTGATTGCCTCTGAGAACTACGCCTCCCCCCGGGTGCTCGAGGCGCAGGGCTCGGTACTGACCAACAAGTACGCCGAGGGCTACCCGGGCAAGCGCTACTACGGCGGCTGCGAGTACGTGGACGTGGTCGAGCAGCTCGCCATCGATCGCGCCAAGCAGCTGTTCGGCGCCGACTTCGCCAACGTGCAGCCCCATTCGGGCTCGCAGGCCAACGCCGCGGCGTACCTCGCGCTGGTGCAGCCGGGCGATGCGATTCTCGGCATGAGCCTGGACCACGGTGGACACCTCACGCACGGCGCGCGGGTCAACTTCTCCGGCAAGCTGTTTCGCGCGACGCAGTACGGCATCCGCCCCGCCGACGGCGCCATCGACTACGAGCAGGTGCAGCGCCTCGCCGAGGAGCACCGGCCGAAGATGATCGTCGCCGGCTTCTCGGCGTACTCGCGCGTCATCGACTGGGCGCGCTTCGCGCAGATCGCGCGCAGCGTCGGAGCCTACTTCGTGGTGGACATGGCGCACGTCGCGGGCCTGGTAGCGGCCGGCATCTACCCGAACCCGGTGCCGCACGCCGACGTGGTGACCACCACCACGCACAAGACGCTGCGCGGGCCGCGCGGCGGGCTGATCCTGGCGCGCGCCAATGAGGAGATCACCAAGAAGCTGAACTCCATGGTGTTCCCCGGGACGCAGGGCGGTCCCCTCATGCACGTCATCGCCGCCAAGGCGGTGGCGCTGCTCGAGGCGCTGCAGCCGCAGTTCCGCGACTATCAGCGCCAGGTGCTCGCCAACGCGCGCGCCCTGGCGGCCCGGCTCGATCACCGAGGCTACCAGATCGTCTCCGGTGGCACCGACAACCACCTGTTCCTCATGAGCCTCGCCGATCGCAACATCACCGGCAAGGACGCCGACGCCGCCCTCGGCCGTGCCAACATCACGGTGAACAAGAACGCCGTGCCCAACGATCCGCGGCCGCCGATGGTGACCAGCGGGCTGCGCATCGGTACGCCAGCCTCCACCACGCGCGGCTTTCGCGAGGCGGAAGTCGAGCAGGTCGCGGATCTGATGGCACAGGTGCTCGATGCGGAAGGTGCGCCGGCGGTGACCGAGCGCGTGCGGGCGCAGGTGCTCGAGCTGTGCCGCCGCTTCCCGGTGTACGGATCCTAGGGCCGGCGCGAGGCGACCCGCCGCATGCACTGCCCGTTCTGCGGCCATGACGAGACCAAGGTGAACGACTCGCGGCTGGCGGGCGAAGGCCGGCAGATCCGCCGCCGCCGCGAATGCCTGAAGTGCGGCGAGCGCTTCACGACGTTCGAAACCGCCGAGCTCGTCATGCCGGTGGTGGTCAAGGGCGATCGCGCGCGCGAGGCGTTCGACGAAGGCAAGCTGCGCGCCGGCATGGAAAAGGCGCTGGAAAAGCGCCCGGTGGCCCGCGAGCAGATCGATGAGGCCGTGAGCCGCATCGTTCACCGGGTGCGCAGCCTCGGGGATCGCGAGGTGACCGCGCGGGCGATCGGCGAGCTGGTCATGGAGGAGCTGCGGCACCTCGACGAGGTCGCCTACGTGCGCTTTGCCTCCGTGTACCGGCAGTTCCAGGACGTGGAAGCCTTTCACCAGGAGATCGAACGCCTGCGCGGCGCGCGCGCGGCGCCGGCCGCGCCGGCGGTACCGTTACGTGCCCACCGACGCCAGGCCGCGCGCGCCGCCAGCCGCGATCAGCTGCCGCTGCTGCCGGCAGACCCGGCGGCCAACGATGCCGATCCCGATGCGGGGGGCAAGAAATAGCGAGCATGTTCTCCGATTTCGACCGCCTCGCCATGCAGCGTGCGCTCGCTCTCGCCGCGCGCGGGCTCGAGAGCACCGACCCGAACCCGCGCGTCGGCTGCGTGGTCGCGCAGCATACCCGCATCGTCGCCGAGGGCTGGCACGAGCGAGCCGGCGAGGCGCACGCCGAGGTCGCGGCGCTGCAGGCGGCCGCCGGCCAGGCCGTGGGCGCATCGGTGTACGTGACCCTCGAGCCGTGCAGCCACCACGGCCGCACCCCGCCGTGCGTCGAGGCGCTCATCGCGGCGCGCGTGGCGCGCGTGGTGTACGCGGCAGGCGATCCGAATCCGCTGGTGGGCGGCCGCGGCGCCGCCACCCTGCGCGCCGCCGGCATCGAGGTCGAGGCGGGACTCTTGGCGGAGGAAGCCGCGGAGCTCAACGCCGGGTTCATGAAGCGCATGCAACTCGGGCGCCCGCTGGTACGGGTGAAGCTCGCCATGAGCCTCGACGGCCGCAGCGCGCTCGCCAGCGGCGCGAGTCGCTGGATCAGCGGTGAGGCCGCGCGGCGCGACGTGCAGCGCTGGCGTGCGCGCAGCTCGGCCGTGCTCACCGGCGTCGGCACGGTGCTCGCCGATGACCCACGCCTCGACGTGCGTCTGCCGCCGGAGCCTGCGGCCGGCGTGCGCCGTCAGCCGCTGCGGATCGTGCTGGACACGCAGCTGCGCACACCGCCTGGTGCGCGGCTGTTCGAGGCAGGCGGCGACGTGCTGATCCTGAGCGCGCTGGGCGCGCCGGAGCACGCGCGCGCCGCCGCCCTGACGGCACGCGGCGCGCGTATCGAGTCGCTGCCGGCGGAAGCGGGGCGGCTGGCGCTCGGGGCACTGCTCGACCGCCTCGGGGAGCTCGAGCTCAACGAGGTGCTGGTGGAAGCGGGGGCGACACTCGCCGGCGAGCTGCTGCGCGCCTCGCTGGCCGACGAGCTGCTGCTGTACATCGCCCCAAGGCTGCTCGGGCCGGCGGCGCGGCCGCTGGTCGCGCTTCCCGAGCCGCACGAGATCGGGGACGCGCCGGCGTTCACGCTCGTCGATACGCTGCCGCTCGGCGAGGACCTGCGCCTGCGGCTGCGACCGCGCGCAACGCCGCCGGGTTAGCGGCGAACACCGGAGCGGCGCCCTTGTTTACCGGAATCGTCCAGGATGTCGGCCGGGTGCAATCGTGCGAGCCGCGCGGCGGCGATCTGCGGCTCACGATCGCCTGCCAGCGGCTGGATCTCTCGGGCACGCGTGTCGGCGACAGCCTGTGCGTGCAGGGCTGCTGCCTCACCGTGACGGCGGTGCAGGGGCGTACCTTCGCCGCCGACGTCTCGCGCGAGACGCTCGCCGTCACCACGCTCGGCGGGCTCGCGGTCGCGGCGCCGGTGAATCTCGAGCCCGCGCTGCGCGCCGGGCAGGCGCTCGGCGGCCACCTGGTATCCGGACACGTCGACGGGGTCGGTCGGGTGAGCGCCGTGAGCGAGGACGCACGCTCGCGACGGCTCACCATCGAGGCGCCGGCCGGGCTCGCGCGCTACCTGGCGCGCAAGGGCTCGGTGGCCGTCGACGGTGTGAGCCTCACGGTCAATTCCGTGGCCGGCGCGAGCTTCGGCGTCAACATCATTCCCCATACGCTGAGCAGCACGACGCTCGGCGGGCTCACGGTCGGGGCGCCGGTCAATCTCGAGGTCGACCTGGTCGCGCGCTACCTGGAGCGGCTGTTGGCGAACGCGAGCGGCTGACACGGGCTTGCGGCCGAATCTCTGCGGCATCGCACCAATATCCAGGGGCGGCGAGCGAGCTGACAACGCTGCGCCGCGGGACGCTCCAGTCGGTCCTCGGGTGTATCATCGCGGCGCTGTCCGCGGTTCAAACTCACGAGACCAAGGGATTATCAGATCGGATCAGACAAACTAGGGGGCTCCCATGAGAGTTCGGACACTTCACATCGCGCTTGGCGCAGTAAGCTGTTTGGTTGCGAGTTGGCCGAGCTTGGCTCAACAAATGTCGGAAGTGATCGTCGAGGCGCCGCACGTGGAATCGACCATGGTGAAAGGTGCACCGGCGCTCTCGATTGTCTACAAGGTCAGCTATTCAGACCTGAATCTCGCCACGCACTCAGGGGCGACTGAGCTGCAGAAGCGCATCAAGGACAGTGCCACCAAGGCTTGTGCGCAGCTCGCCAAGCTCTACCCCACCACCGTCGAAAGCGATCCGCCGTGCGTCCAGTCGGCGGTCAAGAATGCGACGGCGCAGGCCGACAAGGCGATTGCCGCAGCGGAGAAGGGCGGAAAATAGCGCCGCCACGCGCCGCCGGCAAATTAGCCCCACCTTATGTCGGCAGCGCGCCGCGCTGCCCGGCCGCTGGGATAACCTGCGCATCCATGGGGTATACAGAAGAAGAACAACGCGCCTACGACCGGGGTCTGAGGCTATCACGGGCTGAGCACTGGCGGCCGAGCACACGACGGAAGCTCGCGGCGATCGAGGACGAGTGCCGCGCTGACCTGCCGCCCGGCGCCACGTTCATGCCCTACATGCCGGCGCCTGACGAGCTCCTCGCGCAGTACGCCACCGAGGCCGAGCGACTGGCGTTCTACGCCGGCTGGCTGGCCGGAACCGGGGCGCTGCCGCCGGAGCTGCTGGCGCAGCTGCGCCAGGCGGCAAATTAACCGTCGGGGAATCGCGCCGCGGCGCGGGACGGCAGGCGAGTTGGCGTCGCGGCGCCGACGGCGCCCGCCGCTGTGATCGGCAGTCTCGTGAGTGGAGCGCGCGCGGTCAGCCGCGAGCGTGCGTCTTTAGTTATCGACGCTCTCGAGCTCGTCGAATTCCTCGGAGCGATCCGGGCGCGAGCCGACGAAGCTCGCGTAACTCAGCCAGCAGAACAGGCAAACCGCCAGTCCCGAGCAGAACAGCAGCAGGCATCCACACGCTGTCAGCACCATGGAGTTGCTCCCTGCGAAGACCAACCCAGGGAGCAGTTTGTGGCCGCGGCAGCTTAGGTTCTGCGCAGCCGGTCACAGCAGGCGGCCGTCGCGCGCCGCAGCTGCGCGGCGCGCCGGCGCGAGGCGTCATAATGCGCGGGAGGCTCGGGTATACTCACCGGCCGCACCCGCTGCGACACGCATCATGTCAAAAGTCCTCCCGATTGCCGGTAAGGCTGCATCTGCGCCGGGATCCGCGCCGGTCAACTCGGTGACGGAAATCCTCGACGACCTGCGCGCCGGGCGCATGGTCATCATCATGGACGACGAGGACCGCGAGAACGAGGGCGACCTGATCATGGCCGCCGAGCGCGCCACGCCCGAGGCCGTCGCCTTCATGATCCGCCATACCAGCGGCATCATCTGCGTGCCCATGGAGGAGGCGCAAGTCGCGCGGCTTGAGCTGCCGCAGATGGTTCCCGCCAATAGCGAGTCGCAGCGCACCGCCTTCACCATATCGGTGGACGTGCGCGCCGGCACCAGCACCGGGGTGTCCTCGGCCGATCGCGCCGCCACCATTCGCGCGCTCGCGGACCCGGCATCGACCGCCGCGGATTTTGCGCGTCCTGGTCATATCTTTCCGCTGCGCTCGCGCCGCGGCGGCGTGCTGGTGCGCGCCGGGCACACCGAAGCCGCCGTCGACCTGTGCCGCCTGGCGGGACTTGCCCCGGTGGGCGTGCTGTGCGAGGTGATGAACGAGGACGGCTCCATGGCGCGCCGCCCGCAGCTGCAGGAGTTCGCGCGCGCCCACGCGCTCAGGATCGGCACGATCGCCGATCTCATCCGCCACCGGCTGCGCACCGAGCGGACCGTGGTGCGCATCGGCGAGCACAGCGTGCAGACCGAGCTCGGCAAATTCCGCCTGTATGCCTACCAGGATGAAGTCAGCCTCGAGGTGCACCTGGCGCTGGCGCACGGCCGGCTCGACGGCGCCGCGGCGCCGCTGGTGCGGGTGCACGTCGCCGACACGCTGCGCGACCTGTTCGGCGTGCAGGGTGCGGGGCGCGCCTGGACGCTGCGCGCCGCCATGCGGCGCATCGTCGAGGCCGGCGACGGCGTGGTCGTGGTGCTGCGCCGGCAGGAGTCCGCACCCGAGCTCGCCGCGGCGGTGCGCTCATTCGCCGCCGCCGCGCCCGCAGCGCCGCCGGACGGCGCCGCGGGCGCCGCCGCGGGCGCGGTGCTGCGCACCTTCGGTGTCGGCGCACAGATCCTCAAGGACCTCGGCGTGAAGCGCATGCGCGTGCTGTCGGCGCCCAAGCAGATGCACGGCATCTCGGCCTTTGGACTGGAGGTCGAGGGCTACGTCGGGGAAGCGGGGTGACTCAGCCCGAGCTCATCGAAGGTGAGGCGCGCGCGGGCGGACGCAGGGTCGCCATCGCCGCCGCCCGCTTCAACGAGCTCATCGTGGCGAGCCTGCTCAAGGGCGCACAGGCGTGCTGGCTCGAGCGCGGCGGTGAGGCGCGCGACCTGACCGTGGTGCGCGTACCGGGCGCCTTCGAGCTGCCCGTGGTCGCGCGACGGCTCGCCGCCAGCGGCCGCTACGATGCCGTGGTGGCCCTCGGGTGCGTGATCCGCGGCGACACGCCGCATTTCGAGTACGTCGCCGGCGAGTGCGCGCGCGGGCTGCAGCTCGCCGCATTGGAGAGCGGCGTGCCAGTGGCCTTCGGAGTGCTGACCGTGGATTCTCTGGAGCAGGCGCTGGAGCGCGCCGCGACGACTGCCGGCAACAAGGGCGGCGAGGCGATGCAGAGCGCGCTCGAAATGGCGGCCGTCATGGCCCGCCTGTGAGGGCTGCGTGCCGATGACAGCTGCCGGCGCCCGGGAATTCAGCTCCACCCGCACCGTGGCGCGCAAGCTCGCGCTGCAGGCGCTGTATCGCTGGCAGCTGAACGCCTGCCCGTGGCAGGACCTGGTGCACGAGTTCGGCGACGCCGAGGACATGGCGCGTGCGGATGCGGGCTATTTCCGCACGCTGGTCGAGGGAGTGTGGCGCGAGCGCGAGCAGCTCGAGACGCGGCTCGCCTCCTTTACCGACCGTGAGCCGCGACTCCTCGACCCGGTGGAGCGCGCCATCCTGCTCATCGGCCTGTACGAGCTCAGCGCGCGCCCCGAGGTTCCGTACCGCGTCGCGATCAACGAGGCGGTAGGGCTGGCGAAGCGCTTCGGCGCCACCGACGGGCACAAGTTCGTGAATGCAGTGCTCGATCGGGCCGCGCGCGAGCTGCGGCCGGGTGAGCACTGAAGCGCCGGGTGCGGCATGCCGCTGTCGGAATTCGCTCTGATCGAGCGCTACTTCCGCACCTGCGGAGCACAGCGCGCCGACGTGCGCCTCGGGGTCGGCGATGATGCGGCGCTGCTCGCCATGCCGGCGGGCTGCGACCTGGTGGCGGCCACCGATACGCTGGTCGCCGGCGTGCATTTCCCGATTGCGTCGCCCCCGGCCTCGATCGGTCACCGCGCGCTCGCGGTCAATCTGAGCGACCTGGCGGCGATGGGTGCGCGCCCGGCGTGGGCGCTGCTGGCCCTCACCCTGCCGCAGGCGGACGAGGCGTGGCTCGGCGAGTTCGCCGCCGGCTTCGATGCGCTGGCACGCGCGCACGCGGTTGCGCTGGTGGGCGGAGACACCACGCGCGGGCCGCTGTGCGTGACCGTGCAGCTGCTCGGGCACGTCCCCGGCGGCAGCGCGCTCACGCGCGGCGGCGGGCGGCCCGGGGATGTGCTGTTCGTCTCGGGAACCCCGGGAGATGCCGGCGCGGGACTGGCGCTGGAGCAAGGCCGTCTCGAGGCGCCGCCCGAGGCGCGGGCCTACCTGCGCGAGCGCTTCCTGCTGCCGACGCCGCGCATGGCACTCGGGCAGCGCTTGCGCGAGCACGCCAGCGCGTGCATCGACGTATCGGACGGTCTGCTGGCGGATGCGGGCAAGCTCGCAGCTGCCAGCCACACGGGAGCCGAGCTGGTGTTCGGCGACGTGCCGGTATCCGAGCCGTTGCTGGCGGCGCTTGGCGAGGAGCGCGCGCGCGAGCTGGCGCTCACCGCTGGCGACGACTACGAGTTATGTTTCGCCGTCCCTGCGGATAACGTCGCGCGGCTGCACGCCGAGCTGCCGCCGCAGCAGTGGCGCTACGCGCGCATCGGCGTGCTGCGTGCGGCCGCCGGCGCGGTGGTGGTGCGCGGTGGTACTGTGATGGAGTTCTCGCATTGCGGTTACGAGCATTTCACCTGACCGGCGTTGAGCGGCATGCGTCGCGTCCGCCGGCGATGCGCCGGCCACCGCCCGGTCGCGTGAGGGGTGCATCACAGCGGCTGCAGCGGGCGACCCCTTATCCTGACGCGCCGTCTCCTGATCGCGCGCGCCATGTCAATTCCGCTGTCAAAAACCGTCCCGCCCGCCAAGCCCGGGGCCCGCATGCCGGACAAGATCGGCAAGTACGTGGTCGTCCGCGAGGTGGGCCGCGGCAGCACCGGGATCGTCTACCTGTCGCACGACGCCTATTACGGCCGCGATGTCGCGATCAAAGTCTACAACATGGACACCGGCGGCGACGAGGAGCGCGCGCGCATCGCCCGCAAGATGTTCCTGTCCGAGGCGCACCTGGTGGGCATGTTGCAGCATCCGAACATCCTGCCGATCTTCGACGCCGGCGAGGAGAACGGCCAGTGCTACATCGTGACCGAGCACGTGCACGGTGCGCGTACGCTCGCGGCCTACTGCCGCCCGGATAACCTGCTGCGCGTCGACGATACGGTCGAAATCATGTTCAAGTGCGCCAAGGCGCTGCACTACGCGCACTCGCGCGGCGTGATTCATCGCGACATCAAGCCCTCGAACATCATGCTCACGCAGGACAGCGACGTGCGCATCATCGACTTCGGCATCGCGCTGGTGTCGGACTCGGACATCTCGCGCATCGAAGGCATCGCCGGCAGCCCCTCGTACATGTCGCCCGAGCAGGTGCAGAGCCTCGAGCTGACCAACCGCTCGGACCTGTATTCGCTCGGGGCCGTGATGTACGAGCTGCTGACCGGCGCGCGTCCGTTCCGCGCCGGCAATCTGCAGAAGCTCCTCCACCAGATCGTGTACGCCACCCCGCCGCCGATCCACACCCTGCGCCGGGACGTGCCCGAGGAGCTGGAAACCGTGGTGGCCGCCGCCATGCAGAAGGATCCGGAGAAGCGCTGCAAGAGCGGCCTGGACTTCGCCGCCGAGCTGACGCGCGTGCACCAGCGGCTGCGCGAGGCCAACGCGCGCATCGATCGTCAGGAGCAGTTCGGCGTGCTGCGGCGGTTGAAGTTCTTCCACGAGTTCTCGCATGCCGAGATCTGGGAGGTGCTGCGCGCCAGCAGCTGGCAGGACTACAGCGCCGGCGAGGAGATCGTCAAGGAAGGCGAGATGGACGATCGCTTCTACATCCTGGTGACCGGCGGGTGCGCGGTCGAGCGCCACGGCCAGCGCGTGGGCGTTCTCGATACCGGCGACTGTTTCGGCGAGGCCAGCTACGTCCCCGGCGCCAAGCGCACCGCCACCATCCGCGCCGCCGGCGCGGTCACGGTGCTCAAGGTGAGCTCGACGCTGCTCGAGCAGGTGTCGGCGTCGTGCCAACTGCGCTTCAACCGGGTTTTCCTCAGCTCGCTCATCGCGCGGCTGCAGAGCGCCGAACGCGCCCCGCCGCGGGCTTCCTGAGCGCGCCGCGCGCGGCGCAGCGCGACTCTTGCGCGCCAAGCGGCGCGGCTCCTACTCTGTCGCCCCGTGCACCTACTGCTCATCGAGGACGATGTCGAGGCCGCGCGCTTCCTGGTCAAGGGTCTGTGCGACAGCGGCTATACGGTCGAGCACGCCGCCGGCGGGCGCGAGGGGCTGGCGCGGGCCGCGACCGGCGAGTTTGATGTCATCGTCACCGACCGCATGCTGCCGCAGCTCGACGGGCTCGCCATCATCGAGCGACTGCGCGAGCAGGGCATCGGCACGCCGGTGCTGGTGCTGTCCGCGCTCGGCAGCGTCGATGACCGCATCAGGGGACTGAAGGCGGGCGGGGACGACTATCTCACCAAGCCGTTCGCGCTCGCCGAGCTGCTGGCGCGCCTCGAGGCGCTGCTGCGGCGGCGCAGTGCGCCGCAGACCACGCGCCTCAGGGTGGAAGACCTCGAATTCGACCTGCTGGCGCGGCGCGTCACGCGCGCCGGGCGCGAAGTGGAGCTCACGACGCGCGAGCTCAAGCTGCTCGAGTTTCTGATGCGCCGCGCCGGGCAGGTGGTGACACGCACCATGCTGCTCGAGGGCGTGTGGGATCTGCACTTCGACCCGCAGAGCAACCTGATCGACGTGCACATCAGCCGCCTGCGGCAGGCGATCGATCGCGGTAGCGACCACCCGCTGATCCACACGGTGCGCGGCTCGGGCTACGTGCTGCGCAGCGATATCTGACCATCCGTGCGGCTCGACCTGTTCAAGACCACCGCCTCTCGCCTGTCGGTGGGCTACACGCTGCTGGTGATGCTGGCGGTGGGCGTGACGCTCGGCAGCGCCTACCTGCTCACCGAGAGTCTGATCAGCGACGAGGTCGACCTGATCATCGATACGGAGCTCAGGAGCCTCGAGGAGAAGTACGCGCGCAGCGGCCTGCCCGGCGTCACCGACGAGATCAACCTGCGTATCGACAGCTGGGGCCGTATCGGTGCGGTGTACATGCTGGCGGACGCCAACTTCGAGCGCCTAGCCGGCAACGTGACGCACTGGCCGTTCGACGGCATGCCGGCGGAAGCCTGGCCGGAGTTCGAGATCGCCACCATCGAGCCGGGCCGGCGCGCGGTTCACCCGGTACGCGCGGCGGTGCGCACGCTCCCGGGCGGTGACCTGCTGCTGGTGGGCACCGACATCTCGCAGGGACGGCGCTTCGCCGATAAATTCCGCTTTGCGACGCTGTGGGGCATCGGGCTCTCGACCCTGGCGGCGTCGCTGGCGGGCTTCTGGTTCAGCTACCGGCTGGCGCGGCGCGTCGGCGAAGTCACCCGCACCTGCCAACGCATCATGGCCGGGGAGGCGGGGCGGAGATTGCCGGTCGCCGGCGCCAACGACGAGTTCGACGCTCTGGCGGTGTCGGTGAATCGCGTGCTCGATCGCCTCGAGGAGCAGGCCGGCACGCTGCGCGCCACGTTCGACAGCACCGCGCACGACCTGCGCGCGCCGCTGCACCGGCTGCGCACGCGCATGGACGCGCTGCTGCTGCGCTCACCGCCGCTCGAGCCGGCGGTGCACGAATCGATCGAGTCGGCGCTGCGCGAGGTCGACCACCTGCAGCGAACGCTGGCCACGCTACTGCAGATCGCGCTCGCCGAGTCGGGCGCCCCGCTCGCATCGCCCGCCGCGGTGGACGTCGGCGAGCTGGCGGTCGAGCTGGTCGAGCTGTTCGAGCCGGTTGCCGGCGCACAGGGCGTGGCGCTCGACTGCCGCTGCGAGGCCACTTCGGTCGTGCAGGGTAACCGCCAGCTGCTCGCGCAACTGCTCACCAATCTCATCGAGAACGGGCTCAAGTACGTACCGGCGGGCGGGCGCATCGAGGTGGCGGTGCGACGCCTGGCCGACTGCGTGCGCCTCACGGTCAGCGACAACGGCCCGGGCATCGCCGCCGAGGACCGCGCCCGCGCGCTGCAACCGTTCGTGCGCTTCGGCAGCGGCGCGAAACACGGCAGCGGTCTCGGCCTGTCGCTGGTGGCCGCGATTGCGCGCCTGCACCGCGGACGGCTCGCGCTCGAGAGCAACGATCCGGGCCTCAGGGTGGTGGTCGAGCTGCCGGCGTAGCGCGGCACCCGGCGCTGCGCCGCAGTGGCAGCAGCGCGCCGCGCGGCTTCAGCCGTGCTTGCCTTCCCGGCAGCTCTTTACGAACTGCGCGCGTGCGTCGCCGCTCAGGTGGCGGGCGTCGGCCTGTTTGTTGCACACCTTCAGCGACGGGTGTTTCACCGGCGTCGCCGACGGCGCGGCCGGCGGTTCGGCGGCCGGCGCGGTGCCGCAGGCGATGGCGGCCGTGGCAGCAAACGCAACCATGAGGTTCATGCCGCGAAGTTAGAGGGCGGCGGCTCGCATCGCAATGCAGAGGGCATTAAGAAATCTTCATGCGCGCTGCACGGTGTGCGGCGCGCCGGCGGACGCTCGCCTGCGGCGTGCGCCGCGCCAGCTACGCCGCGGCGTCCTTGTTGCGCTCGATGCGCGCGTAGGCCGAGTGGTTGTGGATCGACTCGAAGTTCTCCGACTCCACGACGTAGGCGGCGACGCGCGGGTCGGCGTTGAGCCGCGTGGCCACATCGCGCACCATGTCTTCGACGAACTTCGGATTGTCGTAGGCGCGCTCGGTGACGTACTTCTCGTCGGGGCGCTTGAGGATGCCGTACAGCTCGCACGAGGCCTCGCTCTCGGCGATCTCGATGAGCTCCTCGATCCACATGTGGCTGCGCAGCTTCGCGGTGATGGTGATGCGCGAGCGCTGGTTGTGGGCGCCGTAGTCGGAGATGTTCTTCGAGCACGGGCACAGGCTGGTGACCGGGACTGACACGCGCACCCACAGTTCGGTATGGCCGTGACGGTACTCGCCGACCAGTCCGGCGCGGTAGTCCATCAGGCTCTCCACCCCGGACACCGGGGCCTTCTTCATGACGAAGAAGGGAAAGCTCATCTCGATGTGCCCGGTATCGGCCTCGAGCCGCTCGGTCACGGTGCGCAGCATGCCGCGGAACGACTCGACCGAGATCTCGCGCTCGGCGTGCAGGATCTCGACGAAGCGCGACATGTGCGTGCCCTTGAAGTCGTGCGGCAGGCTCACGTACATGTTGAAAGTGGCGATGGTGTGCTGCTCGCCGGCGGCGCGGTCCCGGAGCCGCACCGGGTGGCTGATCTCCTTGATGCCGACGCGGTTGATGGGCAGCCGGCGCGTGTCGGCGCGCGCCTGCACGTCCTCGACTTCGGCGACGTCGGCGCGCGCGCTGCTGGCAATGCCGGCCGGTGGGTTCATGGCGCTCAGGCGCCGCCGGCGGAGCGCATGCGCTCCGGGGCCTGCAGCGCCCACCAGCGCTCGATGCTCGCTGCCAGCGAGCCGGCATCGAGCCCGGCGGCCGCGAGACAACCCTCGCGCGAGCCGTGCTCGATGAAGCGGTCGGGAATGCCGAGCTGCAGCAGCGGCACGGCGAGGCCCTCGGCGACCAGCAGCTCGCTCAC
>DASPPI010000142.1:0-29539 GCA_035625615.1 Steroidobacteraceae bacterium | reverse complement strand
GCCGCCCGTATGCCATGCGGCCTCCGCGTCTGTTAAATTAAATTATGCCTCGGCCGCCGCGTCCTGAACCGAGAGTGCAAACCGCTCCGCGCCCCGTATTGGTACGTATCGACAGCACGGCTTCCGGCGGACATTGTACGTATGTTTCGTCTCGCGCCGGGGCAGCTACCAAGCATGACTAACGACTCCGGCAAGCTCTCGCTCGTTACGACGACGGAAGCCATGGATCGCGTTCTCGAGGCGGAGCGGGATGCCAGCGCGGCCGTCGCGCAGTGCGAGCGCGCAAGTGCAGCGGCCCTGGAGCAGGCCCGCGCACAGCGGCGCGCAATCCTCGAGCGTGCGCAGGCGCGCATCGTCGCATTGCACGCGCGCGCCGCGCAGGCGGTGGAGCGGCTGGGCGCCGAAATCCTGGAAAAGCATCGGCGGGCGGCGCTGGCCGAAGTCGCGCAGCTCGCCGACCCTGAGCGGGGCCGGATCGCGCTCGAGCGGCTCGCTGCGCGTCTGACAACTGTCGAACAGCCGCATACGCCATGATGGGCGCGGAAGGCAACCTCCCGTATGCCGCCGCGCGTGTGCACGCCCGTCACGGCCGGCGGCTGGATGAGAGCGCCTGGCGAAGAATCGAGGCCAGCCGGCAGCTTGGGCAGTACGTGGAGGTCCTGCGCGCCGGCGCGCTCGCTCCTTGGGTCGCACGCATCGAGGCGACGCACGACGCTCACGCGATCGAACGGGCGCTGCGCAGCGAGTGGCGTGCATACGTGCGTACCGTAGCGAGCTGGCATCCGCGCGAATGGCAGGCGTGGCTCGAGTGGTGGGCGTGGCTGCCGGTACTGCCGCTGCTGGCGCGACTTGCGCGCCCGGCGGCCGTGCCGGCCTGGATGCTGGCCGATCCCGTGTGCGGGCCGATCGCCCTGGGGAATGCAGACGAGCGCGCCGCCGCAATCGCGGCGACACCGCTCGCGCCGCTTGCAGTGGCCGTGCGCACGGACCGATCGATGCGTGCCGCGTGGCTGCGACAGGCGGAGCGACTCGTGCCACGGATCGATCCGGACACGCGGGGGCACCTGAACACACTCATGAGCCTGGGTGCCGCCGATGTGGCGACAACTCCGCCGGGCTCGACGGCTGCGCTGGTGCGACTGTTCCGCGCCGCGTCCGGTACGGCGATCGCGAGCGGCTGCCACCTGGCGCTGCAGCTGCTCGAGTTCGAGCGCCTGCGCGGCGGACTCGTGGTCCGCTGCCTGTTTGCCGCGGCGACCACCGAGGCGGCGTGATGGCCCTGCGCGCGGGGGCGGCCACCTGGTTCGAGCTGCTCACGGCCCGTGACGAGCTCGCTGGAGTGTTGCGCTGCCTGGCGGGAACCGGCGTCGTGGAGTTGCAGTCGCACACGGACGTGTCCGGTGCGCATGTGCTGCCGCTGCTGCGCGCGGCACTCGATGAGTATCGTCAGCTGGCACAGCAGTACGCACCGTACTGGCCCGAGCCGGGCGGGACGGTCGAACGTCACGAGCCGCCGGAGCAACTGGCGGCGGCCGCACTGCAGCAGCTGCGCGCCTGGAGTGTAGCGGCCCGACCGCTGGTCGAGCGTTTGCAGCAGCTGGCCTACGAGCGCGCCGAGCTCACGCCGCTCGAGCGACTGCTGTCCAGTCCGCAGCTGCAGCTGCCGGATCTTGCGCTCTTCAGCCGCTGCGGCCCCGTGCTGGCGAGCCGCGCGTACGGGCTGCCACCGCAGACCGAGGCGCTGGCCATTCCGCCCAGCGTCCTGGTCGAAAGGGCGGCCAGCGGCGCCGGATCCTATCTGCTCGCACTGGGGACGGCCGAGCAGATCGAGGCATTCGACGATCGCATGACTGCCCTGAAGGCGCGCCGTGTGACCTTGCCACCGGAGCTGCCGGGCCGGCGGGAAGCGGCGCTCGCCTGGACGGTCTCCAGAACGAAAGCCATAGCAGAGGAGTCACACCGGCTGCAGCTCGAGCTCGAGAGGTTGCATGAAGCCCACGACATCCGCGCCGCGCGCGCTTCCCTCGGCTTCATCGAATGGCTCGCCGGCAACGTGCCGGAGCTCACCGTCACGGAGAATTTCGCATGGGTCACGGGCTGGACCAGCGATCGTGGCGGAGACAGAATCGAGGGGGCGCTGCGGCGCGCCGGCCTGCAGTACCTGCTGCACTTCCCGCAGGCCCCGCAGGGGCTGTCACCTCCGGTAGTGCTGCGCAATCCCCGCTGGTTGCAGCCGTTCGAGCTCTTTTGCCGGTTGCTCGGTGTGCCCGCCGAGGGCGATGCCGATCCGAGCGCCATCGTCGCGCTGGTCGCCCCGCTCATGTTCGGCTTCATGTTCGGCGACGTGGGGCAGGGCGCGGTGCTGCTGGCCGGCGGTGTGCTGCTGCGCCGGAGGTTTCCGGCGATCGCGCTGCTCATACCGGGTGGGGTGGCCGCGGTCATATTCGGCTTAGCATTCGGCAGCGTGTTTGGTCGCGATGATCTGCTGCAGCCGCTGTGGCTGCACCCGATCGACCACCCGTTGACCCTGCTCGTGATCAGCCTGGCTTTCGGTGCGGGCGTGATCGTCATCGGCCTCCTGCTCGAGGCCGTGCAGTATTTCTGGAGCGGTCAGGCTCGAGTCTGGTGGATGACGCGCGCAGGTTTTGTGCTGTGTTACCTCGCGCTCGTCGGGCGCGCGCTCGGGAAGCCTTCCTTATGGGCGTTGCCGGCGGGACTCGCATGGTGCTGGCTCGGCGCCGCCGCGGTGGCGCCCGCAGGCCAGCGCTGGCGACAACTCGGCGCGGCGGTGGGTGGATCGCTCGAGACGCTGCTGCAGCTCATCGTCAACACCATCTCCTTCGTGCGAGTGGGCGCCTTCGCTCTGGCGCATGCGGGACTGGCGGCGGCGATCGGCGCGCTGGTCGCCGGGATCGACAGTCGTCCGCTCGCGCTGATCGCCCTGGCAGCCGGCAACCTCATCGTCATTGCCATCGAAGGGCTAGTGGTCGGCATCCAGACGACTCGCCTGATCCTGTTCGAGTTCTTCATCCGTTTCCTGAAGGCGGCCGGCAGACCATTCCGTCCCCTACCGGTCCCCTCCGCCAGCACTCACACCATGCGTGAACCCGAAAGGCTCTCCCGATGACCTCAAACTCGCGCCCCTCCGTCTTCCTGACGGGTAGCCTGCTCACCCTGCTCGTGATTGTCGCGGTCGCGTCCACCTGGCTGATGCTGGCAGCGCCGCCGGCCGCAGCCGATGCAGCCGCCGCCGCGCCTCCGGCCACCAAGGTCGAGACCCAGTTCGCCGGCTGGGCACTCGTGGCGGCCGCGCTGTCGACGGCGCTCGCAGCACTCGGTGCAGGCTACGCCGTCGGCCGTGTGGGCAGCGCGGCAGTCGGCGCGATCGCCGAGAAGCCCGAGTTATTCGGGCGGGTGCTGGTGCTCGTCGGGCTCGCCGAGGGAATCGCCATTTACGGCCTGATCGTCTCCATCCTGATCCTCAACCGGATCGGCTGAGCATGGAGGTCGCCGTGCTGGCGGATGAGCTGACCGCAGCGGGTTGGCGGCTCGCCGGCGCGCAGGTCTCCCTCGCGACAGCGGAGAACGCAGCGGGCTGCCTGCAGGCGGCGCTCGAGAGCGCCGACATCGTCCTCGTGACGGCGCAGCTCGCCGCCGCGATACCTGCCGCGCAACTGACGGCGGCTCTGCTCGCCTTCCCGCCGTTGACGCTCGTGATCGCCGATCTGCGCCACGCGCAGGAACCGCCCGATCTCGAAGCGCACGCGCGCCGCGCGCTCGGAGTGCTGCCATGAGCGAGGCCGCTCCAGTAAGCGTGCTCGATATGCAGGTCGATGCGATGCTGCAACGTGTGAGTCAGCATCGCGACGGCCGCGTGCGCGAAATCGAGGCGAGTACCGCCAGTCAGACGCGCGCAATCGTGCACGGAGCCCGCGCCGAAGCCCGTGACAGCCTGCATCAGGCCATTGTGCACGAACGGGCGCGGATCGCGCAGGGACTGCAGCAAGCCGAGGCACGCGCCGAGCTCGAGGCGCGTGGCCGCGCCCAGCAGCAGGCGCGTACGCTGCTCGCGCACATGTGGGAGCACATCGCCGACGCGCTCGAACAGCGCTGGCGCGCCGACTCCACGCGCAGCGCCTGGATCGCTGCCGCCGTGGAGAACGCCGGCACGCTGCTCGGCGGCCGATCGTGGCGCATCGAGCATGCCGCCGGCGTGTCGGCGACGGACCGCCGCCGCAGCGAAGAGCTGGGGCGCGCGCGCGGTGCACGCGAGATCGAGTGGCAGCGCGAGCCGCAAATGCGTGCGGGACTGCGCATCAGCGCGCCCGGCGCGTGCCTGGATGCGACGATCGAGGGCTTGCTGGTGCAGCGCGTGGACGTCGAAGCGGCGTTCCTCTCCGAATATCTGGCCGCCGGCGGGCTACCGCTCGAGGAGCCAGCGCAGCCTGCCGGTGCGCGGCCGCAACCGCCGGAACACAGCCGTGAGTGAGGCACACATCCGCTGGATCAGCGGACCGGTGTTGCGGGCGAGAACCTCCGACACCTTTCATGTGCATGAGGCAGTGGCGGTCGGACCGCATGCCTTGCCCGGCGAAGTCATCCAGATCGGCACCGAGGAGATCGTCACTCAAATCTACGAGGACACCACGGGGCTCAAGCCCGGTGATGCGGTGCTGGGCACGGGGCGCGCGCTGTCGGTGGCACTGGGTCCCGACCTTCTCGGTCACATCTTCGACGGACTACTCCGCCCGCTCGAGGGTGACGACGGAGCGTTTCTCTCACCGGAGGCGAAGCGCCGCTCGACCCAGCGCTTCGGCTTCGAGCCGGCGGTCAAGGTCGGGGATACCCTGCGCGCCGGGCAGAACGCCGGAACTGTCGCGGGCCCGCGTACACAGGTGCTGCTGGCTCCGCCCGGCACGGCGGGCACCGTGACCTGGGTCGCGCCAACCGGGACGTTTGCCACCGACGAGCCCGTGTGCCGCTTCGCGCGGGACGACGGCACTTCCGGATCGCTCACCCTCAGCCACTCCTGGCCGGTACGTCAGCCACGGCCCTTCGAGCGGCGGCTGCCGGTCGCCGTACCGATGATCACCGGACAGCGCATTCTCGACACGCTGTTTCCGATCGCACGCGGGGGTCGGGCGGCGTTGCCCGGCGGATTCGGGACGGGCAAGACGATCCTGCAGGAAGCGCTCGCCAAGTGGTGCGATGCCGACGTCATCGTGTACGTCGGCTGCGGCGAGCGGGGCAATGAGATGGCCGAGGTGCTCGATGAGCTGCCGCGGCTCGAGGACCCGCGCACCGGGCGCCGCCTCATGGAGCGCACCGTGATCATCGCAAATACCTCGAACATGCCGGTAGCCGCGCGCGAGGCGAGCATCTACACCGCCATCACGGTGGCGGAGTATTACCGCGACCAGGGGCTGCACGTCGCGCTGATGGCCGACTCGACCAGCCGCTGGGCCGAGGCGCTGCGAGAGGTCGGCGGTCGCCTCGGCGAGCTGCCCGGGGAATCGGGGTACCCCGCATACCTGAGCTCGCGGCTCGCCGAATTCTACGAGCGTGCCGGACGCGTTCAGACGCTCGGTGGCGCCGAGGGGTCGGTAACGATCATCGGTGCCGTCAGCCCGCCGGCGGGAGACTTCTCCGAGCCGGTCACGATGAACACCCGTCGCTGCGTGCGCACCTTCTGGGCACTGGACCGCGAGCGCGCGCAGGCGCGCTTCTATCCGGCCGTCCACCCGTTGCAGTCCTACAGCGCGGATGTGGACGCGCTCGCCCGCTGGTGGCAGGTGCAGGGTAATCCGCACTGGCCGGCGCAGCGCCGGCGCGTGCTCGAGCTCCTGCAGGCCCAGGTGCACCTGGAGCGCATGGCCCGCATCATCGGCAAGGACGCGCTCCCTCCGGCGCAGCAGCTGAAGCTCCTGTGCGCGGAGCTGGTCAACGATGCGCTGCTGCGCCAGTCCTCGTTCTCCGAGGTCGACCGCTACTGCTCGCCGCAGCGCCAGACTGCGATTCTCAACATTGTCGTGCGCTTCCTCGATCTGGCCGGCGCGGCCGCCGATGCCGGCGTGCTGCCCGAGCGGGTAGCGAGTCTTCCGGTGCGGCTGACGCTGCAGCGCATCGGCGAGGCGTACGGCGAAGCGCATATAGCGGGCATCAGGGCGCTGTGGCAGCAGATGGAACACGAGTTCGCGGCCCTTTCGCGGGAGCGCGGCGATGCGCGCTGAAGCCACGCTCGCGGGCGTCGTGCGCCGCATCGAGGGACCGCTGCTGTTTCTCGAGCGCACCGTGGAGCTCGGACTCAATGCATTCGTCGAGGTGCTCGACCGCGAAGGCACGAGCCGGGTCGGTCGCGCCGCGGCGCTGGATGAACAGACCATCGTGGTCGAAGTACTGGAATCCACCGTCGGACTCGGGCTACAGGACACGCGCATTCGCGTGCGCAACGAGCCGCTGCTGTTCGGCGTCGGACCGGGGCTGCTCGGCCGCACTTTCGACAGCATCGGCCGCCCGACCGACGGGGGCGCGCCGATTCCCGCGGCGCGGCGCATGCGCATCGACGGACTGTCGATCAACCCGGCCGCGCGCGCGCTGCCGCGCGACTTCATCGAGACCGGTGTCTCCGCCATCGACCTCATGAACAGTCTGGTACGCGGGCAGAAACTGCCGCTGTTCTCCGGAGCCGGCCTGCCGCACGACCGGCTCGCTACCCAGATCGCGCTGCACGCGCGGTTGCGCAAGGGAACCCACGGAGAATTTGCAATCGTGTTCGTCGGGATGGGAGTGCCGCACGACACCGCCGAGGCCTTCCGCGAGGCGATGGCGAGCAGCGCGGCGCTCGAGCACACCGCCATGTTCCTCAATCTCGCCGACGCACCGGCGACGCAGCGGCTGCTCACCCCGCGCTATGCGCTCACCGCCGCCGAGTACCTGGCCTTCGTCGAGGGACGGCACGTGCTGGTCATCATGACCGATATGACGAACTACTGCGAGGCGTTGCGGGAGGTCTCGGCGAGTCACGGCGAGCTGCCCAGTCGCAAAGGATATCCCGGCTACATGTATTCGGATCTTGCGAGCCTGTACGAGCGAGCCGGCTGCATTGCCGGGCTGCCCGGAACGCTGACCCAGCTGCCGATCCTGACGATGCCCAACGACGACATCGGTCACCCGGTCCCCGATCTCACCGGCTACATCACCGAGGGACAGATCGTGCTGGATCGCGATCTGGATCGCGCCGGCATCTATCCGCCCATCCGGGTGCTGCCCAGTCTGTCGCGCCTCATGGATGCCGGCATTGGCGCGGGCTACACGGATCCCGATCACCCCGCGCTCGCTAATCAGCTGTTCGCCAGCTACGCCCGTGCCATCCGCGTGCGCGTGCTCGCGAGCGTGATGGGGGAGGACAGCCTGCCGGACGCCGACCGGCGCTTCCTCGAGTTCGGGAGCGCGTTCGAGCAGCGGCTGGTGCAGCAGCAGGAGCCGCGTTCCCTCGAGGAGAGCCTCGCCCGAGGCTGGGAGCTGCTGCGCGCGCTGCCGGTGTCGGAACTGACCCGGCTCAAGCCGCAGCAGGTCGAGCGCCATCTGCAGGGAGGCCTGCGTGCCTGAGCCACGGCGCGAGACCACGACCACGCGCGTCGCGCTGCTCGAGCTGAAGGACGAGCAGCGGCTGGTGCAGGAGGGCTATCGATTGCTCGACGAGAAGCGCATCCTGCTGGCGGGGGCGATCCGGCGGGAGCTCGCGCGCTTGCGCGTGCGACGCACCGAGATGCGCACGGCGGAAGAGGCGGCGCGTGCGGCGGTCGTGGCCGCGCTGCTCCGCCACGGACTGGATGAGGTCGCGGTGCACGCGCCCGAGTCGTTCGCGCAACTGAGCCTGGCCGTCGTGCACTCGCAGCTCCTCGGACTGCAGCTGCTCGACGCACGACTCGAGGAAGCGCGCGCGCGAGTGCCTGCCGTGCCTGGCCGCGAAACCACGGGCGCCGAGCTGCGCGAATGCACGCGCACGCACCGCGCGGTGCTGGCGAGTGCGGTCGCGCTCGCGGCCTGCTGCCTTACGCTGCGGCGCCTGGTGCGCGAGTACATACGTACCGAGCGGCGCACACGCGCCATCGAGAACGTGCTCCTGCCGGAGATCGACGGAGCGGTGAGGCTCCTCGAGGAGCAGCTCGATGGGATGGATCAGGAGGAGTTCGCGCGCCTGCGTCACCAGCGCTTGAGGTTCGCAGGCGTTTCGAACTGGAGTGAGGGAGAGGGATTGTCCTCGTGAGCCGCAGCTGTCCCCCGCGGCTGCTTGACGCCGCGCACCTCGCCGGCACCGGTATCCGAGGCAGCGTGGAGCGCCGGCGTTTACCGACCCGGACGGCGCCCTACTCGAAAGCCTTCAGTGCTTCGGGTTCGGCCTCGTTCTCCGCCACCACGTTGTGGCACACCTCGCATTTCTTGCTGATTTTCTCCCCTTTTTCCGTGACGTGCTTGTTGTCGTGGCAGCGAAAGCATCCCGGTGACTGATCGTGGCCGATGTGGTTAGCGTAGGTGTTCCACGTCACCTTCATGTGCGGGAACACGTTGAGGGCCCAGATGTCACCGAGTGCCCGGCCTGCCTCGGTCACGGCCGAAGCGCGTCCCACCGCTACATCGGGGTAGTTGTCGCGATAGAAGGCGGTGATGTCATGGCTGATCGCGGTGCGCGCCTGATCCTGTGAAGGGTAGTCCGTCTGCAGCACGCGCAGCGCCTCGCGCTTGATGAACGTGAGCGAGGTGTCGATCCGGCCGTCATGCATGGCGGCGTCGACCTCATCGTTCGGCGTGCGGAAAATATGCGTCGGCCGGTTGTGACAGTCGACGCAGTCCATGGTGCGCCACTGCGCATCGACCGGCGGAACCGCATCGTTCTTGAAGGTTTTCTGCGCTCCGTCGGGTGTGGTCAGCTCCACCGCATAGATCGACTCGCGCGAGGGATCGGCCAGATAACGAATGCTGATGTCGCGGCCCACGTGCCAGTGGATCCCGGAATTGATCTGGCCGCGCTGGCCGCCCACATGGAGCATGAGTACGGTCTTCGTGGGTGTATTGCCTGCGTCGTCCCCGTAATGGGTGTGCACGATGAGCCGGTCGCCGACGAAGGCGCGCGGCCAGTGGCACTGCTCGCACACCACCCGCGCCGGCCTCAGGCTATGCACCGGGGTCGGAACGGGCCGCGGGTAGCTGTTCAACGCCACTTCGATCATCTCCTGCAAGCCGTTGATCTTCGAATCCACCCACGCGCTGAAGCCCGGACCCACGTGGCAGTCGACACAGGCCACGTTGGCGTGCGGGGAGCGGGCGTGGGCGGTGGCCTCGGGCTGCATGACCGCATGGCAGGCCTGGGCACAGAACTCCCGCGACTCGAGGACCCCGACGCCCCGGTAGCCCGCCGCGGCGAGAACGAGGAGGGGTGCACCGCCGAGAGCGAGTGCTCCGAGCAGCGTGCGGCGCGTGCCGGCCTCGTTGAGATCAATGACCGGCAGCCGGTGCGGAAACGCCGTGCCACCCGCCTGCCGGCGGCCGTGCCGCCGCTGCCGCCAGAGTCCGAGGAGCAGCACCATCAGGCCGAGCACCAGGACACCGGGCAGGATCAGGTAGGCCGCCATTCGCAGCCGCAGACCGCCGCCTAGACCGGTGAACTCGCTGGTCGCGAGCAGCATGATGAGGATCGCACTGAGGGCCGTGAGGACCGCTCCGAGCAGGGTGGTCTTGTTGCGCGTCAGTGTTCGGGGCAGTTTCGGCATTGGTTACCTCTTGCGGGCCGTCAGGTTACTCAGTGGCTGAGGCTTCCGAGGAGAGCGACGAAGATGCCGACGGCGAGCGCTACGCCGATGGCGACCGCGGCGAAACCGAACACGTAGGCGCGCAGCAGCTCGGGCTGCGTCGGCGCAGGCGCCAGCACGGACTCGAGTCGGTTCGCGGCCACCAGCCGCTGGTACTCGAGCGGGCGCTCCTCCTCGAAGCGCTCGAGCGACATCCGGCCGGTGAACACCACCGGATCCATGGGGAAGGTCTCGGGCCGCAGGTGCGTATGGAAGTAATGGAACAGAAAGATGAAGCCGGTGGCGAGCAGCGCCTCGTCGCTGTGGGTGAGGTAGGCGGCATTGAGCGTCCAGCCGGGCAGGAAGCGGGTGAAGACACCCGGGAACCACAGCATCAGGCCGCTGAAGCCGATGATGGCGACACCCCAGAACACCGCCAGATAGTCGAACTTTTCCCAGTAGGTCCAGCGGTCGAACCGCGGCCGCGGCCGCAGGTAGAGGAAATAGCCGATGTTGGCGGCGAAATCGCGCACGTCGCTCGGCTGCGGAACCATCGAGCGCGGCCCCCACAGATAGCCGCGCTCGTGCCGCACGATCATCTGGTAGAGCGCACTCAGCACGTGAAAACCGAAGTAACCGAACGTCACGACCGCGGCGATGCGGTGCCAGACTCCGGCGTTGTGCGGTCCACCCAGGAGCGCCATCAGTCTCGGGGCCCACGGTGCCGCGGCATACTTCAGCGGCAGCCCGGTCAGGGCGAGCAGCAGGAAGCTGACGACCACGGTGAGATGCACCCCGATCTGGGTGGTGGTGAAACGCCGCACGTAGCGCCCGCTGGCCGGTCGCGCGGTCCGATACTCGCCCCGCAGCTTCCCCACCAGCGTGCGCTGCAGCCACAGCAGGTCATGGAGGCCGAAGAAGCCGAACACGCCGAGCAGCAGCGCGGTCATGAGCAGCCATACCCAGTGCAGGTAGGGGTTGCGCTTCGGGTCGGTGGGATCGGCGTGCGGGTCGAAGGTCACGAAAGAGGCGTTGACTTCGCCCCGGTGGCATCTGCCGCAGGTAGTGGCGAGGTGGGCGGGGTTGATGCTCGAGCGGGGGTCCGAGGCGGCGAGGTTCTGATGCGCGGTGTGGCAGTCCGAGCACATTGCAGCCGTGGGTTGGCCGAGCGCCACCCGCTTGGCATGCAGAGTGTCCCGAAACGTCTCGTAGTAGGCCTTGTGACAATCGCGGCAGTCGCTCGGAAAGGTCTCCCGCATGGCTGCACTCTGCGGCGGCTGGATGGCGTGCGCCTGGTGGCAGGTGGTGCACACCGGCCCGTCCTGGCGCTCGTGCATCCACAGCACCCCGTGCGCGCTCTCCCGCCACTGGCTGAGGATCCCCACGTGACACTTGCCGCAGGTCTCCGGAATCCGCGGGTGGGAGGTCGCCGCCGCAGCCGTTGTCGGGGACTGGATGGCGTGACCGCTGCCGTGACAATCCGTGCAGGCAGGCGCGCTGACGAGGCCTGCTACGAAGAGCGCGCGAGCGTGCTCGCTCGAGAGATAGCCCTGCATCATGCCCTGGTGGCACTGGCCGCAGTTGCGCACCTGATTGGTGGCCGACATCGAGTTGTTGGGATTGCGGCTATCGAGCACCGCATGCGGGTCGCCGTGGCAGCCCGCACAGGTCTTGGCTGACGCGACTTTCCGGGCGTGCACGCTCGTTTTCAGTTGCTCGATGTCCTCCTGGTGACAACCGGCGCAGGTCTCGAAGGTTACCGGGCCAAGCTTCTCACGGGGGTGGCGAACGCTCTGTGCGTCCTGGTGGCATTCGACGCAGGCGACCCGACGATGCGCGGAGCCGGCAAACACGGCGCCGGCGACGGCAAGCGAATGGCCGGCGTCATCCTTGAGCGTCGGATCGTCGTGACAGGACAGACACCGGTCGTTCGCGGGCGCCGGGGTGGCCGTGTCTGCGAACGCGGTAGACCTGAGCGGCACGAGCGGCACGAGCGCCACGAGCGCCACGAGCGTCAGCGCCGCCCAGGCGCCGGCGCTGCGCGGCGGTTGCCCGCACGGGCCCCCCGCGAACTGCCCCATCCTGCCTCCCCTCGTGCCGCGCCCGCGTGCTTCGCAAGGCACGCGTAGCGGCGACTTTCTAACCCATCGCTGGCCGCCGTGACAAGTACGCCCTCACGCTCGCACTCGACTCCACGAGCGCGAGCGCGTGCGGAGCACATCCAACACGCTCACTGAAGGCCGGTACCCGTCGCAACCGCGAACCTGCTTACTCTGCGGGTGGCGCTGCCGATATTGCGGCTAATACGTACAGACGCCCGCTGCATTCTTCAATGCAACGTGCACCGGAATCGCACGATACGTTCCAGGGCGACCACGGAACCCTACAATCCCGCCGATGACGCTGATCGCCGCTCTGGTCGACACGTCCCAGCGTGTCGGCGCAACCCCCGCGCGCCTCGCCAAGATCGAGGAGCTGGCGGCGTTCTTGAGGACGCTGCCAGCCGATGAAATCGGGATCGCTGCGGACTATCTGTCGGGAGACATCCGGCAGGGGCGCATCGGCATCGGCTACGCGACTCTGCAGGTCGCCGCCGCCGCCGAGGTCGCACCGGCGGCAACGCTGACAATCCGCGACGTGGACGATGAGATCGCGTCGCTCGCCGACACTCGCGGCAGCGGCTCGGCGGAGCGACGGGCCGGCCGGTTGCGCGAGCTGTTGCGGCGCTCGACCGCCGCTGAGCAGCAGTTTCTGCTGCACCTGCTGGTGGGAGAGTTGCGCCAGGGGGCGCTCGCCGGGATCATGGTCGACGCCATTGCAGCCGCCGCCCGAGTACCCGTAGCACTGGTGCGCCGGGCCGCGATGTTCTCGAGGAATCTGGGGGCGGTTGCGCGCGCTGCACTGCTCGAGGGAGCCGAAGGTCTGGGGCGCTTTCAGCTCGAGCTGTTCTCGCCCGTTTCCCCTATGCTGGCGCAAACGGCTGCCGATGTGGCCGAAGCGCTGCGTGAGCTCGGAGGCTCCGGGGGCGACGTGGCGTTCGAGTGGAAGCTGGATGGCGCGCGCGTCCAGATGCACAAACGAGCTGACGAGGTGCGCCTCTATACGCGTGGGCTGAACGACGTCACCGGCGCGGCGCCGGAGATCGTAGATCTGGTGCGCAGCTTTCCTGCGCGCGCGCTGATACTCGATGGCGAGGCCATCGCCGTGGATGCTTCGGGGCGGCCACATCCCTTTCAGATCACCATGCGCCGCTTCGGCCGCAGACTCGGGGTCGAGGCGGTGCGCGCCGGACTGCCCATCAAGGCGTTCTTCTTCGACTGCCTGCGGATCGACGAGCAGAGCATCGCCGACCGCCCGCTGCGTGAACGCTATGAAACGCTCGCGGCAGCCGTTCCCCAAGCCGCGCGGATCCCGCGCCTCGTCACCTCCTCGGAGCCGGCGGCGCGCGCCTTCTACGAAGCTGCGCTCGCGGCCGGCCATGAAGGTTTGATGGCGAAATCGCTCGAGGCGTCGTACCAGGCGGGCGATCGCGGTGCCAGCTGGCTCAAGATCAAGCGGGCTCACACCCTCGATCTGGTGGTGCTGGCCGCGGAGTGGGGCCACGGCCGCCGCCGCGGCAAGCTGTCGAATCTGCACCTTGGCGCGCGCGATCCGGTCACCGGGGAATACGTCATGCTCGGCAAGACCTTCAAGGGCCTCACGGACGCGATGCTCGAGTGGCAGACGCAGCAGTTGCTCGCGCTGGAAACCAGCCGCGACCAATGGACCGTGTACGTGCGCCCGGAGCTAGTCGTCGAGGTCGCCTTCAGCGACCTGCAGGCCAGCAGCCGTTATCCGGGCGGCCTGGCGCTACGGCTCGCGCGCGTCAAGCGCTACCGCGACGACAAGCGCGCCGAGGACGCCGACACGCTGGATTCGGTCCACAGGATCCACGCGGCCAGCGCCGGCGCGCAGGGCAGCGCGCGGTGACTCAGCGCACCGCGGGCGGACGGGCCAGCCGCACGCCGAGGCGCCGCGCGCCCCAGGCTCCCGGGGGCCCGCTGAACACGCCCGCAATCCTCGTGCCGCAGCGCTGGCAGGCGCCGGCGTCGGTGAGCTGCCACTCGCCGAGGTGGTACCAGTCGCGCTCGATCACGCGGGCCTGACACCCAGGGCAGTAGGTGCTGCCGCCTTCGCGGTCGTGCACGTTGCCGGTGTAGACGTAGTGCAGGCCGTTGGCCTGCGCGATGTGCCGGGCACGCGCGAGAGTTGCCGGGGGGGTGGAGGACTTGTCGAGCATCTTCCAATCGGGGTGGAACGCGCTGAAGTGCAGTGGCACATCGGGTCCGAGCCGGTCGGCGATCCAATGCGTCATCTGGTCGATCTCCTGGTCGGAGTCGTTTTCCCCTGGAATGAGCAGCGTCGTAATCTCGAGCCACACTCGGGTCTCGCGCTTGAGGTACTCGAGCGTCTCGAGCACCGGCGCGAGTGCCCCGCCGCAGATCTTGTAATAGAAGCGCTCGGTGAACGCCTTGAGATCGACGTTCGCGGCGTCCATGTGCTCATAGAACTCGGCGCGCGGCTCGGCGCACATGTAGCCTGCGGTCACCGCCACCGTTCTGACGCCGCGCGCGCGGCAGGCCCGGGCGGTGTCGATCGCGTACTCCATGAACACGACCGGATCGTTGTAGGTGAAGGCGATGCTCGCGCAGCCGAGCCGCACGGCCGCATCCGCGAGCTCGTCGGGGCTGGCGCTGTCCGCGAGCGTATCCATCTCGCGCGACTTCGACATGTCCCAATTCTGGCAAAATTTGCAGGCCAGCATGCATCCGGCCGTGCCGAAGGACAGCACACTCGTGCCGGGCAGAAAGTGGTTGAGCGGCTTCTTCTCGATGGGGTCGACGCAAAATCCGCTCGAGCGGCCGTAGCTGAAGAGCTTGATGCGGCCGGCTTCGGCGCCGCGTACGAAGCACAGGCCGCGCTGTCCATCGCGCAGCTTGCAGGCGCGCGGACACACGTCGCATTGCACACGACCGTCGTCGAGCACGTGCCAGTAGCGCGTGTCGACAATCGAGCCTTCACCCGGGCGGCGCATCGCTGCGCTTTCCAGCTGCTCGTCCCGGTCGGCAATGGTGCTCAATGTTGCAGTCCTGCGGGTACCGGATCCCGCTCCTTCCAGGTGGTCACCGCGTAGCGGGAAACACTCACAGCGGCGCTCCAGAAGTCCTCCGACAGTCCCGCCTTGCGTTTCAGCGCGGCCAGGAACTCGTGCGGATCGGCAAGCTGCTCCCACACCTGCGGCAGGAGCGTCGCCCGGCGGCGGCCGCACTCCAGGATCAGGCCATCCACCCCGGGGCGAATGCGCGCCAGCAGCTCCTCCTCGTGCGCGGCCGCGATCCGCTCGCTCGCCGAGAGCAGCGAGACCTCGATCGCGGTAGCGGCGAGCTCGGCGGCGGCGAGCGGCGCGAAACGCGGGTCGTGAAACGCCGCCGCGATCGCGTTGGCGCGCACGTCCTCGGCCAGCGGGCGGAACGCCTGCACCGAGCCGATGCAGCCGCGCAACTCGCCCGCGTGCCGCAAGGTAACGAAGGTGGCGCAACGCTGCCGCAGCGTCGCGTGGTTCGCCGGCTCGGGCGCGGACAGCCCCAGTCTCGCGGCGATGGCCGAGCGCGCCACCAGCAGCACCGTGCGGCCCAGCTCAGCCTCGCTCATGTGCCGGCTCGTTGAAGGCGAACGATCCGTAACCGACCACGCGGGACCGGTCGCCGGCGGTGTCCCCTGAATTACGCAGATCGAGCAGTTCCGGCCGCAGCGCCTGCCGGCGGGCGACCGTCAGAAAACCGTTGATCGGTACCGAGCCGCACGCCTGCTCACTCACCAGGGTCGGCGAAAGCGCCAGGACTTTGCTCGAAGTCGTCGCATCGATCTCGCGCGCCTCGGCGTAACGGTGGTAGTGAGACAGGTCGGAACTGATCACGATGAGTGTCTCCGGGCCACCCCACAGCAGCTCGAGCACTTCGGCCACCTGCGCGGGGGTTGCCGCGCCCACGGCGAACGGCACGACCCGGAAATCGCGCAGCACGGTCTGCAGGAACGGCAGCTGCACTTCCAGTGAATGCTCCAGCTCATGCGCCGCGTCGCTCTCGCACACCTGCGCCAGCGTCAGCGCGGAGGCGACTGCATCGCGGTCCACCAGGACGTTGCCGAGCGGCGTCGCGAGCGCATCGACCGACGGCACCGCCAGGCCCTGCAGCGGCACGCGGTGCGCCGGTCCAAGCAGCACGACGCGCCGGATGGCGGCGGCGGCGGATGCGAGCCGCGTGTACGCCGCCGCCGCGATGCCGCCCGAGTAGATATAGCCGGCGTGCGGAACGATCAGCCCCTTCGGGGGCACAGCACCGGTCGCCGGCCGGCTCGCCCGGTCGAGGTAAGCGCGCACCTGCGTCGCGAGGAGGGTTGGCGCTTCGGGATAGAACATTCCGGCTACGGCAGCCGCACGAACGGACATCGGATATCTCGCTGGGCCGGGCGCTAGGCTACGGCCGTCGGCATCAATCGAACTCCGGTGGCTTGGTTCAGGTCAATATGCACTTCCCGAACGTGCGCCCCTGGAGAGCCAGCGGGCTAGATGGGGACTGCGGAGGGCAAATCAAGCCGTGCCGTGCGGCGGCAGCGGCGCCGGCTCAGGCATTCAGCTGCTCGAGCACGCCTTCGAGGATCTGCTTCTCCAGGTGCAGGGCCTCGCGCCACTCGTGCTTCTCGGTCTTGACGATCTCTTCGCGCAGGTCGGTCAGGTAGATCTCGAGCGCCTTGCGAATGGTGTTGCACTCGGCCTCGCTGAAATCGAATAACATCTGACCCTCCTTCCGAGGCCACTGCGGCATGAGGTGATCGCCATGCAACTCCTCAGCGTGAGGATCGACAAGCCCGAAGCGACCAACTTCATCCTGGGCCAGACGCACTTTATCAAGACCGTCGAAGACGTTCACGAAGCGCTGGTGGCCGCCGTCCCCGGAATCCGCTTCGGGCTCGCGTTCTGCGAGGCCTCGGGCAAATGCCTGGTGCGCTGCTCCGGCACCGACACGGCCCTCGAGGAGCTCGCGCGCCGCAATGCACTGGCACTCGCCGCCGGCCACAGCTTCATAGTCTTCCTCGGCGAGGGCTTCTATCCGATCAACGTGCTGAATGCGCTCAAGATGGTGCCGGAAGTGTGTCGGATCTTCTGCGCCAGCGCCAATCCGACCGAGGTCGTGCTGGCCGAGACCGAGCAGGGGCGCGGAATACTCGGTGTGGTCGACGGCGCGCGGCCGGCGGGCATCGAGACTGCAGCGGACATCGAGTGGCGGCGAGGCTTGCTGCGCAAGATCGGCTACAAGCTCTGAATGCCGGCCTCAGGGCGGCGGAGGAGCGTCCGCGCCGCTCAGCAGCGCCGCCGACAGCCGCGTCTCGCGGTCGCGGATCGCCTCCAGCATGCGCCGCGAATCCTTCATCCTGCGGAAGGCCGCGAAGCCGCGTTCCAGGAAGTCCTGCAGCGCCCCGAACCCGGCAAGGTGGGCGGGCAGATAGGCGGCGCGCAAGGCGAGCCCAATCCAGTCGTGGCGCACCACGCGCTGCAGGTCTTCCCCGATGTTGATGACCAGATCGATCTGGCGGTGGCGCGCCTCGGCTCTCCCGACCGCGCGGTAGGCAGCCGCGTACGAGGGCCAGCCGATGGGGGCTGCAGCCATCCGCTCGACCATCGCGTGGTCGAGCTGCATGGTGAGCAGCTGCAGCTCGAGAGCGCGCGCCAGCACCTGCAGCGCCGCCTCGGGTAGTGTCCGCCTGAGGAGAGCCCAGGCGCGCCTCAGATCCTGGTCACGGCGGGTTTGGGGCTGGGGCCCGTACAGATCGCTGAGGAAGAACCTCACGGCATCGGCGCACTGCGGGTCGCGCAGCAGGTCGTCATAGGTTTTGGCGAGTCGCGCTGCCTGCCATGCCTGCAGGTCGCGCAGGCGTGTCACCTGCTCCGGGCTGGCAAGAACGCCGGACTCACGCGCGGACCAGTCTCTCAACAGCTCATCCAGATCGCGGAACGAGCTTGAGGCGTCTGCCTGCGTCATGTGCGCGCCAGCGCCGCCAGCACCCGATCGAGCGAGCCCCGGGCGCGCAGCAGGCTCAGATGACCCAGGCCGCGCAGCTCATGCAGGCGGGCGCCCTGCAGTACGGCACTGCGCGCCGGCGCGATCAGATTGTCCTGCAGGCTGTAGATGCTCGTCACGGGAACGGGCAGCCGTCCCTCCTGAGCGGCATTGAGCGCGCTCAGCCACGGGGAGTCGGGACGCATCTGCCGGGCGGCGGATGAGCGGAACAGCCGGGCAGTCACCGTGCCGTGATGGGGCGAGCCGATGGTCACGATGCGGCTGATGACCTCGGGACCGACGGAACGCAGCGCGGCTCGCGCGACCAGACCCCCCATGCTGTGCGCGACGATCGCGACCGGCGCACCGTTGCTCTCGCGCTGCAGCCGGCGAAGCTCCTCCACGACGCTCGCAGCGTACCATTCGATGTCGCCGCGCAGCGGCTCGAGGTTGACGGCTCGCACGGGTGCAAACCCCAGCGCCCGCAGCCTCGGCAACAGCGGGCGCCAGACGCCCCGATTGCAGACGATGCCATGGATCAGCAGCACCGGCCGCGCCGGCGAGGCCCGCGTGGGCGGCTCCGCACGCTGTGGCCGTTGATACGGCTCGGCAATCATGACCCGCGTTGCCCAGCCAAAGGCCAGCGATTCGCAGAGCAGCGCCCGCAGGCGGTCGCGCAGCAGACCTCGGTGCCCGCTCGTGGCGGGCGCCCGTTCGCCACGCCCCGCCGCATACGACAGCGCATAGCTGCCTGCGGCGAGCACGCCAGGTGCTGATGCGCCGGCCGCAAGCGCCACCAGCAGGACGGTCACCGCTGTCGGCGACACGCTCGCCGCGATTGCGGCCGTAATCGCCGCTGCGTACAGCAGCTGGCACCCCAGCAGCAATCGCCAGAATTGAGAGGCCATGAGGGCGCTGGCATCGGCTAGTGCGCGGCCCGCTCTGCGGCCAGGACCGTTTCGAGTCGCCGCAACGCGAGGTCGAGGCGCCGTGCGGTCTGGCGGGTGTGCACGGCGCGCTCCCGCCCGGCGCTGGCAAACGTCCGCTGTCGCTCACGAAGGCGTTGGGTGTTCAGGACCAGTCCGTGCCTGCGCAGCACCGCCGACAGCGGGTCTGCCTGGCGCAGCAGATCGCGGCGAGTTCGCTGGTACGCGTGCTCGACCAGCCGGCTGCGGCCGGCATAACCGAAGACGTTGGCGAAGAACAGGCGCTCGTCGCTGCGGTCCGGCTCGAGCAGCAGCGTGTCGGCGCGCGGAAAGCGCGCGCCGTAGCTCGCCATGCCGACCTGCATGCGCGAATGAATCAGGGCGCGGAACGTCTGGGCCAGTACCGTAGGCAGGCCGGCGCGGGCAAGGTTCACCGGCTTGCGCCCGTGGCTGCGCGAGGCATCGAACGGCACGAGCGGATTGATACAGATCACCAGGTCGCAGCCGGCCTCGAGGGCGAGCGAGGCGTGCATGGTGCGGATGAGCGCGCCATCCACGTAGTAGCGGCCCGCGATCTCCACCGCAGGGTAGTAACCCGGGAGCGCGGCGCTCGCGACCACGGCACGCGAAATGGGTACCTGCGCATGCCGGTTGTCGCCGAAGGCGACTGATTCGCCGGAGTTGAGGTCGGTCGCAACCACGTACAGCCGTCGGTGCAGCTTGCGGAACTCGTCGGTGTGCCCGGGGCTGGTGTAGATCTCGTGCAGATATCGCTCGAGTGGCCGGTTATCGAACAATGCGGCCGGAGCCAATCCGGCGATGGAGCGGACCACCGCTGGCCAAGTGCCCTGCAGTGGCTCGCGGGCGTACGCGCGTCCCAGGTCGACCAGCGACTGCGGCAGCAACGCCATGCGGCGTGCATATTCACCGATCGCCGGCTGCAGCAGCATCTGCGGCGAAAAAGGGAAAACCGTGGACTCATCGGATACCACCCGCGCGCCGATGGTCGTGGTATCAAAGCCGTTGGCGAGTCCGGAGCTGATCAGCGACCCGGAGCTGACGCCGACATAGACGTCGAAATCCGTCAGCGCGCGTCCTTCGATCGCCTCACCCAGTGCGTGCAGCGCGCCGATCTCGTAAAACGCACCGAGCGGCCCCCCGCCCGCAAGCGCGATCGCGACTTTTCCCCCCGCCGCGCCGCGCCGGCGGGCGGGCTCAATCGTCAGCATCGGCCGTCAGGGCGCGGGCGGCGGCGCTAGGGCCTTTCTCACGACCACGGATGCGCCGCTCTTGCGGGCACGCGTCAGCTTGTCGATGCTGGCATTGAGGGCGTCGACCCGCTTGCTCAGCGTCGTCAACTGCTCGGCGCTCGGAACTCCGAGCTGTGTCAGCGCCCGGTGCACGCGCGTCTGGAAGATCTTCTCCAGATTGTCGAGCGCGTCGGCCGCCTTGCCGCGGACCTCGCTGATACGGGCGTTGACGGTCGACTGCACGTCACCCACCATCCCGCGCACCGCCTTGTTCGCCGCGCCGACCGTCTTGGTGTGCACTCGCGCACCCTCGCTGACGAGCTCCTCGAACAGCTGAGGCGCGCCGCGCTGCGCTTTCGATGCCGCACCGAGGCCGGCGAGCCATACCTGATGCAAGGCATCCAGTACCCGCGCCTGCGCGGTCGCGGTTGCGCCGGCTGCCTTACGGGGCAGCGATTTTCTCTTGCTTGCCATATCAATTCCTTCCGCTGGGCCTTGCTCGCCCAGCCAATTGATTAGTATAGGGAGCCAGGCACGGGTTTGAATGGGTACTTCCCGCAGCCATGCTTTCGGCAGCGCTGGCATGAGGGGCTCGAAGCACGAGGCGCCGGGGGCGGCCGGGAAATCCGCGCGCCCGCGCTCCACCGGGGAGCTTCGGGCTCGCTGGCAGAAGCTGCACCACGGCGACCGCGAGCCCTGGCCGGATGAGCGGCTGATCGCCCGCTTCGCGAGGCAATCCCACGCCTTTGCCGCCTGGCTGGAGACCGGGGACGGACCGACGGCGCTGGCCCAGCGAATTCAACACGCGTGGGCGGAGTTTCATGCCGGGGAGTTCGAGGCCGCGATCGGGCACGGCAGTGAGCTCGGCGCGCTCGGCGCCTCGGTCGCCAACAAGGCGGCGGCGGTCGCCACCCTGTATTTCCGGGGCAGCGCGGCGCAGGCGCTGCGCATTCTCGAGGCGGCCATCACCCGCGGGGAGAAGGCGGTCGAGCTGCTGCCGGAATACGCCAACGCGCATTACCTCCTGGCGCTGGTGTTGGGCCGCTATAGCCAGCGGATTTCCATTCTCAAGGCCCTGGCCGCCGGCCTGGCCGGCCGCGTGCGCACCCACCTGGAGCGCACACTGCAGCTCGAGCCGCAGCACGCCGAGGGACACCTGGCTTTCGGTCTCTACCACGCCGAGATCGTCGGCAAGCTGGGTGCGCTGGCGGCGTCGGTCACCTATGGAGTCTCACGCGCTGCCGCGATCGAGCACTTCACGCGTGCGCTGCAGCTCGCTCCCGCTTCGCCCATCGTGCACATCGAGTACGCCAACGGTCTGGTGCTGCTCGATGCGCGGCGCTACCGCGAGCAGGCACGGGAACTCTACGCCAAGGCGGCCGCTCTGGAGCCTGCTGACGCGATGGAACGGCTCGACGTCGAGCACGCCGGACACGGCCCGGGCTAGCCCTCGAGTGCCGCACCGCCCAGGAGCACCAGGAACACCAGCCGCTCGAACTCGGCGTGTACCCGGGCGACGAGCTCGGCCGGCTTGGGAATGAGCTGCCGGTCCGCGATGACACCGAACTGCACCTGACCGTTGTAGCTCAGCATGCTGACACCGGTGCCGATACTGCCGCCCTGCGGCACCCAGAACAGCATCTGCGACACCGGAACACCAACGAAGCTCAGCTGCTCGCGCGGACCGGGGACATTGGACGCCACCAGACTCGCCTTGGCGCTGAACAGCGCCAGTGCGGGCTCCTCCACCGGCGCCGGGAGGCTCCCCACGAGCGAGAGCAGGGCCAGCGTGGCGAGCGCCTGCTCCGAGCCCTTCAACTGCTGCATGGTGCGGCGCACCGAGTACAGCCGCTCGAGCGGATGGCGCAGGCCGAGCGGCAACTCGACGAATACCATCCCGAAGCGATTTCCCATCAGGGGCTCCGAACCGTCGGCAGCGCGCAGGTCCACCGGCACGGCGGCGCGGATGGTGAGTCCCGCCACCGTGTCGCCTTGCGCCTCGAGGTAGTTTCCCAGGGCGCCCGCGAGCGTCGAGACCAGTACATCGTTGATCGTGCATCCCAACACGTGTGCGATCGTCCGCACCTCCTCGAGCAACAAGGGTTGGGCCCAGGCAACGCGACGGATCCCGGACAAAGGTCCCTTGAGGCGAGTCGGCGGATCATCGGCGAGCGTCCCGAGACGGGCCAGCTCGCTCGCGAAGCCGACCGCATGACGCGCGACGCTCGAGGCTTCACCCGGATGCAAGGCGTAGTGGATGCCCTTCTCGAGGATCCCGGTGCCGCGCTCGAAGATGCCGATGCCCGCTCGCAGGGCACCACCCAGCACCGGCGGAATCAGCGGTGCGTGCTCCAGCGTCGCTGCAGCGGCCGCAGCAATTCGCCCCCGCGCGGGGAGCGCCGTGGTTAGCGGCTGCGCGCCGTCCGTCAGGGAGAGCATCACCTGCACCAGGGCGATTCCGTCGGCGTAGGAGTGGTGGATGCGAGTGATGATGGCGCTGCCACCCTGGTAGCCTTCCACCACGTGAAAGTTCCACAGCGGCCTTGCCGGGTTCAGCGGGGTGCTCGCCAGCTCGCCCACCAGCGCTTCGAGCTCGCGCTGTCCGGCCGCGGCCGGCAGTGAAGTGAACATGACGTGATCGTCGAGATCGAATTGCGCCGCCGGGACCCAACTGGCGCCGAGCGCATCCATCACCGGGCAGCAGCGGAAACGCTCGAAGGCGAGGAACCGCTCGAGGATGAGGCTGCGATAGCGGGCGCGGTCGAGCGCTCCGTCCAGGATCATGAGGCCGACGATCGTCATACGGTTCGTGGGCCGGTCCATCAGCAGCCAAGCCCGATCGACGCCCGACAGACGCTCGACCTCTATCATGTGGGCACTTTGACTCATTGCGGCCGCGCTGTGCCCCTCGGTTTGTCACGATACCGTGGCGTCGGGACGCCGGTGTAGCCTGGCTGTCAAGTAGGGCGTGCCGAAACGATGGCTTACTTTGTCACCGGAGCTACCGGCTTCATCGGCCGCCATGTCGTCAGCGAGCTGGCCGCGCGCGGCGAGCCGATCTACGCGCTGGTGCGACCCGGATCGCGCGCCCGTCTCGAGCGCATCGTGCACGATTGCGGCGAGCGTGGGCGTCTCATCGTTCCAATCGAGGGCGACCTCGGTCGCGAGCTGCTGGGCGTCACGGCAGGCGAGCGCGCCCAACTCAAGGGCAAGATCCGGCATTTCTTCCATCTCGGCGCCCTGTACGACCTCGGCGCGGAAGCCGACGCCCTCGAGCGCGCGAACGTGCTCGGCACACGCAACGCCCTCGGCTTCGCCGGCGAAGTGGCGGCTGGATGCTTCCATCTGGTGAGCTCGATCGCCTCGGCCGGCTGTTATCCCGGCACATTCACCGAGGAGATGTTTGCCGAGGCGGTGGGCTTCGACAACGCGTACCTGCGGACCAAGCATGAGTCCGAAGGGCTGGTGCGCAGCGCCGACCGCATGCCGTGGCGGATCTATCGGCCGGGAATGGTGGTCGGTCACTCGCTCACGGGGGTGATGGACAAGATCGACGGGCCCTACTACCTGTTCAAGCTCACTCAGAAGCTGCGGCATGCGCTGCCTGCGTGGGTGCCGCTGATCGGTTTCGAGGGCGGACACATCAACGTGGTGCCGGTGGACTTCGTGGCGAAGGCGCTGGTGCATCTGGCGCACGTTCCGGGGCACGACGGGCGCTGCTTCCATCTCACCGACCCGCAGGACCGGCGCGCGGGAGAGGTGTGGAACATCTTCGCCCGGGCGGCGCACGCGCCGGTCATGTCGCTGCGACTCGAGCCGAACCTGCTCGCGGGAGCGACGGCGATGGCCAGCGCAGCCAGCGCAACGCTGCGCCCGCTGCAGCGGGTTCTCGAGCAGATGCTCGGTGACCTCGGCATCCCCCGTTCCGTCGTCGGACTGATCAACTACCCAACCCGATTCGATGCGACCAACGCCCAGCGCCTGCTCACCGAGGCGGGCATTCGCGTCCCGCGGCTCGAGGAGTACGCCTGGCGCCTGTGGGATTACTGGGAGCGTCACCTCGACCCGGACCTGTTCAAGGCGCGCAGCCTGCGGGAGGCGGTCGGCGGCAAGACCGTGCTGATCACCGGCGCCTCTTCGGGCATCGGGCGCGCTACCGCGCTCAAGCTCGCGGAAGCGGGAGCGACCGTGCTCATCGTTGCGCGCGATGCGGAACGACTCGCGCAGGTGCGCGCCGAAATCGAGGCCTCGGGCGGCAGGGCCGGCACCTATGTCTGCGACCTCACCGACGCACAGGCCTGCGGGCGCTTTCTCACACGGCTGCTCGCCGAGCACGGCCACGTGGACATTCTCATCAACAACGCCGGCCGCTCGATCCGCCGCTCGATCGAGAATACTTACGACCGCTTCCACGATTATGAACGGCTGATGCGCATCAACTACTTCGCCGCGGTGCGCGTCACGCTCGGGCTGCTGCCGGCGATGGTTGCGCACGGCGCAGGGCAGGTGATCAGCATCTCCTCGATCGGCGTTCTCACCAACGCAGCGCGCTTCGCCGGATACAACGCTTCCAAGGCGGCGCTGGAGGCGTTCACGCGCTGCGCGGCCGGTGAGTACGGCGAGCGCGGCGTCCATTTTGCCGTGGTCAACCTGCCGCTGGTGCGCACGCCGATGACGGCACCGACGCGCATCTACCAGCAATTTCCGCTGATTCGCGCCGAAGAGGCTGCCGACATGGTCTGTCAGGTGATCGTTCACCGTCTGGACCGCCTCGCCACCGGCCTCGGCATTTTCGCGCAGCTTGTGAACATCTTCGCGCCGCGCATCAGCCGTGCCGTGATGAGCGAGGCGTTCCGGATGTTCCCGGAGAACGAGGCCGCCGCCGCCGCCGCTGCTCCCCCCACCCCCACCACGCCGGAGATGACGGCGTTCGCATCACTCATGCGGGGCGTGCATTGGTAGCCGCGCATCCCCGCCGGCTGGAGGGTAAAGGCGGTGGCGGAAATCTGCCGCTCTGAAGGTTCCTTATCTGTAGAATTGCGCGTGCGACCCGTTGCCTGGGTGGCGAAATTGGTAGACGCAAGGGACTTAAGAAAAATTGAGCACCCGGACCGGAAACGGCCGGTGTGAATGGGGTCAAAGTCGGTGGAACAGCAGCACGTCACGGTGGCTGCAATACCGAGCTAAGCCCTGAATGAGGTTGTACTTGAGTCGCCTCAGGCCGACCAGGGAAAGTGTAGAGACTTGACGGCCCCTGCCTAATCCGTATGCGCACCACCCGCATCTTCGGGATGGCAAAGGTAAAGTCCAGACCACGAATGCATGCGTTGCATGCAGCGGCGAAAGCTGAAGTGGTATGAAAATCCCTTGGGGGAAACCCCGTGCCGGTTCGAGTCCGGCCCCAGGCACGTCGGCTCTTGCGCGGAGGCGGCGATTCCACAGAACCCGCTTGCGCCGGCGCGCGCGCGAGACACTCGCGGTTGTGGCGCTAAGCACATGAATTTGCGAGACTTGCGCCCCGCGCCGGTTCCCGCAACCCCATGGGCGGGGAGCGCGACACACCGGCGGCTGCTGTTCCGAAGTTAAATGCGCAGCAGGTGGTGCGCCCGGGATACGCAATGTTGGATGAAAGGCTCGAGGTCGAGAATCTGCACCTTTGGCGTGGAGAGCGTCACGTGCTGCGCGGCGTGCGCTTCACGCTGCACGCCGGCAGCTGCCTGGAGGTCACCGGCGCCAACGGCTCGGGCAAGACCAGCCTGCTGCGCGCGCTGTGCGGGCTCATCTACCCGGAGGAGGGCTGTGTGCTGTGGAACGGCGAGAACGTGCGCCGCGATCTGCCGGCGTTCCACGGCGCTCTCGCTTACCTCGGGCACGAGCCGCCGCTCAAGGGGGACCTGAGCGCGCGCGAGAATCTGCGCTACTGGATCGGAGTCCGGCGGCGCGTCACGGCCGCGGAGCTCGAGGCGGCGCTGGCCCGTGTGGGCGCAGGCGCCTGGGGCGATCGGCTGGTGCGCACGCTGTCGGCCGGACAGCGGCGGCGGGTGGCGCTCGCGGGCCTGGCGCTGCTGATCGTGCCGCTGTGGCTGCTCGATGAACCGACCACCAACCTCGATCGCGAGGGTCAGGAGCTCGTCGGCAGCCTCATCGCGGAGCAGCTGGTGCGCGGCGGCATGGTAATCGCGGCCGTGCATCACGGCGTGCCGGCCGCCGTGCCCGACGTGCGCCGGCTGGAGCTCGCGGCATGAGCGCATCGGGTGCGCCCGCGGCGGATGCGCTGGCTGGGGCCCCGGCGCGCGCCTTTTCCGCAGGCTCCCCCGCCGCCGCGCACGCCCTCGATGCGGCGCGGCTCGCGCTGCTGCGCGACCTGCGGCTGGCGTTCCGCAAGCGCGGCCAACTGGTGCAGCCGCTGGCGTTCTTCGTGCTGGTGACGATGCTCTTTCCCCTGGCGGTGTCTCCCGAGCTGGCGCGTCTGCGCGAGCTGGCCCCCGGCGTGCTGTGGGTGGCAGCGCTGCTCGCATCTCTCCTGGCGCTCGAGTTCCTGTTTCGCGATGACGCCTACGACGGGACGCTCGAGCAGTACGCGCTGTCGGGGCGATCGCTCACCGGACTGATGTTCGCCAAGACGGCCGCCCACTGGCTGCTCACGGGTCTGCCACTGGCGCTGATGGCACCGCTCGCCGGACTGTCGCTGGGCGTGCCGCCGCCGGCGATCCCGGGCATCATTGTGGCAGTCGCGGTCGGCAGCGTGGCGCTCAGCCTGATCGGCTCGGTCGGCGCGGCGCTGACCCTTGGCATCAAGCGCAGCGGCGCTCTCCTGTCGCTGCTCACGCTGCCGCTGTCGCTGCCGGTGCTGATCTTCGGCGCACGTGCCACGCAGCTCGCGATCAACGGTGCACCGCTGCTTGCGCCGCTCGAGCTCCTGGGTGCGCTGGCGGTGCTCGGCGTAACGCTGGCGCCGCTCGCGGCAGCGGCGGCGGTGCGGATCAGTCTGGAATAGGAAGGCGGCTCAGAGGCTCGTCATGACGTGGACCTGGTTTCACCGCCTCGGCTCACCGCCCTACATCTATGCGCTGGCGGCGCGGCTGACGCCGTGGTTCGCCTGGCCGGCGGCGCTGCTGATCCTCGGAGGGTTGTGGGGCGGATTGGTGCTGGCACCGCCGGATTACCAGCAGGGGGAGGGCTTCCGCATCATCTACGTACATGCCCCGAGTGGGTGGATGTCGATGATGGTGTATACGACAATGGCAATTTCGGCGGCCATCGGGCTCGTCTGGCGCATCAAGGTGGCCCACGCGGTGGCTGCGAGCTGCGCGCCGATCGGCGCCTCGTTCACGTTCGCAGGGCTGGTGACCGGCGCGCTGTGGGGCCAGCCGATGTGGGGAACGTACTGGGAGTGGGATCCGCGCTTGACCTCGGAACTGATTCTGCTGTTCCTGTATCTGGGATACATGGGACTGCGCGCCGCCATCGAGGACACGCAGCGCGCCGACCGTGCCAGCGCCGTGCTGGCGGTCGTCGGGGTGGTGAACGTGCCGATCATTCATTACTCGGTGACCTGGTGGAACTCGCTCCACCAGGCACCCTCGGTGATGCGCCTCGCCAGGCCCAACATGCCGCCCGCCATGCTGACGCCGCTGCTGCTGATGCTGCTCGGCTTCACCTTGTTTTTTGCCGCCGTGCTGCTGGTGCGCCTGCGCGGCGAAGTGCTCAACCGTGAGCGCACCGCGAGCTGGATCCGCGAGGCGGTGAGCACGTGAGCGATTTCCTGGCCATGGGCGGCTATGCAGCGTTCGTCTGGCCTGCCTACGCAGTGACCTTCGCCGTGGTCGCGCTCAACGTCGTGTGGGCGCGGCGGGCGCTGGCGCGCGCGCTCGCCGAGGCGCGGCGGCGCCTGGCGACGCGCGGGGAGCAGTCGTGACCCCGCGCCGGCGCCGCCGCCTGATTCTGGTGCTCGGCATCGTCGCCGGGGTGAGCCTGGCGGGCGCGCTGGCGCTGAGTGCCTTCCGCCAGAACGTCATGTTCTTCTTCGATCCGAGCCAGGTCGCTGCCGGCAAGGTGCCCCCCGGCGAGCGCTTTCGCCTCGGAGGGATGGTGACTCAGGGGAGCCTCAGGCGCGCGCCCGGGAGCCTGGAGGTGCGCTTCGTGGTCACCGACTTCAGTCACGACGTGCCGGTCAGCTACACCGGAGTGCTGCCGGACCTGTTTCGCGAGGGAGCCGGCGTCGTGGCGCATGGGCGGCTGCGCCCTGACGGCACCTTCGTCGCCGATGAAGTGCTCGCCAAGCACGACGAGAAGTACATGCCGCCGGAAGTGGCGCGCTCGCTGAAGAATCGCCGTGGGGAATCGCGCGTGGACGCCGTCGCGCCCGCGGCCGCCGCTCCCGCTGAGCGCGCGCCCGTGCCGCCGCCCGGAGCGGATCGCACGCCCGCGCCGGCGGCGGGGAGTTGACGCATGCTGCCCGAGCTCGGCCACTTCGCCCTGATCCTCGCGCTGCTGCTGGCGGCGCTGCAGGCGTTCTTCGGCATCGCCGGTCCGATGCTGGGGCGCGATCGCTGGATCGCGGCGGTGACGCCGGCGGTCGCCGGGCAGGCGGTCATGGTCGCGACCGCCGTCGGCTGTCTGATCGCCTCGTTCGTCGGCGACGATTTCTCCGTCCGCTATGTCGCCGAGAATTCCAACACGGCGCTGCCGCTGTTTTACCGCGTCGCGGCGCTGTGGGGCGCGCACGAGGGGTCGCTGGTGCTGTGGATCCTGCTGCTGGCGGTGTGGACCGTGGCGGTGACGCTCGGGGCAGGGCGGCTGCCGCCGCGTTTCGCGGCGCGGGTCCTCGGAGTCCTCGGGGTGGTGAGCTTCGGCTTTCTGCTGTTCACCCTCGCGACTTCGAACCCTTTCATGCGGCTCGATCCGCCGGCCCCGGACGGCCGCGATCTCAACCCGATTCTGCAGGACCCGGGGCTCGCGGTTCATCCCCCGATTCTCTACACCGGCTACGTGGGGTTTGCGGTCGCGTTCGCGTTCGCCTGCGCAGCGATGCTCGAGGGCAGGCTCGATCAGCAATGGGCGCGCTGGACGCGCCCGTGGACCACCGCAGCCTGGGCGTTCCTCACCTGCGGCATCGCCCTCGGGAGCTTCTGGGCGTACTACGAGCTCGGCTGGGGCGGCTTCTGGTTCTGGGATCCGGTAGAGAACGCCTCGTTCATGCCGTGGCTGGCGGGCACGGCGCTGGTGCATTCACTCGCCGTGACCGACAAGCGCGGGCTGTTCAAGAGCTGGACACTGCTGCTGGCGATCGTAGCCTTTTCGCTGAGCATGCTCGGGACCTTCCTGGTGCGTTCGGGCGTGCTGGTGTCGGTCCATTCGTTCGCTGCCGACCCGGCCCGCGGCATATTCATACTCGCGTTTCTCATCGTGATGGTCGGCGGGGCACTGAGTCTCTACGCGTGGCGCGCGCCGCTGCTGAAGTCATCGGCGGGCTTCGA
>DASPPI010000141.1:0-9674 GCA_035625615.1 Steroidobacteraceae bacterium | reverse complement strand
CTTCGGGCTGATCTATGCCGGAGCCCAGAAGAATATCGGGCCCGCGGGTCTTACCGTGGTGATCGTGCGCGCGGACCTCATCGGCAAGGCACGTCCGGGAACTCCGGCGGTGTGGGATTACCAGGCGATGGCCGAGGAGGGCTCGATGCTCAACACGCCGCCGACCTTTGCCTGGTATGTCGCCGGGCTGGTGTTTCGCTGGCTGCAGGGACAGGGCGGACTGGCCGCGGTCGGCGAGCGCAACCGCGCCAAGGCGCAGCTGCTGTACGCGGCGATCGACGCCTCCGGCTTCTATGCCAACCCGGTCGCAAAGGGCTGCCGCTCGTGGATGAACGTGCCCTTCATGCTCGCCGATCCGCAGCTCGAGCAGACCTTCCTCGCCGAGGCGCGCGCCGCAGGGCTCGCCAATCTCTCCGGCCACCGCTCGGTCGGCGGCATGCGCGCCAGCATCTACAACGCCATGCCGCTCGAGGGCGTCGCGGCGCTGGTCGCGTTCATGAAGGAATTCGAGCGCCGCCATGGCTGACACTCGCATGAGCTACCGCGTTCTCACGCTCAATCACATCAGTCCGCGCGGCCTCGCGCGGTTTCCGCCCGAGCGTTACCAGGTCGGCGCCGATGTCGAGCAGCCGGATGCCATCCTGCTGCGCTCGGCCGACATGCACGTCCTCGGCATCGACCCGAGCGTGCGCGCCGTCGGCCGCGCCGGCACGGGCGTCAACAACATCCCGGTGGCGCGCCTGAGCGAACGCGGCATCCCGGTGTTCAACTCACCGGGCGCCAATGCCAACGCCGTGAAGGAGCTGGTGCTCGCCGGGCTGTTCCTCGCCGCGCGCAACATCGCCGCGGCCTGGCTGTTCGCCCGCGGTCTCGCCGGGGATGACGAGGCCATCGAGGCCGCCGTGGAGCAGGGCAAGAAGCGCTTCGTCGGCTTCGAGCTGCCCGGCCGTACGCTCGGGGTCGTCGGGCTCGGGGCCGTCGGCGTCGAGGTGGCGAACTCGGCGCTGGCGCTCGGCATGAAGGTGCTCGGCTATGATCCGCAGATCACCGTGCGGCGTGCCTGGCAGCTGTCGGCGAGCGTCGAGCAGGCGCTGTCGCTCGAGGACCTGTTTGCGCGTTCCGACGCCATCACGGTGCACGTGCCGCTCAACGCGGAGACCCGCGCGCTCGTGAACGCGCCGCGGCTCGCGCTCATGAGGCCGGAGGGCACCATTCTCAACTTCGCGCGCGGCGCCATCGTGGACGAAGCGGCCGTGCTGGCGGCGCTCGACGCCGGGCGGCTGCACGCCTACGTGTGCGATTTTCCCAGCCGGGCGCTCAAGGATCACCCGCGGATCGTCGCCCTGCCGCATCTCGGCGCATCCACCGGTGAGGCGGAGGAGAACTGCGCCGTCATGGTGGCCGAGCAGGTGCGCGATTTCCTCGAGAACGGCAATATCCGCAACAGCGTCAACTATCCCGAGGCAGTGCTGCCGCGCATACCCGACACCACCCGCCTGGGAGTCGCCAACCGCAACGTGCCCAACATGGTGGGACAGATCTCCACCTGCCTGGCCGCCGAACGCATCAACATCGCCGACCTGCTGAACAAGTCCCGTGGCGAGTATGCCTATACGCTCATCGACGTCGACGGCGAGGTGAGCGCGGAGCTGCTGGCGCGCATCCGCGCCATCGATGGCGTACTGGCGGCGCGCATCCTGTGAGCCGGCAGCCGCACGCACCCGCATGGCCGACAAGCCCCGCAGTTCGATCCTCAAGGCCGCGCGCCGCACGGCGCGCCGGCGCGCGCCCGCGGCGAGCGCGACCCCCGCGGCGAGCCCGGCCGCCGCGGCCGACGGCAGCGCCGCCGCACCGGTCGAACTCGAGGCCGTGCGCAGCCGTATCGATGCGGTCGACGAGCAGATCCACGCGCTCATCAGCGAGCGGGCGCGCCTCGCGCAGCAGGTCGGGATCTCAAAGGGCAAGGATGGCCACACGGTGGACTTCTACCGGCCGGAGCGCGAAGCGCAGGTGCTGCGCCTGGCGCGCGCCCGCAATACCGGTCCGCTGCGTGACGCCGAGGTACTGCGGCTGTTTCGCGAGATCATGTCGGCATGTCTCGCCCAGCAGGAGCCGCTCAAGGTGGCGTTCCTCGGGCCCGAGGGCACGTTCACCCAGGCGGCGGTGCTCAATCATTTCGGACACTCGGTGCGTGCGCTGCCGCTGGCCTCGATCGACGAGGTGTTCCACGAGGTGGAGGCGGCCAGCGCCGACTTCGGCGTGGTGCCGATCGAGAACTCCACCGAGGGCACCGTCAATCACACGCTGGATCGTTTCCTGACCTCGCCGCTGAAGATCTGCGGCGAGGTGGAGCTGCGCGTGCGCCATCACCTCATGGGCGCAATGGATGCGCTCGCGCGCATCGAGCGCGTGTGCTCGCATCCGCAGTCGCTCGCCCAGTGCCGCCAGTGGCTCGAGCAGCACCTTCCCGGGGTCGAGCTGGTGCCGGTAGCGAGCAATGCCGAAGGGGCGCGTCGAGCACGTGATGAGAAGGGCAGCGCGGCGATTGCCGGCGAGACCGCCGCCGAGATCTACGGGCTGAAGGTGCTGGCGGCGGAAATCGAGGACCGCGCCGACAACACCACGCGCTTCCTGGTGCTCGGGCGCCAGCTCTTCAAGCCGAGCGGCGAGGACCGCACGACGCTGCTGGTGTCGGTGGGCCATACCGATGCGCCCGGAGCGCTGTACCGGCTGCTCGAGCCGCTCGCGCGCCACCGCGTGAACCTGACGCGCATCGAGTCGCGGCCCTCGCGGCGGCGCAAGTGGGACTACGTGTTCTTCATGGATCTCGACGGTCACGCCGATGAGCCGCACGTCGCGCGCGCCCTGGCGGCGGTGAAGAAGCGCGCTTCGTTGTTTCGCGTGCTCGGCTCCTACCCCCGGGCCGTGCAATGAGCGCCGCGGCCGCCGGCTGGCGCGTGGCTGCGGGGGGCTCGGTCGAGGGTACCCTGGCCGTCCCCGGAGACAAGTCGATCTCGCACCGCGCGCTCATGCTGGGAGCGATCGCAGACGGGCGTACGCACATCAGCGGATTCCTGGCCGGCGAGGATTGCCTCGCCACGGCCCGCGCGCTCGAGGCGCTGGGGGTGCGCCTCGAGCGGCCGGCGGAGACCGAGGTGCGGGTACACGGCGTCGGCGCGCGCGGCCTAGCCGCACCTGCGGCCGCGCTCGACATGGGCAATGCCGGCACGGCGATGCGTCTGATGATGGGGCTGCTCGCGCCGCAGCGATTCGACTCCACGCTGGTGGGCGACGAGTCGCTCATGCGCCGCCCGATGGAGCGCGTCGCGGTGCCGCTGCAGATGATGGGCGCACGCATCGATACGCACGCCGGCCGCCCGCCGGTGCATATCCACGGCACGCCGCACCTGCGCGCCATCGACTACACGCTCCCGGTGCCGAGCGCGCAGGTGAAGTCCGCCGTGCTGCTCGCCGGGCTGGCCGCCGCCGGCCGCACACGCATCACCGAGCCCGCGCCCACGCGCGATCACACCGAGCGCATGCTCGGGGCCTTCGGCGTCGAGCTGCTGCACGAGGGCGCCACCATCGCGATGGAAGGCGGCCAGTCGCTGCGCGGCACCGAGGTGCGGGTGCCGGCGGACTTCTCCTCCGCGGCCTTCTTCCTGGTGGCCGGATGCCTGGCCGCCGATCGGCCGCTGCGGCTCAGCAACGTCGGCATAAACCCCACGCGCACCGGCCTCCTCGAGCTGCTGCACCGCATGGGCGCGGACATCCGCGTGCAACGGCGCGCGGCTGCCGATGAGGGCGGCGTCCGCTCGATCCTCGAACCGGTGGCGGACATCGAGGTGCGCCGCAGCGCCCTGCGCGGCATCACGGTGCCGGAGGCCCTCGTGCCGCTCGCGATCGACGAGCTGCCCGTGCTGTTCGTCGCCGCCGCCTGCGCACGCGGCGAGACGCTGGTGCGCGGGGCGCACGAGCTGCGCGTCAAGGAGAGCGACCGCCTCGCTTCGATGGCTGCGGGGTTGCGCGCGCTCGGCGTCGAGCATCAGCTGCTCGCCGATGGGCTGTGGATCCGCGGCGGCGATACTGTGGGCGGCGGGGCCGTCGACAGCGGCGGGGATCATCGCGTCGCCATGGCCTTTGCCGTGGCCGCCCTGCGGGCGCGCGGTCCCATCGAGATCGCGCGGGTTGCCAACGTCGCCACCAGCTTCCCGGGATTCGTCGCCACGGCGCGCGCCGCGGGACTGGAGATCACGCCGCTGTGAGCTGAGGGCTGCGCGCCCGCGCAGCAGCGGTACGCCCCGCCGCGACCGATTCCGTGCCAACATGCGGACGTGGCCCCCATGTCGGCTTGTCCCATCGTCACGATCGACGGCCCGAGCGGCTCGGGCAAGGGGACGATCAGCCGCAAGATCGCAAAGCAGGTTGGCTGGCACCTGCTCGACAGCGGCGCGCTCTATCGGCTGGTCGCTCTGGCCGGGATGAGGGCCGGTGTAGCCGAAGCGGACGCCCGGCGCCACGCGCAGCTCGCCGCGCGCATGGACGCGGCATTCAGCGTCGCCCCTGACGGCGCCGAGCTCATTACCCTCGCCGGACGCGACGTCACCGCCGAAGTGCGCTCGGAAAAGGCCGGCCAGGGAGCCTCCCGCGTGGCTGCCTGGCCGCAGGTACGCCAGGCGCTTCTCGCACGGCAGCGGGCGTTCGCCGTCCCCCCGGGCCTGGTGGCGGATGGCCGGGATATGGGAACGGTGGTGTTCCCCGGGGCGCAACTCAAGATATTCCTCACGGCGAACCCCGAGGAGCGCGCCCTCAGGCGCTATAAGCAGTTGAAAAACAAGGGGTCCGATGTTAGCCTTGCCGCCCTTTCGCGCGAGATAGCCGAGCGGGATGTAAGGGATCAGACCCGCACGGTCGCCCCGCTGAGGGCCGCGCCCGACGCCTGCGTGATCGACTCGACCGGTCTTTCGGTGGAGGCGGTGACGGGCAGGGTGCTGGAGCTGATGGCCACGCGCCGCTTGTGGCCGTGAGCGCTCGTCGCGATACGCACGGAAGGTTCGGCTGGCACACGCAGGAAGCGGGTGCCCGTGGTGTTTTCCTGGGCCGCAGGAAGCGGGTCCAGTACAGGCGCGCCCCGCGCGCGGCACAAGTGAAGGTATGACAGAAAGTTTCGCCCAGCTCTTCGAGCAGAGTCTCGCCAATCAGCGTATCCGCCCGGGGATGATCCTCACCGGGCTGATCGTCGACGTCACCAGCGACGTCGTCATCGTCAACGTAGGCCTCAAGTCCGAAGCCGTCATCCCCCTCGAGCAGTTCAAGAACGAGCGCGGCGAAGTGGAGGTCAAGGCTGGCGACCAGGTCGAGGTGGCGCTCGACTCAGTCGAGGACGGCACGGGCGAGACGCGCCTGTCGCGTGAGAAGGCCAAGCGCGCGCGCACCTGGACGCGCCTCGAGGAAGCCTTCAACAAATCCGAGATCGTGACCGGCGTCATCACCGGGCGGGTCAAGGGTGGCTTCACTGTCGAGATCGAGAACGTGCGCGCCTTCCTGCCCGGCTCGCTGGTCGACGTGCGCCCGGTGCGCGACACCTCGTATCTCGAGGGCAAGCCGCTCGAGTTCAAGGTGATCAAGCTCGATCAGAAGCGCAACAACGTGGTGGTGTCGCGCCGCGCCGTGGTGGAGCAGGAATTCTCCGCCGAGCGCAGCGCGCTGATGGAAAACCTGCAGGAAGGCGCCGTGGTGCGCGGCACCGTCAAGAACCTCACCGATTACGGCGCGTTCGTCGACCTCGGCGGGATCGACGGCCTGCTGCACATCACCGACATGGCATGGAAACGCGTCAAGCATCCATCCGAGGTCGTCAAGGTGGGCGATGAGGTGGAAGTGCGCATCCTCAAGTTCGATCGCGAGCGCTCGCGCGTGAGCCTGGGGCTCAAGCAGCTGGGCGCGGATCCCTGGCAGAACATCGCGCGCCGCTACCCGCCCGGCACGCGCGTATTCGGCAAGGTCACCAACATCGCCGACTACGGCGCATTCGTCGAGATCGAGGACGGCGTCGAGGGTCTGGTGCACGTCTCGGAGATGGACTGGACCAACAAGAACGTCAATCCCGCCAAGGTGGTGCACACCGGTCAGGAAGTCGAGGTCATGGTGCTCGACGTCGACGAGGAGCGCCGGCGCATCTCACTCGGCCTCAAGCAGTGTCAGGCCAACCCGTGGAAGGAATTCGCCGAGAACTACAACCGCGGCGACAAGGTGGCCGGCCAGATCAAGTCGATCACCGACTTCGGCATCTTCATCGGTCTGCCCGGCAACATCGACGGGCTGGTGCACCTGTCGGACATCTCCTGGGACCAGCCCGGGGAGGAGGCGGTGCGCAACTACCAGAAGGGCCAGCAGCTGGAGGCGATGGTGCTGTCGATCGATCCGGAGCGCGAGCGCATCTCGCTCGGCATCAAGCAGCTCGCCAAGGATCCGTTCTCCGCCTACATCGCCGACAACCCCAAGGGCACGATCGTGCGCGGCGTGGTGAAAGAGGTCGATGCGCGCGGCGCAGTCATCGATCTGGGCAATGGCGTGGAAGGGCAGCTGCGCGCTTCCGAGCTCGGTCGCGATCGCGTGGAGGATGCGCGCGCAGTGCTCAAGGTAGGCGAGCAGGTCGAGGCCAAGTTCACCGGTGTCGACCGCAAGTCGCGCACCATCTCGCTGTCGATCAAGGCCAAGGAGGCGCATGAGGAGGCCGAGGCGGTGCAGAGCTACCGCTCGGAGACCACCCCCTCGGGCACCACCCTCGGGGAGCTGCTCAAGGAGCAGATCGGGTCCGGAGAGAGCCGCTAGAGCGCAATGACGAAGTCGGAGCTCATCGAGATCATCACCGCCAAGCAGAAGCATCTGCCGGCGAAGGATGTCGAGCTGGCGCTGAAGCAGATCCTCGAAATCATGAGCGACGCGCTCTCGCAGGGCGAGCGCATCGAGATCCGGGGCTTCGGCAGCTTCTCGCTGCACTTCCGTCCGCCGCGCCAGGGGCGCAACCCCAAGACCGGCGAGGCGGTGGCGCTCTCCGGCAAGCACGTTCCGCATTTCAAGCCCGGCAAGGACCTGCGCGAGCGCGTCAACGAAGGCGCCGGCCGGCCGATCCGCGACTGAGGCCTGCGTCGCCGCCGAATCCCTGCTATCGTGCGGGATCGTGTTCGAGCTGCCTCCACTGCTGCTGGCGCTGGCCTTCATCCTGGTGGGCCTGGCGGCCTGGTTTCTCGGCCGGCGTAACGGTGCCGCGCGCACCGTACGGCTGCCGCGGGATTACTACGTCGGTCTCGATCACCTGATCAATGACCGCTTCGATCACGCCGCGGAGATCTTCGCGCGCATGGCGGAAGCCGACGGCGATGCCGCGGAAATCCAGTTCGCTCTGGGGAGCCTGTTCCGGCGGCGCGGCGAGGTCGATCGCGCCATCGCGATCCACCAGCGACTGCGCGATCACGGCGGGGCCGCCCTCGCCGAGAAGGCGGCGTTCGCACTGGCGCTCGACTATCAGAGCGCCGGGCTCATGGATCGCGCCGAGCGGGTTCTCGAGGAGCTCTCCGCCTCGCGCGAGTACCGGCGGGCCGCACTCGATCAGCTGGTCGGCATCTACGAAGCGCAGGGCGACTGGGCCAAGGCGCTGAAGATCTTCCACGAGCTGCCGCCCGCTGTGCAGCTCGAGCGCGCGCGTGTGGCGGCGCACTACCTGTGCGAGCTCGCCGAGCACGCGTTGGTGCAGGGCGACGGCGAGCGGGCGCGCACACTGCTGCGCCAGGCGCGCACCCACCAGGGGGCGCTGCCCCGGGCGGACATGCTGACCGCGCGCCTCGCGCAGCAGGCCGGGGATGCCGGCGGCGCGCTGCTCCTTTATCTGCAGGCGCTCGAGACCGCCCCCGGCCTGGCGCTCGAGATCATCCCTGCCGTGCTGGCCATCGGCCGCCAGACCCAGCAGCCGGATATGTTGAATGAGCTCGGCCGCCGCCTGCGGCAGAGCGGCGGCGTGAGTCCACGGCAGCTCGCCTGGCTGCTCGCTACGGCGGTGCCGCCCGAGGATATCTCGCAGTTGCCGGCCATCACCGCGCAGCTGGGTGCCGGAGTAGACTCCGCCGCCGAGGCGAGCTCGCTCGGCACGCTGCTCACCCGAATCGGCGATGCCGGCGGGCGCTATCAGTGCGATGACTGCGGGCTCAACAGCGTCGGTTGGTACTGGCGCTGCCCGAAGTGCCGCTCCTGGGACAGCATGAGCCCGGCGGTCTTCAAGTGGGCCGGGCGCGCCGACCGAACGGTGCGCGCTTCGTGAAGTCGCGACCTGTGTCGCGCGGCTGTCTTGCGCGGCGGGTAGACTGGGCCGTCAGCTGCATGGAGCGATCCTGATGACGACCAGCACGCGATCGGCCATCCGCACGGCCGTGTTCCCGGTAGCGGGACGCGGCACACGCTTCCTGCCGGCCACCAAGGCGAGCCCCAAGGAGATGCTGCCGGTAGTCGACAAGCCGCTGATCCAGTACGCGGTCGAGGAGGCGCTCGCGGCGGGTGCGCAGCGCCTGGTGTTCATCACCGGCGCATCCAAGCGCGCCATCGAGGATCACTTCGATTCCGACCAGGAGCTCGAGCTGATGTTGAAGCTCCAGGGCAAGAGCGGCCTGCTCAACCAGCTGCGCAGCGTGCTGCCCTCCTACGCTTCCTGCATCTACATCCGCCAGCCTGCCCCGCTCGGGCTAGGCCACGCGGTGCTGTGCGCGCAGCCGGCGGTCGGTGCGGAGCCGTTCTTCGTGCACCTCGCAGATGACCTGATCCGCAGCGAGGTCGCCTGCCTCGCGCAGATGGCTAAGGTCTACGAGTCCAAGCGCGCCAGCGTGCTCGGCGTGCAGGCGGTGCCGCGGCAGGACACGGAGAAGTACGGCATCGTGGAGGTGGAGGCTCATCGCTCCACCACCAGTCGCGTGCGCAGCATCGTCGAGAAACCCAAGCCCTCGGTAGCGCCCTCGAATCTGGCGGTGGTCGGGCGCTACGTCCTGTCGCCGGCGATCTTCGAGCACCTCGAGCGCATCGGGCGGGGCGCGGGCGGGGAGATTCAGCTCACCGATGGCATCGCCGCACTGATGCACGAGGAGGCCGTGTACGCCTACCGCTTTGCAGGCAAGCGCTACGACTGCGGCAGCAAGCTCGGCTACCTGCAGGCGACGGTCGAATACGCGCTCGGCCATCCGCAGCTCGGACGCGAATTCCGCCGCTACCTGCTGGGGCTGGACATCAAGGCCGCGGCCCAGGGCCCGCGCGCGGGCAACGGCCGCGCCATCAACGGCAGCGGTGCGCGGCATTCGCCGCAGGGTTCGAAGCGTGCCCCGCGCGGCGCGGTGCGGCGCAAGGCCATAGTCGGCACCCGCACGACCTGACCCGCTCAGAACACCAGCGCCAGCGTAGCGAAGTCCTGCCCGCGGTTCGGGCGGCGGATATTGGCGTTCGACCAGTGCCGGACCGCCAGCTCGAGGCTCATGGCGTGGCTGAGACGCCGGCGCGTGCCAGGCGCCGCGGGGGCGCTGGCCGGGATCTCAAGCGCCTGAGCAGTCTGGAAATTCCGCCGGCGTTTCGTCCTGCGCGGCGCGCGCCGGGGTGTCGGCGCTGCGAACGGCGCACACCGGCGGACAGGCGCTGCA
>DASPPI010000140.1:0-34832 GCA_035625615.1 Steroidobacteraceae bacterium | reverse complement strand
CCATCGCCGGTCACGGAGATTCAGCGCCACGAGAATCTGGTCAGGAAAATCAGGGTCACCAAAGTGTTGTGCTACGGCTTTGGCCTGAATACCTGCGTACGGAGTGAGATCGCGAGTGTTCGCTCCCTTAATATCGGTCTGGTAGACGTGAAAATTCTCATCGCCGTCGCTGTCTTGCGTATAGAGAATATGCTCGTTGTCCTGTTGCCACTCGTAGGTAAAAAAATCACGCTTCTCAGACGTGATCACACGATCATCAGTCTGGCCCAGAGTGCGCACCCACACATTCAGCACACCGTTTTTGTCCGGGGCCAGGTAGGCCAGCATCTTCCCATCCGGTGAAACTGAAGGCGACAGTCTCTCGGCGTTGCCAAACAGGACTTGCCTCGGAATCAGGCTCGGTAACTGTGCTGGTGCTACGCTGGCGATGACGAACCAAAAAACACCAACTCCAATTGACGCGCAGTGTCTATTGACGGCCATTCTCAGTTCCCCGGATAAATTGTCGGCTCCGGCTAGTTGATAGGCCAGATTTTGCTTTTCACAACCGAGAGCGGCGTCATCCTACAACCTCCGCCCACGTTGGTAGAGCTCTCATCGGTTGTCCGTATGTCAGCTTACGGGAAACCTATGTGGTCGAGCTGCGTGACCGCTTCTGGCCGCAAAGAGACGGATCACGCGGAGATTCACGCCAGGTCGTACCTTTAGCGCGGTACAGCGCCTTCGAACTTGAGAATCAGTCCGTTCCGCCCGACGGCCCAGCCGTGGTGAGCGTCGGCGAAGGCTATCGTGTTGGCGCTCACCTCGTTCATCTGATCCCAGTTCTTTCCGCCATCGATCGAGTAGTCCATTCCGGTTGGCCCAGCCGCAAACGCGGTGGGACCGGGCGTGTCGCGCACGATCGCGACGCACCAGCGGTATCCAGCGGGACGGTGGCTGCTTTCCTTCCACGTCCTACCGCCGTCGTCGGAATACGCCGAATTGGGTCTCACCATCTGCGGATGATCGTAGTCGCCACCGACAATCGCCAGACGGTTGGCGTCCACCACGGCGATCGAGAAAACGCCCTGGTTCAGCCCTGTGACGAGCGGCGCCTCGGAGGCCGTCCAATTCTTGCCGGCATCGGCGGCATGGAAGACGCGCGAGGCGTTCTCGGTCACGAACCATGCGTGCCAGGTTTCCTCTTTTCCTTTCTTCTCAGAATACGTCGCGATGCATGTCCCAGAAGCCGGCGAGCCTTCGCCGGCCTTGGCCGGGGGCATCAACTCCGGCCGCAGTGGCGTCCAGTGCGCGCCACCGTCGGATGTCGTCAGTAGCTCGAACTTGCCGTCTACGGCATCGCCGACCACTATGCCGCTCGTCGCATTCCAAAAGGCCATGCAGTCAAGGAACGCTTTCGGATTCTGCTCGATGTATTGCAACGACCAGGTCTTGCCCGCATCTGTCGTTTTGTAAATCCGCGATTCATTCCCGTTGCCGATCGACATCAGGTAAGCGGTCTTTGCGTCGACGGCATATACGTCGCGGAAGTCGAGTGTCTCGCCCCCCGGTACGGTTCCCGCCTGCCATGTCTCGCCTCCGTCCGTCGTACGGACAAATGTCCCACCTGTGCCGCTGGCCCAGACCACGTTTGCATTGACGATGCCCAATCCATGCAAGCTCGCAGTAGTGTTTGCTTTCTGCGGGTTCCACTGCCCGAACGCGGACGAAGCGGTTGGCATCGCGAGAAGCAGCCACCCTACAAGGACAACGGCCACCAGTTTCATCCTGGACCTCGGAGCGGCGCTCGCCACACTTTGCATCCCGACAAGGAGGCAAGTTGAAACTTCGGCAGTGAGTGTTTTCATTGCTCCACACACACGGCCTTTTCAGAATGCCTGTGCCATAACTGACCGGAGCGATCGGGCAAATATTGCCGCTATCGTCAACCGGAGCTGCGTTCCTGGTGCTGCGCTCACCCCCGGCACAGGCAAACGGCGAAACTCGAACATTCGTCTGGAATGTCCGCAATCGGGGAACAAGGCGAACGGCACGACCGGCCGGTTGTGGCCGTTCTCGACCGACGCAAGCGGAGGCTTACTACTGACGGAGGCTGTCCCCGAGCACGCTGTCATTACGTCGGTCGATATATTTGTGCCACCGTGCCCTTCGGGAAGGTCGTAGAACTCACCAACCTGAAGGTCCGTGGCATGGAGAGGCCGGAAAATAGCGCGAGTCCGTTCCCGAGCGCGACCGGATGCACTAGCAAGGCATACTGGTCCACGAGCCCGAGGGCAACGAGGCTACGCGCGAAGCCCGCTCCGCCGTGCGCGACGATTGGCTTGCCCTCCCGGGACTTGAGCTTCCGGATCTCCTCTGCCAGGTCCCCGCTCGCGACATACGCCTGGCTCCAACTGTCTCCGCCCGGTTGGAGCTGTGCACTCGGGTGGGGCCCAGCGTTGGCTCAAGCGTCTCTGAGCGCCGCGGTGGTGTCGGGGGCCTTCAGTACTACCGTGCCCCGCCGCGAGAAGACCGCCTTGGGTATCTGGTTCATCGGCGGCGCGAATACCCCGGTCGAGGTGGGCCAGTAGGCGGCCATGTCATGGAAGGTGCGGCTGCCCATGATGTGCAGGCTCGCGTCCCACACCGTCCTCACGGTCCAGGCCGCTGCCTCGTCGTCCTGGGTGTCAAAGATCCACTTCACTCCGCCGTCCGCGCTGCCGACGAACCCATCGATCGATACGGACATCTTCAGGATCAGCGCTCTCATCGTCTTCTCCTTGCTTCGGTCTGTTACAAGAACGACGAATCAGAGCCTTTAGGTTCGACAAGGTCGCGGCGACCCATCGCCTGGCGTTTCCACACCTGCTTCATCCATTTCTCAACTGACCGAGCGAGCCACCGCTTTCGGGAAGTTTACGCGCCTACGGTTAGTGACTGGTTGTGGCCCGACAGCTGACTCCAGGCTGCTAATTCCATGCCCGGCTGAACAACTCGTCGAGCGCCGCGACGATTTGCTGATCTGAATCGGTGAGCGACCCCACCTTGGTGCCCAGCTGCTGGACCGGCACCGACACGATCTCGAGCGGATGCAACACCACTCTGACGCCGCGAACAGTGAAAGTGGGGTTGAAGGTGGCAACTGGCAAAGCGCCAACAGCACTGGCGCGCACCAACGGAACTACTACGCGGCGATGGTAGTTCTTGAATTGCGACGACTGAACAATTACGACAAATGGAATGCTCGCCTTGTGCCGGCCGGTATTGCGGTGAACGTCAAACTGCGCCATCAGAGAGTCGAGTACTCGTCCGCAATGGAACCATTATTCGCGTTGAACTTGTTCCAGAGTGCGACCGTCTTTTCCGCGGCTTCGGATCGAGCCAATTTGTCGCGCTGTTCGCGGGCAATGAATTCAGCCAGCAACTGCTCGACGACGCCAGACAGGTTGTCTGTCATGCCCCTGGCCTGGTTCACCAGGCTCTCGCTAAGAGTCAAGTTCACCGGTCGCTTGCGAGACGGGCTTTTCACTTGGCTGCTCCTCCTCTATGCGCATTGTATGCGCATAGCGTTCCATCATGCAAACGTGGGACTGCGTCACTCGACCACCAGCTTGTAGCCCGCCGCCGCGGTGCGCAGCAGCGCCGGACTCGCCGGGTCCGGCTCGATCTTCTGCCGCAGGCGGTGCACCAGCTGCTTGAGCAGCTGGCGGTCGCCGCCGCTGCGGTGTCCCCACACCTGCACCAGCAGGCGATCGGAGCTGACGGTACGCCCGGCGTTGGCGAGCAGCATCTGCAGCAGCCGCAGCTCGAGCTTGGTGAGATGCACGGCCTCGCCCTGCCCGACGCGCACGGTGTGCTCGTCGGGATCCAGCCGGACGCGCCCGGCGGCGAGCGGGGTGCTGCTCTCCATGCCGGCGCGGCGCAGCAGCGCCTTGATGCGCGCGAGCAGCGTCCGCGGGCTGAAGGGCTTGGTGAGGTAGTCATCGGCACCGAGGCCGAGCGCACGCACCAGGTCCTCCTCCTCCCCGCGCACCGTGAGCATCATGACCGGCACGCGCGAGCGGGCGCGGATCGCCTCGCACACCTGGAAGCCCGAGAGCCCCGGCATGTTGACGTCGAGCACGACCAGATCCGCGGACTCCTCGGCGAAGCGGCGCACGGCGGTGGGACCGTCCGCGGCCCGAATCACCAGGAGGCCGGCCTGGGTGAGCGTGAAGGCGATGAGCTCCAGCAGATCGGCGTCGTCGTCCGCAACCAGCACTTTCATGCGCTTCCCTCCAGCGACACGCGTTCATCCGCCGGCAGGGTGAGGCTGAAGCGGGTGCGACCGGCCGCCGTGCGCTCGAAGGCGACGCTGCCGCCGTGGCGCTCGATGATCGACTTCACCAGCCACAGGCCGAGCCCGAGCCCCGCGGGCTCGGGTTCCGTGCCACCGCGGCGGAAACGCGCGAACAGATGCTCGTTGCCCGCGGCGGGACCGGCACCCTCGTCCTCCACCCAGGCACGCACCACGCCGGGTCCCGCCTCCGCGCCCACCCGGACCACGCTGTCCTCGGGGGCGAACTTGTTGGCGTTGGCGAGCAGATTGACGAATACCTGGGTGAGGCGTGTCTTGTCGCCGTTTACCGGCGGCAGCTGCTCCGGCAGGCTGACCGTCAGTTGCTGGTGGCGCTGCGCGAGCAGGGAGCCGACCAGGGCGCACGCATCCTCGATCACTTCGGCGAGCGTCACGTGCTGCTGGCGGATGGCGAGCTGTCCGGACTCGATGCGCACGCTCTCGAGCAGGTTGTCGATCAGCTGCGTCAGGCGCAGCGTGCCACGTTCCAGCGAGCTGACCAGCTCCCTCTGCTGTGCCCGCGGCATGTGCTCGATACCGGCGAGCAGCAGCTCGATGGAGGCGAGCTGCGCCGCCAGCGGCGTGCGGAACTCGTGGCTGATGTTGGCCAGCACCGAGTCGCGTGCGCGGCGAACCGCCTCGAGCTCGGTCTCATCGCGGATCACCTGCACCTGCAGGCCGTCGACCGGTGCAGCGCTGGTGATCACCGTGGTGCGCACGTCGCCGCCGGCCGCGGTGAGCTGCTCGACGGCCTTGGCGCTGCCGTCGCTGCGTGCCTGCAGGATCGGGCAGTGGACCTCGCACAGCGGCCGGCCGTCCTGATCGCGCGGCTTGAGCACGTCGCCGCAGAAGCGGCCCACGGCCTCCTCGGTCGCGACGCCGAGGAGCCGCGCGGCCTGAGGATTGAGGTAGCGGATGAGGCGGTTCCGGTCGACTGCGTACACGCCCTCGACGATGCCGCCGAGCACCGCCTGCGCCTCGGCCTCGCGCCGGCGCAGCGTGTTGGTGAGCTCGATGAGGTTGCGCCGCATATCCTCCATGGTGTGCGCCAGCGCACCGACCTCCGCGGCCCCGCCCGGCGGGATCGACACCGAGAAGTCACCGGCGCCGATGCGCGTGGCGGCGCTGGTGAGCGCGCGCACCGGGCCGGCGACGCGCTCGCCGAGCAGCACTCCGGCGAAAACCGCCAGTCCCGCGAGGATCAGCGCCGCCACCAGCAACCGGCGGCGCAGGCGCCCGAGCGAGCTGTCGGCCGCGCTGGTCGGCAGCAGCGCTTCGATGAGCGCGATCGCCTCGCCACTCGAGGCGAACACCGGTACCGCCGCGGCGTAGGCCTCCTGCGACTCGATGCGCTGCACCGCCGAGTGGCCGTCGGCGAGCGCCGCCGAATACAGCGGCGTGAACGCACTCACCGGGCCGTTGGTGTAGATGCGGTAGTCGATCAGGCGCACCTCCGCGCCGACCTGGGCGCTGAGGCTGCGCGACAGCTTCTCATCGAGGCGCCGCACCACGTACACGGTGAGTCCCTGGTCGCCGAAGGCGCTGCGGGCCCCGAGCAGCGGCACGCGCTCGGTCCCCGGCAGCGCCAGGAAGGTCCCGCCCTGCTCGGCGGCGGCGGTGACGACCTGCTGCCAGTCGAGCGCCGGGCCGGAAACGGCGATGACGGTCTTGCCGTTGAGCACCGCGCAGGCATCGACGCCGCTCGCCTCGCAGGAGCGGCGCAGCAGCGGCGGCAGGGCTTCGCTCTGGCCCTCGGCCAACAGTCGCTGCAGCGTCGGCCGCTCGGCGAGCGCCTGCGCCGCGGCATGCGCATCCTCGCCGAGGCGCCGCAGATCCTCGCGTGCCGTCGTGGCGGCGAGCTGCACGCGCGCCTTGCCCTGCTCGTCGGCCAGGTCGTGCAGCATGCGGCTGGCGGTCCAGGTGATGCCGCCGGCCACCAGCACCACCAGGCACAGATGGATCGCGACCAGCCGCCAGGTGAGGCTGGTGCGGGCGGGGTCCGGCCACAGCGAGTGCCACAATGGCCTGAGGCGCTCGAGCATCGCGGTCAGCGCCTGCGGTAGCCGGTGCGCTCGACCAGCGTCTTGACCACGAGCGTCAGGGCGGCGAGCAGGGTAAGGAGCGAGGCCACGGCGAACGCAGCGACGAAGTTGTATTCGTTGTAGAGGATCTCGATGTGCAGCGGCATAGTGTTGGTGAGCCCGCGGATGTGCCCGGACACCACCGACACCGCGCCGAACTCGCCCATGGCGCGCGCGTTGCACAGCACCATGCCGTACACCAGCCCCCAGCGCACCTTCGGCAGCGTGACGCGGAGGAAGGTCATCCAGCCGCCGGCACCGAGCGTGATAGCCGCCTCCTCCTCGTCGTTGCCAAGCTGCTCCATGAGCGGGATCAGCTCGCGTGCCACGTACGGGAAGGTCACGAACATGGTTGCCAGGATGATCCCGGGCAGCGCGAATACGATGGAGATGTCGTGCTCCTGCAGCCACACGCCGAACCAGCCGTGCAGCCCGAACAGCAGCACGAAGATCATACCGGAGATCACCGGCGAGATCGCCAGCGGCAGATCGATCAGCGTGATGAGGATGCTCTTGCCGCGGAACTCGAACTTGGCGATCGCCCAGGCGGCCGCCAGGCCGAACAGTGTGTTGGTCGGCACGACGATGAGCGCCGTGATGAGCGTCAGGCGGATCGCGGCCGCCGTGTCCGGGTTGGCCAAACTGCCGAGGTACCCCGGCAGACCCTTGGCGAGCGCCATCGCGAACACGGTCGCGAGCGGTGCGAGCAGTACGGCGGCGAGAAAGCCGAGCGACACCGTGATGAACAGCCAGCGCACGATGCTGTGCATCCAGGTGTGCTGGCCGGGGCGGCTGGCATCGCCGCCGAGCAGGCTGTGCGGCAGGGCGGCGGCCATCAGCTCGCCGCCCGCAGGTAGCGCCGCCGGCCCCACGCCTGCAGCAGGTTGATGGCGAGCAGCACGATGAAGGAGCTCGACAGCATCACCACCCCGAGCGCCGCCGCACCCTGGTAGTCGAACTCCTCGAGGTGGATGACGATGAGCAACGGGGTGATCTCGGTCTTCATCGGCAGATTACCGGCGATGAAGATCACCGAGCCATACTCGCCGACCGCACGCGCAAACGACAGCGTGAAGCCGGTGAGCAGCGCCGGCAGCACCGTCGGCAGGATGATGCGGCGGAACACGTACAAGCGCCCCGCGCCGAGGGTCTCCGCCGCCTCCTCCAGGTCGCGTTGCACCTCGAGCAGCGCCGGCTGCACGGCGCGCACCGCGAACGGCATGCTGATGAGGGTGAGGGCGAGAGTGACGCCGATCCACGTGTAGGCCACCTTCACGCCGAACGGCTCGAGGTAGCGGCCGATCCAGCCGTTCTGCGCGAATACCGTGGTGAGCGCGATGCCGGAGACGGCCGTCGGCAGCGCGAACGGCATGTCGATCAGCGCGTCGATGACCTTCCTGCCCGGGAACTCGTAGCGCACCAGCGTCCAGGCGATGATGAAACCAAACACCAGATTGATCGAGGCCGCCAGCAGCGAGGCGCCGAAGGAGAGGCGATAGGAGCCGAGCGCCCGCGGACTCAACACCACCCGGGCGAAATCGGCCCCGTGCATCGAGGCCGCCGCCAGCACCAGGGCGGCGAGCGGCAGCAGCACGATCGCGCTGAGGAAGAAGGTGGTAAAACCGAGCGTCAGCCCGAATCCGGGCAGCACGCTGGGCTTGCGGAAGCTCATGGCGCGCCGCCGCGCTGCACGATCAGCACCGGCCACTGGCCGCCCTCGAGCAGCGCGCGGAACTGCCCGGCGAAGTTCGCCAGATCGCTGACGCCCACGATCAGCATCTGCGCGGGCGACTCGGCCAGACGGCGCGCCAGCTCCTGCGCCACATCGCCGACGCGCAGCTCGGTGCGCATCTCGAGGCCGTGCGCGGCCTGAGCCTCCGAGCGGGCATCGAGCAGCTCGCGCATCCCCTGCGGATGGTGAGCGCCGTTGCCGGCTTCGCCGACGATGCCGAGGTACACGGCTTCCGCCGGAACGTGCCGCAGCACGCTGGCCGACATGCCGAGGGTGGCGCTGCGCGCGGCTTCGCCCAGCCAGTGAATCAGGACGCGCTGCGGCGCCGCCGCCCGCTCCGGCAGCACCAGCAGATCCTTCGCACCCCGCCGCAGCAGCCACTCGGCGCACGCCATGCCGCCGGCCTGGGCGGCGATGACCGTGGTGCCGACGAAGTCGCCGGCCGCCTCGCACGGTGCCTCCGCCACGCCGAGCCGCGGCTCGACGCGCGTGGCGATGCGGGTCTTCATGCCCGCGGCGAGCCCGGCGAGCAGCGGCTGGCGGCTCAGGCTCTCCGCCAGAGCGGCCGTGGCGGCGCAGGCGGTGAAGCTCGACAGCGGCGTCGGCAGCACGTGCAGGCGGCGCACGCCGATGGCGACGCTCTGACCGGCGCTCAAGTCGAAGCCGCGCTGCACATCGCGCGTGCGCGTCGCCTGGAGAGCCGTGCCCGTCTCGCCGCCGGCGGCGAGCAACGAGGCGCCCGCGCCGTCGGCCAGGCGGATGCGCAGCCGCTCGAGCGCGCCGGTAAATACCACCTCGTCGACGACGCCGTGCGCCATGTAGCGCGAGCCGAGTTTCTCGCGCGCTGGCGCCACCTCCACGTCCTCGGGACGCACCACCGCAACCACCTCGTGCTCGGGTGCCCCGGGGGTGCGGTCGGCGGCGGCCATGATGGTCGCGCCGAGCTGGACGCCGTCGGCCGTACGGTGTGCGAGCAACAGGTTGGCGGCGCCGAGGAACGTCGCCACGAACCGCGTGGCCGGCCGCGAGTACAGATCGTGCGGGGCCCCCACCTCCAGCAGCCGGCCGAGATTCATGATGCCGATGCGGTCGGCCATGGCGAAGGCTTCTGCCTGGTCGTGGGTCACGAGCACGGTGGTGATCCCGAGCTCGCGCTGTACTTGCCGGATGGTGCGGCGCAGCTCCTCGCGAATCTTCGCATCGAGGGCCCCGAAGGGCTCATCGAGCAGCAGCACCTCGGGCTTGTGGGCGAGCGCGCGTGCCACGGCGACCCGCTGTTGCTGCCCGCCGGAAAGCTGCGCCGGCAGGCGGTCGTCCAGACCCTCGAGCGCCACCAGGCGCAGCAGCTCCTTGCGGCGCTCCCGGCGCTTGCGCGCACGCATGTGGCGTACGCGCAGCGCGAACTCGATGTTGTCCGCCACCGTCATGTGGCGGAACAGCGCGTAGTTCTGGAACACCAGTCCCACGCCGCGCTTGCGCGCGGCCACGTGCGTGACGTCACGGCCGTGCAGGGCGATGCGGCCGTGGTCGACTGCCAGGAGCCCGGCGATGGCGCGCAGCAGGGTGCTCTTGCCGCTGCCGCTCGGTCCGAGCAGGACGAAGAACTCCCCGTCGCCGATGTCGAGGGAAAGGTCGTTGACCACCGGGGCGCCGGAGTAGTACTTGGTGACCTGATCCAGGGTGATGGACATTGCGACGATGCTACCGGGGCTGCCGACCGAGCGTCAGTTTCCCTTAGCCGGTGGTGACAAACGGGTTACAGAGGCGGCCTCCGGGAGCCGCGTCACGGCCGCCGGCGGCGCCTCTACCAGGGCGTGCCAGCGAGCTCGCGTTTGTAGCGCTGCAGCTCCTCGTACACGCGCCGCCACAGCGGCCCGGGCTTGCCCGAGCCGACGGCATGGCCGTCGATCGAGGTCACCGGCTGCACTTCGCGCGTGGCGGCCGAGATCCACACCTCGTCGGCGCTGCGCAGCTGCGCTTCGCTGATCGGCAGCACGCGGCAATGAATGGCGGCCCGGGCCGCCATCTCCTCGAGGGCGCCGCGCGTCGTGCCCGGCAGGATGCGGCGCGAGTTCGGCGGCATGAGCACCTCGCCGCCCAGCACCACGTGTACCGCGGAAGCGGACGCCTCGGTGAGCTCGCCGTCGCGCAGCAGGATGGTTTCCGCCGCTGCGGCGTCGACCGACAGCTGGCGCAGCAGCACGTTGGCGAGCAGCGCCGTGGACTTTATGTCGCAGCGCGCCCAGCGCGTGTCCGCCGCGGTGACGCAGCTGACGCCCCGCTCGAGCGTGTCGGCGGTCGCGGCCGGGAACGGGGCGCAGAAGGCGAACACGGTGCGCGGGATGTGCGGCAGCGGTGCGTGGGTGCGGCCGAATTGCGCGCCGCGCGTCACCTGCCAGTACACGTAGCAGTCCCCGCCGCCGTTGCGCTCGATGAGGGTAGCGAGGATCGTGCGCCACTGGTCGCGGGTGTGCGGATCCTCCATGCTGATGCCCGCGAGACTGCGGGCGAGGCGCTCGCTGTGGGCGGCGAAGCGGAACGGCCGTCCGCCGTAGACCGGCATCACCTCGTAGACCCCGTCGGCATAGAGAAAGCCGCGGTCGAGCGGCGAGATGCGCGCCTCGGCGAGCGGCAGGTAGGCGCCGTTCAGGTAGCACAGCGGCAGGGGTTCGGCCATGCACCTCCTCCTCAGTGAAACAGCAGCGCGACGCTGTCGAGCGCCCGCGTCCACAGGCTTCCCTGCGCCACGGCGGCGAGCGGCACGAGCGGGACCCGCTCGATGACCTCGCCGCTGGCGTCGGCCACGGTGTATTCGCCCACCGTCGCTCCCGCGGCGAGCGGTGCGATCAGCGGCTCATGACTCAAAAGGGCGCGGGTTTTGAGCGCCGCCGCCTGCCCACGGGCGACGGTGGCGTACACATCGTACGGCACACCCACGGCGGCGAATTCGCCGGCGGACTTGTAGACCCGCGGCTTGAGCACCGTCTCGTGCGCCGCCTTGACGCGGATGGTCTCGAAAAAGGTATAGCCGTAGCCGAGCAGCGCGGCGCTTGCGTCCTCGCGGGCCTTCTCGCTCGGGGCGTCCATCACCACCGACACCAGGCGCATGCCGTCACGGTTGGCGGAGGCCGCCAGACAGAAACCGGCGCTGTCGGTGTGCCCGGTCTTCAGGCCGTCTACCGACGGGTCCTTGTAGAGCAGCGTGTTGCGATTGCCCTGGCGGATGTTGTTCCATTTGAACTCGCGCAGGCTGAACAGCGGGTAATACTGGGGGAAGTCACGGATCAGCGCGTTGGCGAGCGTCGCCATATCGCGCGCGGTGGTGTAGTGATTGGGGGAGGGGAGGCCCGCGCTGTTGTCGAAATTGCTCGATTTCATGCCGAGGCGCCGGGCATATTCGTTCATCATCTGCGCGAACGCCGCTTCAGTGCCGCCGATGCGCTCGGCGAGCGCCACCGTGGCATCGTTGCCTGACTGTACGATCATCCCCTTGACGAGAGTGTCGACCGGCACCTGGGTGCCGACCTGCACGAACGTGCGCGAGCCCTCGGCCCGCCAGGCGTGCGCACTGATCGTGACCATGTCGGTGAGCTTGAGACGCCCGTCGGTGAGCGCCGCGAACACCAGGTAGGCGGTCATCAGCTTGGTGAGGCTCGCGGGCTCGGCGCGCTCATCGGCGTGATCCTGCGCCAGTACGCGGCCGCTGAAGTGATCCACGAGGATGTAGGCGCGTGCGTTGACCGCCGGCGGATTGGGGATGGCGGCGATGGCGTCTGCCGGAGCGCTCAGGGCGCAGGTGCACGCAAGAGCGGCGAGCAGCGGTCGAATCACGGTCCTCTCCTCCTTGTGACGTGCGTCAGTCCGTCGCCAGCCGCGCCTCGGTGATACCGAATGCCGTGAGCCGGGAAAAAAGCTGGTCATATTCCGAGACGCTGCCGACCGGCCCGAGGCGCACGCGGTACAGCTGCGGCTCGCTGGCGGGCGGCGTGGCTACGAACGCGACCGTGAAGCCGGCCACCTGCAGCCGCGCCAGCAGGCGCTGCGCGTTGCTCGGGTCGGCGAATGCCCCCACCTGCATGTAGAGCGCGGGCGGCGCCGACGCCGGCAGCGCCGCGCTGCGGGTGAGATGGTCCGGCACGCCGGGCGTCAGCGCCTGCACCTCCACCAGCGTAGTGCCCTGGCGGATCATGTCGAGCTTGGCCGCCGCCGTGTAGGAAAGGTCGATGAGGCGATTGGCGGCGAAGGGACCGCGGTCGTTGACCCGCACCACCACGCTCTTGCCGTTGCTCAGGTTGGTGACGCGCACATAGCTCGGCAGCGGCAGGGTCTTGTGGGCGGCGGTCATGGCGTACATGTCGTATGCCTCGCCGCTCGAGGTGTGGCCGCCGTGGAACGTCGGACCGTACCAGGAGGCGACGCCACGCTCGACGTAGCCGTCGGCGACCGCGAGCACGTAATAACGGCGGCCCTGCGAATCGTAGAATGCGGGATTGCCGTGAGCGCTGCGCGGCTCGGGGTGCGGCACGGCGTCGGGGATGGCCTCGATGTTGGCCGGCGGCGGCGGTGCGGCGGGCGGTGGCGCGGGGGACGCTGGCACCGCGGGCGGCGGTGCGCTGGGCCGCTGCGCACGGTACGGCGGCCCGATGCAGCCGGCGAGGGTGAGCAGACATGCCGCGAGGACGGCCGCGCGTGTGCGGCGGTTGCGCCGGGTCGGGGCGTGGGTCATGGAGGCGCTCCCGGACCGGCGGCGGGCACGCGCTGCACGATGGCCTGCGCGAGATCGTACACCGCCATCGCGTAGCGGGGACTCGCGTTGTAGCGCGTGATCACGTAGAAGTTGTGAAAGCCGACGCGGTAGGCTGGGCCGTCACGCTGCTCGGCGCAGATCAACATCGCCGGCGTGTCGGCAGGCAGGTCCAGATCGATCCTCACTCCGTGCGCGCCGAGGGACTCGACCGTGGCGTTGAGCTCGACATTGCGCGTCTCGATCTGAAAGGTCGGATCGGGGTCGAGCCGCGTCTCCGCGAGCACCGGGGCGCCTGGGGTCCAGCCGTGCTCGTGCAGGTAGTTCGCTACGCTCGCCAGGATGTCGTCCCAGCTGTTCCACAGGTCGCGCCGCTGGTCGGTGTCGGCATCGACCGCGTAGCGCCGGTACTGCGAGGGCATGAACTGCGGGACGCCGAGGGCGCCGGCGTACGAGCCCTTCACCGTGCGCGGGTCGAGCTGGTTCTCCTTGGCGAGCACCAGGAACTCCTGGAGCTCGCCGCGGAAGAATTTCTGCCGCGGCGGGTAATCGAAGGCCAGGGTTGCGAGCGCATCCAGGGCGCGGTAGCCGCCGGTATTGCGGCCGTAGTGCGTCTCGATCCCGAGAATCGCCACGATGTACTCGGGCGGCACCTGATACTTGGCGGCGACCTCCTCGAGCGTCAGGCGGTGATCGGCCCAGAACTGCACGCCGTCACCGATGCGCTCGGGCGTCAGGAAGCGCTCGCGGTACTGCCACCAGGGGGCGGTCTTCTCGACCGGCCGGTTCATGATCTCGATGATGCGCGGCTGCGGCTGCGCCTCCTCGAGCAGCTTGCGCACTTCGGCGCTCTTGAGGCCGTCGTGCTCGGCCACCTCGCTGACGAAGGCGGCGATGTCCGGCCGGCGCAGGTCGAAACCTGCGGGCGGCGGCCGGTCCGCCGGCTGCGCGCCCACCGGGGTGCACAGCAGGGCGGCGAGCAGTAAGAAACGCCAGGTGTTCAAGATCCGACGAGTTTCCGCCGTGAATACAGCGCCATCAGAATACCGAAGCCGGCGAGGAGCGTCACGACCGAGCTGCCGCCATAGCTCACCAGCGGCAGCGGCACCCCGACCACCGGCAGCAGCCCCGTGACCATGCCGGCATTGATGAACACGTACACGAAGAACGTGAGCGCCAGACTGCCGGCCAGCAGCCGCGCGTAGGTGTCCTGGGTCTGGGTGGCGAGATAGATGGCGCGTCCGGCCACGAACACGTACAGCAGCAGCAGCAGCAACAGCCCCAGCAGCCCGAACTCCTCGCCGATCACCGCGAAGATGAAATCCGTGGAGCGCTCGGGGAGGAACTCGAGCTGCGCCTGGCTGCCGTTCATCCAGCCCTTGCCGAACACACCACCCGAGCCGATGGCGATCTGCGACTGGATGATGTGATAGCCGGCGCCGAGCGGATCGGTCTGCGGGTTGAGGAAGGTGAGCACGCGCCGGCGCTGGTAGTCGTGCATGAAGCTCCAACCGAACCAGGCCACCACGGCAGCGAGCGCCAGAGCCGCCACCATGACGCGCACCCGCAGTCCCGCGAGCACGATCACCAGCGCCCCGGCGACCGCGATGAGCGCCGCGGTGCCGAGATCGGGCTCGATGGCCACGAGCCCCACGGGCAGGAGGATCACTCCGCCCATGATGGCGAGCGACAGCCCGCCCGGCGGCAGCGGCCGCTCGTGCAGATACCAGGCGCACATCATCGGCACCGCGAGCTTCATGACCTCGGAGGGCTGGAAGCGGAACAGCCCGAGATTCAACCAGCGCTGCGCCCCCATGCCGCTGTGGCCGACCGCGGCGACGATCAGCAGCAGCACACATCCGGCCGCGTACAGCCAGGGACTCGAGCGGCGCAGGAAGTTGGGATTGACGCGTGCCAGCAGCAGCATGGCGATGGCGCCGAGCAGCAGCCGGCCGAGCGTGCGCACCAGCGTCGGCATGCTCTGCCCCGAGGCGCTGTAGAGCACAATGAGCCCGTAGGCGGCGACCAGCGACAGCCCGACGGTGAGCGGCCCGTCGATGCGCAGCTCGAGCAGCACGCGCGCCGCGCCGCTGAGCGTGCGCCGCGTGCGCGAAGTCGAAGCGATCTCCTCGTAGATCATGTGGCGGGCTTGAGCTTGCCGTCGGCGCCCAGCAGATACGCGTCCAGCACCTTGCGCGCAATCGGCGCGGCGGCGTTGGCACCGAAGCCGCCGTTCTCCACCAGCACCGCGACCGCGATGCGCGGGGCCTCGGCGGGAGCGAACGCAATGAACCAGGAATGATCGCGCAGCCGCTCGGGCACGGTCTTCTCGTTGTACTTCTCGTTCTGCGCGACGCTGAACACCTGCGCGGTGCCGGTCTTGCCGGCGGCATCGTAGACGGCGCCGTTGAAGGCCGCGTGCGCCGTGCCGCAGTAGGCCTTGCACTGGGTGGCGCCGATCATGCCGTTCACGACCAGCGTCCAGGCATCGGCGTTCACTCCGGTGACGGGTTTGCCCTCGATCGGCGCGATGCGCCGCAGGTGACCGCCGGCATCGCGCATGGCGGTGACCAGGCGCGGCCGGAAGTTGCGTCCGCGCTCACCGAGTATGCCGGCGACGTGCGCCAGCTGAATCGGCGTAACGAGCAGGTAACCTTGGCCGATGCCGAAGTTGACGGTCTCGCCGGGGTACCACACCTGGTCTTCGGGCCGCTTGAACGTCTGGTGCTTCCACTCCGGCGAGGGAAGAATGCCGGGCTTCTCGCCGCCGATGTCGATGCCGGTCACTTCGCCGTAGCCGAACGGGGCAAGAGCGGTATCGATCCGGTCCACGCCGAGCGTGGAGGCGAGCCCGAAGAAGTAGACGTCGCAGGAGCGCGCGATCGCCTCCTGCAGCGCGACGTGACCGTGCTTGCCGCCCTTGCCCTCGCGGAACTGGCGGCTGCTGCCCGGCAGCTGATAGACGCCGGCGCAGAAGATCGACCGCTGCGGGTCGACCGCGTGATCGGTCAGTGCGCCGAGGGCGATGGCCGGCTTGATGGTCGAGCCGGAGGGATAGGTGCCGCGCAGCGCCCGGTTGAACAGCGGCCGGTCGATGTCGTTCTGCAGCACGCCGTACTCGCCGGCGGTAATGCCGCGGGCGAACAGCGTCGGATCGAAACCCGGCAGGCTCACCAGCGCGAGGACGTCGCCGTTGGCGGGATCGAGCGCCACCACCGCGCCGCGATGGCCGGCGAGTGCGCTCTCGGCCGCGCGCTGCACCTTCAGATCGATCGACAGCTGCAGGTCGTCACCGGGTGTCGGCGCCCTGGTGCGCAGGCTCTGCACGAACGGTCCCTGCCGCTCGACGGAACGCCCCTGCGCGTTCACCAGCACTTCGCGGAAACCATTGGTGCCGTGCAGCTCGTGCTCGTAGGTGCCCTCGACACCGAGCTTGCCCATGAGCGAGGTGCCGGCGTAGGCGGCGCGATCGATGTGCTTGAGATCCTGCTCGCTGATGGCACCCACGTAGCCGAGCGCATGCACGGCGAGCTCGCCGTTCGGGTACCAGCGCGTCTGGCGGGTCTTGATGTCGAGTCCCGGGAACTCGAAGCGCCGCACCGCGAAGCGCGCGACGTCCTCGTCCGACATGCGCAGGCGGATCGGTACGCTGTCGAAGGTGCGGCTCGAGGCGATGGTGCGCTTGATCTCGGCGACGTCCTCGGCGCGGATGAGGTCGACCTGCACCAGGCTGGTGAGCGTCCTGTTCAGGTTCGGCACTTCCTCCGGCACCAGCTCGAGCTGGTAGGCGGGCTGACTGCCGGCGATCAGCTCGCCGTGGCGATCGAGGATCAGGCCGCGCGCTGCCGGGATCGGTTCGGTGCGCACCCGGTTGCCCTGCGACAGCTCGAGGTAGTAGTCGTGACGGGTCACCTGCAGTACGAACAGCCGCACGATCAGGCCGAGGGTGGCGAGGCCCATGATCGCCGCGCACACGACGGAGCGCTGGTCGAACAGGCGCTGCTCGCGCCAGTGATCCTTGATGCGCACGGCCGGCACGGCGGTACCCCGTCAGCCTCGCCCGCCCGCGACCGCGCCGCTCATGTGAGCCTTCCGGCGCTGTAGGCGAGAATGGCGGCGGCGGGCGGCCAGATGAGCGCGCCGGTGAGCGTGTGCACCCAGCGCAGCGGGCTCGTCACCGGGTGCCCGGTCCAGCCGTCGATCATGAACAGTACCACCTCGTACAGGATCAGCGCGGCGAACACGATGAGCGCCTGCTGGATGGCCGGCTTGGAGCGGATCCTCTGGTGCTCGCGCACGGCAATATAAGTGATCAGCACCAGCGCCAGGGCATGCTCGCCGAGCACCGGTCCCTGGAACACATCGAGCATGAGGCCTGCAAAGAACCCGAGCGCGATCCCGCCGGTGCGCGGTGCGTTCACCGACCAGTAGAGCACGGTGAGAACGAGAAACGCCGGGCGCACCACGTCGAGCCAGGGCGGCAGCGGCAGCACCGTGAGAATGAGCGCGACCAGCACGGTGAGGAACATGCGGCCGCGCGAGTCGACGTTCACGGCTGTCCCCGGTCCGGCTCCGCCGGCGACGACGAGGCCGGCGCGGGAGCGGCGGGCGGCGGCGGCGCGCTCTCCGGCGGTAGCGCCGATGCGCCCTCGGTCGGCGTCGCTGCGGTGGCCTGCGGCGACGGCGGCTGCGATGGCGCGCCCTGCGATGGGGCACCTGGCGGCGGCGTGCCCGGCGGCGGCGTGCCCGGCGGCGGCGTGGCCTGCGAGGGCGGCGTGGACGGTCGCGACGGCACGGCGGCATTGGCTGGCGGCGCGTGCGTCGCAGCCGGCGGCGAAGTCGCGGCGCTCACCGGCCGCGGTTTCGGCGGCGCGGGTTGCGGCTGCAGGGCAGCGTTGCCGACTCTGAGCTCATGGGCCGCATCGGCCACCGGGGCGGGTGCAGCCGGGTGATCGGCGCGGAACCACACCAGCATCACCTCGCTATCGCTGTCGATATGGGCCAGCGGCGCCGCGCGCACCTGGGCGAGCGGCTGCACGGCGTCGCGGTGCACCTCGGTGACCCGCGCCACCGGGTAGCCTTCCGGAAACACTCCGCCGAGCCCCGAGGTCACCAGCAGATCGCCGCTCTTGATATCGGCGTTGGCCGGCAGATACGGCAGCGCGAGCGAAGTGGTGTCGGCGGCACCGACCGCGATGGTGCGCAGGCCCGTGCGCTCGATGCGCACCGGCACGGCATGCTCCGGGTCGGTGATCAGAATCACTTCCGCGCTCCAGGGGCCGACATGGGTGGTTTGGCCGATGAGCCCCTTGTCATCGAGCACCGCCTGACCTTTGAACACCCCGTTGGCGGCTCCGCGGTTGAGGAGCAGCCGCTGCCGCAGACTGCTCAGCTGGATGTTGACGACCTCGGCCGGGAGCCAGCGATCGGCGACCGGCGGCAAGGCCTCGCGCAGCCCGCGCAGCTCGCCGTTCTCGCGCGCCAGTGCCTCGTAGCGCATGGCGCGCAACTCGAGGTCGCGCTCGCTGCTGCGCAGGCGGGCATTCTCGCTGCGCAGCGCATCGCGCGTCTGCAGGCTCTCCCTGATCCAGCGCCAGGCGGCGGGCGGAGAATTCACCGCCAGCTGTACCGGATAGGCTGCCGCCTGCAGCACGAAGCGCACCCGCTCGAGGTAGTGCTGGCGCTGGTCGAGGTACATGACGATCACCGACAGCAGCGCGTACAGCGTGAAACGGAAGCCCGGAGAGCCGCCCCGCCCGAGCGGTCTGCCGGCTGCTGTGCCGAAGGCGGCCACTTGCAGAACCCGCGCGCTCCTTGGGCGTTACTCGAGGCCGAAGTGTCCGGGGCCCAGCTCGTCCATCAGCTCGAGGATGCGACCGCCGCCGCGCGCGACGCAGGTGAGGGGATCATCAGCCACGACCACCGGCAGGCCGGTCTCTTCGGTCAGCAGCTTGTCGATGTCACGCAGCAGCGCGCCGCCGCCGGTGAGCACGATACCGCGCTCGGCGACGTCGGCGCCGAGCTCGGGAGGCGTCTGCTCGAGCGCCTGCTTGACCGCGCTCACGATGCTCTGCAGCGGCTCCTGCAGCGCCTCGAGGATCTCGTTGCTGTTGAGGGTGAAGCTGCGCGGCACGCCCTCGGAGAGGTTGCGGCCCTTGACCGACAGCTCGCGCACCTGTTGCCCGGGATAGGCCGAGCCGATCTCGATCTTGATGCGCTCGGAGGTCGCCTCGCCGATCAGGATGCCGTAATTGCGCCGCACGTAGTTCATGATCGCCTCGTCGAAGCGATCGCCGCCGATGCGGGCGGAGTTGGCGTACACCACACCGTTGAGCGACAGCACCGCGACCTCGGAGGTTCCGCCGCCGATGTCGAGCACCATGGAGCCGCGTGCCTCGTGCACCGGCAGCCCCGCGCCCACGGCCGCGGCCATGGGCTCGCTCACGATCGCGACGTTGCGGGCGCCGGCTCCCTCGGCCGACTCGCGGATGGCGCGGCGCTCGACCTGCGTCGAGCCGAACGGCACGCACACCAGCACGCGCGGCGAGGGCTTGAGCGTGCGGTTGCCGTGCACCTTGTTGATGAAGAACTGCAGCATCTTCTCGGTGTAGGTGAAATCGGCGATGACGCCGTCCTTCATCGGACGCACGGCGGTGATGTGCCCGGGTGTGCGTCCCAGCATGCTCTTGGCCTCGGAGCCGACCGCGACGATCACCTTGCCGCCGCGCGTCGGCTCATCCTGCACGGCCACCACCGAGGGCTCGTTGAGCACGATACCCTTGTCGCGCACATAAATAAGCGTGTTCGCCGTACCCAGGTCGATCGAAAGATCGCTGGAGAAATAACCGCGCAGGCGTTTGAGCATGAAGCGACCGGAAACGAGCTTCGGGAGACCCGAAAAGTGGCGCGTAATCTAGCAACCGACAGGACATTCCACAAGGCAACAGGTATCATTTTCAGCGGGTTTTCTCAGTTCGCCACGCACTCCCCATGACCCTCACGCGCGAGCAGATCGCAAGCATCGCCGCCCTGGCGCGCCTCGAGCTCACCGCCGCCGAGATCCCCGTCTACCAGGAGAGCCTCTCGCGGATCATCGACTTCGTCGGCGCCCTGGATGCGTGCGATACGGCCAACGTCACTCCGATGGCGCATCCGCTGCCGGGCCTGTCGCAGCGGCTGCGGCCGGACGTGGTGACCGAGGAGGACCACCGCGAGCAGTACCAGCCGAACGCGCCACTGACTGCGGCCGGGCTCTACCTCGTGCCCAAAGTCATCGAGTGAACGCCGCCGTGGGTGATCTGCACCGCCGCACTCTCACCGAGCTCGCCGAGGGGCTGCGCCGCCGCGCCTTCTCGAGCGTCGAGCTGGTAGGGGAGTTCCTGGCACGCATCGAACGCAGTCAGGGGGCGCTGAACGCGTTCATCTCGGTGACGCGCGAGCAGGCGCTCGCCGCCGCGCGCGAGGCCGACCGCGTGCTCGCCACGGGCGGCGGCGGCCCCCTCACCGGAGTGCCGATCGCGCACAAGGACATCTTCTGCACCGCCGGCGTGCGCACGACCTGCGGCTCGCGCATGCTCGATGGCTTCGTCTCGCCCTATGACGCCACCGTGGTCGCCAAGCTCCGGGGCGCGGGCGCCATCATGCTCGGCAAGACCAACATGGACGAGTTCGCGATGGGCTCGTCCAACGAGACCAGCTACTACGGACCGGTGCGCAATCCCTGGAATCTGCAGCTGGTGCCCGGGGGCTCCTCGGGCGGCTCGGCAGCGGCGGTGGCCGCGCGGCTGGTTCCGGCGGCCACGGCGACCGATACCGGCGGCTCGATCCGCCAGCCCGCCGCGCTCTGCGGCATCACCGGCATCAAGCCCACCTACGGGCGCGTCTCGCGCTACGGCATGATCGCCTTCGCCTCGAGCCTCGATCAGGGTGGCGTGCTCACGGCGAGCGCCGCCGATGCGGCGCTGCTGCTGCGCGAGATGGCCGGCTTTGATGCCAACGACTCCACCAGCGTCGACACGCCGGTGCCTGATTATGTCGCCACCCTCGAGCAGCCGCTCACGGGACTGAAGATCGGGCTGCTGCGCGAGTTCTTCGACCAGGGGCTCGATCGCGATTGCGAGCGGTGCGTGCGCGAGGCGCTCGGCGTCTACGAGGGCATGGGTGCGCAGCTCACCGAGGTGAGCCTGCCGCACCTGCCGCTGTCGGTACCGGTGTACTACGTGGTGGCTCCGGCGGAATGCTCCTCGAACCTGGCGCGCTACGACGGGGTGCGCTTCGGCTACCGCTGCCGCAACTCGCGCGATGTGAACGACATGTACCGGCGCTCGCGCGGCGAGGGGTTCGGCGCGGAGGTGAAGCGTCGCATCATGACCGGGACCTACGTGCTGTCGGCGGGCTACTACGACGCCTATTACCTCAAGGCGCAGCGCGTGCGCTCGCTGATCAATGCGGATTTCATCCGCGCGTTCGCCAGCGTCGACGTGCTCATGGGGCCGACCACGCCGACGGCGGCGTTCGCCATCGGCGCGAAGACCGCCGACCCCATCACCATGTACCTGAACGACATCTACACCATCGGCGCGAACCTGGCCGGCCTGCCCGCGGTCTCCGTGCCGTGCGGCTTCGTCGCGGGGCTGCCGGTGGGCCTGCAGATCGTCGGACCGCACTTCAGCGAGGCGCGTGTGCTCAGCGTCGCGCACGCCTTGCAGCGCGCCACCGACTGGCACACCCGCGTGCCGCAGGGCTATTCATGAGCGCCTGGGAGACCGTCATCGGGCTGGAGATCCACGCGCAGCTCGCGACCCGGTCGAAGATCTTCTCCGGCTCCGCCACGGCCTACGGCGCCCCGGCCAATGTGCAGGCGAACCTGGTGGATCTCGGCTACCCGGGTGTGCTGCCGGTGCTGAACGAGGCGGCGGTGCGCATGGCCGTGAAGCTCGGCCTCGCCATCAACGCCCGCATCGAGCCCCGCTCGGTATTCGCGCGCAAGAACTACTTCTACCCGGACCTGCCGAAGGGCTACCAGATCAGCCAGTACGAGCTGCCGATCGTCGCCAACGGCGCGATCGACATCGTGCTCGAGGACGGCACCAGCAAGCGCATCGGCGTCACCCGCGCGCACCTCGAGGAGGACGCCGGCAAGTCGCTGCACGAGGGGATCGCCGGCATGACCGGCATCGACCTCAATCGCGCCGGCACGCCGCTGGTGGAGATCGTCTCGGAGCCCGACCTGCGCTCGGCGAAGGAAGCAGTCGCCTACATGAAGAAGGTGCACACGCTGGTGCGCTACCTCGAGATCTGCGACGGTAACATGCAGGAAGGCTCGTTCCGCTGCGATGCCAACGTGTCGGTGCGCCGCGAGGGGCAGCACCGCTTCGGCACACGCACCGAGATCAAGAACCTCAACTCCTTCCGCTTCGTCGAGCGTGCCATCAACTTCGAAGTCAGCCGCCAGATCGACGTGCTGGAGGGCGGGGGGAAGGTAGTGCAGGAGACGCGCCTCTACGATCCGGACAAGGGCGAAACGCGCTCCATGCGCTCCAAGGAGGAGGCCAACGACTACCGCTACTTCCCGGACCCGGACCTGCTGCCGATCGAGCTCGATGCGGCCTTCATCGACTCGGTGCGCGCCGCGCTGCCGGAGCTGCCTGACCAGAAGGCGGCGCGCTTCATCACGCAATACGGCCTGTCGGCCTACGACGCCGGAGTGCTCACCGCCAGCCGCGAGCTCGCCGCCTATTACGAAGCGGTCGTGCAGGCGGCGCCCGGGGACGCGAAGCTCGCGGCCAACTGGGTGATGGGAGATCTCGCCGCGGCGCTCAACAAGGAGAATCTCGAGGTCGCCTCCGGCAGGCTCCCGGCGGCGCGCCTCGGCGGCCTGCTGCTGCGCATCTCGGACCAGACCATCTCGGGCAAGATCGCCAAGGGAGTGTTCGAAGCGATGTGGTCGACGGGAGCGAGCGCGGATGCGGTGATCGAGTCGCAGGGTCTGCGCCAGATCACCGACCGCTCCGCTATCGAGCACGCCATCGACGAGGTGATGACGAGGAACCCGGCGCAGCTCGCCGAATACCGCGCGGGCAAGGACAAGCTGTTCGGCTTCTTCGTCGGCCAGGTCATGAAGGCGACCGGCGGCAAGGCAAACCCGGCGCAGCTGAACGAGCTCCTGCGCCGCAAGCTGAAAGGCTGAGCCAGCGGTACCCCGTCGACCGCAGGCCTCGCGCGGGGTTGAGTTGCGCGCGACGCTGCCCCATTGTGGGCCGATGGATCACGCTGCCCCTGCCGACCGCGACCAGGTGCGTCGCTTCATCTTCGAGAACCGCCCGGTGCGCGGTCACTGGGTGCGCCTCGAGAGCGCCTGGCGCGAGCTGCGGGCGCACGCCAGCCATCCGCCGCCGGTCACGGAGCTGCTCGGCCAGGCAGTGGTGGCCTCGGTGCTGCTCGCGGCCACTGTCAAGTTCCGCGGCACCCTGACCTTTCAGCTGCAGGGCAACGGTGCGGTGGGCCTGCTGGTGGCGCAGTGCACGCACGATTTCCGGCTGCGGGCGGTCGCCCGCTGCGACGCGGCTGCGCTGCGCGGGCTGCCGCCCGAGGCGCGCCGCACCGCGCTCTTCCGGCAGCTGGTCGGCACGGACGGCCGCATCACGGTGACGGTGGAAGCCGACCAAGCCCGCCTGCGCTACCAGGGCGTGGTACCGCTCTCGGGGACCTCGCTCGCGGAATCGCTCGAGGCCTATTTCGCCTCCTCCGAGCAGCTGCCGACGCGCGTGCGGCTCGCCGCCGACGACGATCACGGCGCGGGCGTACTGGTGCAGAAGCTCCCTCAGGAGGGCGCCGGCGAGCCCGAGGAGGCTGCCGGAGCGTGGGAGAGTGCGCAGCAGGGCATCGCCCGGGTCACCGCAGCGCAGCTGCTGCGGGGGAACGCGGAAGCGCTCCTGGCCGAGGGCTTTTCCGGCCACGACCTGCGCATCTTTCGCGGGGCGCCCGTGCGGTTCGAATGCCGCTGCAGCCAGGGCCGCGTCGCCGGTCTCCTGCGGGCGCTCGGCCCCGAGGAGGTACGCGACGTGCTCCGGGAACAGGGCTCCGTCACGGTCACGTGCGAGTTCTGCCACCGCCCTTATCGGTTCGACACCATCGACGTCGAGGCGCTGTTTAGCGATTCTTTGCCACCCGGTGGCTCGGCAGCAATTCACTGAGGCGCTAAACCGCTTAGATTTTCTCTTTAGAGAGACAACCGGGTTTCGACCAATAGATTAAAGGTATGTATAATTACTAAAATGAGTGCCGTAGAGCCGCTTGTGCTGTTGAAATGGCTGCGCGCGGCCGGGGAGCCGAGCCGGCTGCGCCTGCTGGTGCTGTGCGAGGAGGCAGCGCGCAGTGTCTCGGACCTGGCCCAGGCACTTACGCAGAGCGAGCCGCGGGTCTCACGGCATCTGAAGATCCTGTGCGAGGCGGGGCTCCTCGAGCGTCAGCCACAAGGCCAGTGGGTGCACTACCGCGTGTCGGGAAGTGCGTCGGCGGCGAGCTTCGTGCGCGGCCTGCTCGCGCAGGTCGATCAGCGCGACCGCCAGCTGCAACGCGACCGCGCTGCGGCGCGCACCGCCAGCGGGCCCGGCCGGGGTGACGGCGCGTACGGCGCCGAGTCGCGCCTCGGCCGCGCGCTCGCCGGCTTCGTCGCTGCGAGCGCACCCGGCGCGCCCGTGGAGGCGGTGCTGGTCGTCGGTGTCGCGCACCCCGAGCTGCTCGAGAGTGCCGCACAGCTCGCGCGCCACTGCACGGCGCTCGCGCCGTCGCGGCGCGCTGCACAGGGCGCCCGCGCGTTCGCGGAGCGGCGCGGCTTTGCCTGCCGCGTATGGCAGTCGGGCCCGCAAGGCGTGAGCGCCTCTGACCTCGCGCGCGCCGGATCATCGTTCGAGGCACTGCTGCTCGATCACCCGCCCGCCGGGGGTGAAGCGCTCGCCGCGGTACTCGCCGCCGTGCGGGGTGCCGTGGCGGCGGGCGGGCGGTTGTGGATTTTCGAGCCCTACGAGGCGCTCGAGAGCTCGCGCGAGCGGGTGGTGGAGCACCCGCTGGCGCGCTTGCGGCGGCTGCTGGCCGCCGCCGGGTTCGTGTGCGAGCGCTTAAGTCCGGTGGAGGCCGACGGCGAACACGTGCTCGCGGCGGTGGCCCGCGCGGCGGCGGAACCGGTCCAGGGCGTGGGCGCACAAGGGGGACCCGCGTGAGCGCGCCGCTGCCCGATGCGCCGATCCGCGTGTCGTTCGAGTTCTTTCCGCCGGCGGATGCGGCCATGGAGGCCACCCTGTGGCGCTCGCTCGAGCGGCTCGCGCCGCTGGCGCCGCACTTCGTGTCGGTGACCTACGGCGCCGACGGCTCCACGCGCGAGCGTACCCACAATGTCGTGACGCGCATCCAGCAGCACACCACACTCACCGGCGCACCGCATCTGACCTGCGTCGGCGCCACGCGCGGGCAGATCCTCGACCTCGCCCGCGGCTATTGGGACGAGGGGATCCGTCACCTCGTGGCGTTGCGCGGCGATCCGCCGCACGGGGCCGGCGGCGCTTACCAACCGCACCCCGGTGGTTTCGCCTACGCCGCCGATCTGGTGGCGGGGCTGCGCCAGCTCGCGCCGTTCGACATCTCGGTTGCGGCGTACCCCGAGGTGCACCCCGAGGCACGCTCGGCCGCGGCCGACCTCGAGAACCTCAAGCGCAAGATCGACGCGGGCGCCACGCGCGCCATCACGCAGTTCTTCTTCGACACGGACGTGTTCCTGCGCTTCCGCGATCGCTGCACGGCAGCCGGCATTCACGCACCGATCGTGCCCGGCATCCTGCCGGTGACGCGCTTCCCGCAGGTGCTGCGCTTCGCTCAGCTCTGCGGCGCCAGCATTCCGCAGTGGCTGCACGAGCGCTTCGCCGGGCTCGAAGACGATCACGATACGCGCCTCGCAGTCGCCGCGAGCGTCGCCACCGAGCAGGTGCAGGCGCTGCAGCGCCACGGCGTGCGCGAGTTCCACTTCTATACGCTCAATCGCGCGGCGCTCACCTACGCAATCTGCCATGCGCTCGGGCTCCGGCCGCTCCCGCAGGCGGCGCGGGGTGCGCACGAGGCCACATCCGCGTGAGCGGCTGCCCCCACGGCACGGCGCAGGCCGCGGCGGCGCACGCCGACCGCGAGGCCGAACGGCGCCGCCACCAGGCGGCGCGCGCTGCCGCCGCGCCGTTTGCCGTCGAGCCGCCGGATGAGACCGCGCGGCGCACGCGCATCGAGCGCCTCAAGCGCCTGCTCACCGGGCGCATCGTGTTCCTCGACGGCGCCATGGGCACCATGATCCAGCGACGCAGGCTCGACGAGGCCGGCTACCGCGGCGAGCGGCTGCGCGATCACGGCCACGACCTGCTGGGCAACAACGATATCCTGACGCTGACGCGTCCCGATGTGGTGAGCGATATTCACCGCGCCTATCTGGCGGCCGGTGCGGACATCATCGAAACCAACACTTTCAATTCCAACAGCGTTTCTCAGGCCGATTATGCGACCGCGGCGCTCGTGCCCGAGCTCAACTACCGTGCCGCGCGCCTGGCGCGCCTCGCTGCCGATGAGTTCGCCCGGCGGGACGGCGGGGCCCGGTTCGTCGCGGGCGCGCTCGGTCCCACCAACCGCATGACCTCGATGTCGCCGGATGTCAATGATCCGGGCTACCGCAGCGTGAGCTTCGACCAGCTGGTGGCGGCGTACCTGGAGGCGGCCCGCGGGCTGCTGCTCGGGGGCGCGGATCTGCTGCTCATCGAGACCATCTTCGACACCCTCAACGCCAAGGCCGCTATCTACGCGGCATTGACGCTGTTCGAGGAGACCGGCATCGAGCTGCCGCTCGCCATTTCCGGGACCATCACTGATGCCTCGGGACGGCTGCTGTCGGGGCAGACAACGGCAGCCTTCTGGAACTCGATCCGCCACGCGCGGCCGCTGTTCGTCGGTCTCAACTGCGCGCTCGGCGGGCGGCAGCTGCGACCCTACATCGAGGAGCTCGGTGCGGCCGCCGGCGACACCTGCGTGTGCGCCTATCCGAACGCCGGTCTGCCGAACGCCTTCGGCGAATACGACGAGACTCCGGCCGAGACTGCCGGCATCCTGCGCGAGTACGGCGAGTCGGGACTGGTGAATGTCGTGGGCGGCTGCTGCGGCACCACTCCCGAGCACATCCGCCTGCTGCACGCGGCGCTGGCCGCCCACGCGCCACGGCGGCTCACCGCCCTGCCGGTGAAATGCCGCCTGGCCGGGCTCGAGCCGCTCAACATCGACGATGACAGTCTGTTCGTGAACGTGGGCGAGCGTACCAACGTCACCGGATCGGCCAGGTTCCGCAAGCTGATCGAGGCCAACGACTACACCGCCGCTCTCGAGATAGCGCGCCAGCAGGTCAGCAACGGCGCGCAGATGATCGATGTCAACATGGACGAGGGCATGCTGGACTCCGAGGGCGCCATGGTGCGCTTCCTCAACCTGATCGCGGCGGAGCCGGACATCGCCCGCGTTCCGGTGATGATCGACTCCTCCAAGTGGTCGGTGCTCGAGGCGGGCCTCAAATGCGTGCAGGGCAAGCCGATCGTCAACTCGATCAGCCTCAAGGAGGGTGAGCAGCTCTTCATCGAGCACGCGCGCCGGCTGCGCCGCTACGGCGCCGCCGCGGTCGTCATGGCCTTCGACGAGCAGGGCCAGGCCGATACCGTCGAGCGGCGCGTGTCGATCTGCACACGCGCCTGGCGGATCCTCACCACGCAGGCCGGTTTCCCCGCCGAAGACATCATCTTCGATCCCAACATCTTCGCCATCGCCACCGGCATCGAGGAGCACAACGCCTACGGGCTCGCCTTCATCGAGGCGACCCGTCGCATCAAGCGCGAGCTGCCGCAGGTGCTGGTGAGCGGCGGAGTGAGCAACGTGTCGTTCTCGTTCCGCGGCAACGAGCCGGTGCGCGAGGCGATGCACTCGGTATTTCTCTATCACGCCATCGCCGCCGGGATGGACATGGGGATCGTCAACGCCGGGCAGCTCGGCGTCTATGAGCAGCTCGACCCCGAGCTGCGCACGGCGTGCGAGGACGTGGTGCTCAACCGCCGCTCCGACGCCACCGAGCGACTGCTCGAGATCGCCGCCCGCTACAGGGGCGGCGGCGGTGCGCGGCGCGGCGAGGATCTCGAGTGGCGCAAGCTCCCCGTGGGCAAACGCCTCGAGTACGCGCTGGTGAAGGGCATCGACGACTACATCATCGAGGACACCGAGGCGGCGCGCCGCACGTGCGAGCGGCCGCTCGAGGTCATCGAAGGCCCGCTGATGGACGGCATGAACGTGGTCGGCGACCTGTTCGGCGCCGGCAAGATGTTCCTGCCGCAGGTGGTGAAGAGCGCGCGCGTGATGAAGCGCGCCGTGGCCTACCTGGTGCCGTTCATCGAGCAGGGCAAGGACGGGACCGCGCCGCGCTCCAACGGCCGCATCGTGATGGCGACCGTCAAGGGCGACGTGCACGACATCGGCAAGAACATCGTCGGTGTGGTGCTGCAATGTAACAACTTCGAGGTCATCGATCTCGGGGTGATGGTGCCGTGCGAGAAGATTCTCGAGACCGCGCGGCGCGAGCAGGCCGACCTCGTCGGCCTGTCGGGTCTCATCACCCCGTCGCTCGATGAGATGGTGCACGTGGCGAAGGAGATGCAGCGCCAGAGCTTCGAGCTGCCGCTGCTGATCGGTGGCGCCACCACCTCGCCGGCGCATACTTCGGTGAAGATCGCGCTGCAGTACCAGTCACCAGTGGTGTACGTGAAGGATGCTTCGCGCGCCGTCGGCGTGTGCCAGAGCCTGACGCAGCCGTCGCAGCGGGCGGGCTTCGCTGCGCGCATCGCCGCCGAGCACGAGCGCCGCCGCGAGCAGCACGCCGCCAAGAAGGTCAAGGCTCCCGAGGCCTCGCTCGCGGCCGCGCGCGCCAACCGCCGTGCCATCGACTGGGGCGCCTACGTGCCGCCGGTCCCGCGCCTGCCGGGCGTGCACTGCTTCGACCAGTACCCGCTCGGCGAGCTACTCGGCTACATCGACTGGATGCCGTTCTTCAATGCCTGGGAGTTCGCCGGCAGATTCCCCGACATTCTCACCGATGCGGCGGTGGGCGAAGCGGCCAGCAACCTCTATGCCGATGCGCGGCGCATGCTGAAGAGGCTGATCGCGGAAGGCTGGCTCACGGTGCGTGCGGTGGTGGGACTGTTCCCCGCCAACGCCGTCGGCGACGACGTCGAGATCTACGCGAGCGAGGCGCGCTCGCAGGTGCTCGCCACGCTCAATTTCCTCAGGCAGCAGAAGGGTAAGCCGCCGGGCGAGCCGCACGAGTGCCTGGCCGACTACCTGGCGCCGCGCGCGAGCGGCCTGCGGGATTACCTCGGCGCATTTGCCGTCGCCGCCGGCTTCGGTATCGAGGAGCATGTCGCGCGCTTCGAGCGCGCGCACGACGACTATTCCGCCATCATGCTCAAGGCGCTCGCCGATCGCCTGGCGGAGGCGGCCGCGGAGCATTTCCACGAGCGGGTGCGCCGCGAGCTGTGGGGCTATGCCGCCGACGAGACGCTCACCAACGAGCAGCTGATGCGCGAGGAATACCGCGGCATCCGGCCGGCACCGGGCTATCCGGCCTGCCCCGACCACACCGAGAAGGCGAAGCTCTGGCGGTTGCTGGACGTCGAGCGCACCGCCGGCATAACGCTCACCGACTCCTACGCCATGTACCCCACGGCGGCGGTGTCGGGCTGGTACCTGGCGCACCCGCTGGCGCACTACTTCGCCGTCGGCAAGATCGATCGCGAGCAGGTGGCGGATTACGCGCGCCGCAAGGGAATGACGCTGACCGAGGCCGAGCGCTGGCTCTCGCCCAATCTCGGCTACGACAGCTGAGCTTCGATGCGCAGCCGCCGGAACCAGGCTTCCGTGCCGCGGTGCTGCAGGACGATGTGACCGGCGGGGAGCGTCGCGAACTGTGGGAAATCGCGGAAGCGGCTGCGCGCGATGCGCTCGCGCAGCTCCTCGCTCGCGAGGTCGCAGCCGAGCACGCGGGTGTCGTCGATCCAGTGCTCGAGCAGCGAGCCGCTCATGACGATACGGCCCGTGTGGTAGGCGTTGGCGGCGCTGCGCTGATCGCGCCACGGCGCCATCAGGCCATAGAGCGCCCCGCACGAAGTGCGGGCGTCGGTGCCCTCCGGGTGGTGCTCGTCATCGAGCAGCTGCAGCGCGGGACCGCTGTTGAGTGCCGGCCCGGCCTGCTCGCTGACGCGGCACACGACCGCCGAGCTGCCGGCGCGTGGCAGGCGCCAGTCGAACAGCAGCGTGAAGTCGCCGAAGCTCTCGCGCGTGATCAGATCGACCGGCTCGCCCGAGGCGAGTGCGTGCAGCACGTTGCCGTCCACGCTCCACGCACCCTGTGGAAACTCCTCGCCGCCGTAGGCGCGCCAGTCCCTTGCGGTGAGTTCGCGCTCAGCCATGTGTCCAACTCATACGCTGCATGCTACCTCAGGAAATTCGCCCGTGACACCGCCCGCCACCGCAGGCCAGGCGCCGGCGAGGCCGCGGGAACGCCTCAGCGTGTGCTACGGCGCTCGTTCTCGAGCGCGCGCAGGTAGGCCGCGCCGCCCAGATCGCGCATCTGTCCGAGGATCCAGTCGCGCCGGAGCAGCAGGTAGCGCGACGGGCGATCGGCGTGCAGCCGCAACGGGCTCGGCAGCACCGCGGCGAGCAGCGCCGCCTCGGCGGAGCTCAGGCGCCGCGCCGGCTTGTGCCAGAAGCGCTCCGCCGCCGCCTCCACCCCGTAGATGCCGTTGCCGAACTGGGCGACGTTCAGATATATCTCGAGGATGCGCTCCTTGGGCCACAGCGACTCGATCAGTACCGTGAAGTACGCCTCCAGGCCCTTGCGCACGAAGCTGCGGCCGCTCCATAGGAACAGGTTCTTGGCCACCTGCTGCGAGATGGTGCTGGCGCCGCGCAGCCGCTTGCCGTGCTCGCTGGCGCGCACTGCCTCGCGGATCGAGTCGAAGTCGAAGCCCGCGTGGAACGGGAACTGCTGATCCTCGGAGGCGATGACCGCGATCGCCGCGTGCGGCGAGATCTGCTCGAGACTCACCCAGCGGAAATCGCTGCGATAGGCGGCATCGCGCGCCGCCCACGCCGCGGTGCGCTCCTCGAGCATGAACGCGCTGGTCAGTGGTCGCAGCCAGCGCAGCAGCAGCACCGGCGTCGCGGTGAGCAGCAGCCAGGCGAGCAGTGCGAGTCCGCACCAGCGCAGCAGCCGGACGGCGAGGCGCCCGCGCTGCCGCACGGGTCCGGCACCCGCCGCCGGCCAGTCACGCTGCGCCGCCCCCACCGCCAAGCCCGCTGTCACGACCGCGGTGCGGCGACGCTTACCCCTCCTGCAGGCGCCGTGCCGACAGGATCACGACGTCCTCGAGCGGGGCATCCTGGTAGCCCTTGCGCCGGCCGGTGCTCACCTGCGCGATCCGGTCGATGACGTCCATGCCGCTGCTGACACGGCCGAATACCGCGTAGCCGTAGTCGCGCGGCCCGTGATCGAGGAAGGCGTTGTCGGCCAGGTTGACGAAGAACTGCGAGGTGGCGCTGTTGATGTCGCTGGTGCGGGCCATCGACAGGCTGCCGCGGGTGTTCTTCAGACCGTTGTTGGCCTCGTTGCCGATGGGTGAGCGGGTGCGCTTGCTGGCGAAGTCGACCGTGAGCCCACCGCCCTGGATGACGAAGCCCGGCACGATGCGGTGGAAGATCGTGCCGTCGAAGTGGCCGTCATCGACGTAGCGCAGGAAGTTCTCGACCGTGATGGGAGCTTCCCGGGGGAACAGCTCCACCGTGAAGGCCCCGTGCGAGGTTTCAAATCTGACCATGTTGTCCTTCCGTCACGCGCTCGTGCCCGCCGAGATCGCGGTGCGAGCGTACATAACGGAAGCCGGCGAGGACAAGCTCGTGTCGGACGGCGGCCGCCTGGGCAGCGCCGTGCTCGAGCACCAGCCAGCCGCCGGGCGCGAGGTGCTGCGGCGCGCCGCGCACGATGGCGCGCAGACACGCGAGCCCGTCGGCGCCCGGGGTCAGGGCGAGGCGCGGCTCGCGGGCGAGGGCGGGACTGGCGAGCGCCGGGTCGTCCGCGGCGACGTACGGCGGATTGCTCACCACCAGGTCGAAGCGCGCGCCGGCCAAGGGCGCGAACCAGCTGCCCTCGTGGAATTCAACACCGAGCCCGAGCCGCGCCGCGTTGGCGCGCGCCACCGCGAGCGCCGCGGCCGACACGTCGGTCGCGGTCACCTGCCAGCGCGGGCGCTCGGCGGCGAGCGCGAGCGCGACCGCGCCCGAGCCGGTGCCCAGATCCACCACGCACCCCTCGCCGGCCGCGCGCAGCGCGAGCGCGCGCTCGACCAGCAGCTCGGTCTCGGGGCGCGGCACCAGCACCGCCGGGGTGACGGCGAGCTCGAGCGACCAGAACTCCCGCCGGCCCGTGAGGTAGGCCAGCGGCTCGCCGGCGGCCCGCCGCGCGAGCAGTTCCTGGTAGCGGCGCACGCGCAGCGGCTCCGCGGGCTCCTGCGGGTGGGACTTGAGGCGCGCGCGCGCCACACCCAGGGCGTGCGCCAGCAGCAGCTGGGCGTCCAGGTCGGGGGTGGCGCCGGGCTCGGCGCCGGCGGGTGAGTCGGCGAGGCGCCGTACGCCCTCGGCGAGCACTGCCGCCACCGTCGGATACGCTGTCATCCACTCGACTTCGCTGCGGCCCGTTAGAATATGAAAATGCCGGACATCCAGTACCCGCCTTCGCGGCCGCAGTCGGTGGGCGAGATCCTCGACCTGGGCTTCCGCATCTTCGGCACGACCTTGCTGAAGTGCCTGCCTTACTCCTTCCTGGCCGTGATCCTCGGCCAGCTGCCCACTTTCTATGATCTCGCGAGCGGTCGCGCAAGCCTGCCGTCCGCCCAGGGGCTGCAACGCCTGCTCGATCCGCTCTGGTGGCTGGTATTGGTCGTCGCCGTCGTCGGCAGCCTGACTCTGAGCAACGCGGTGATGCTGCGTCAACACGCGCGGGCCTCGGGGCACTCGCCCGCGGCGCGCGACGAGCTCGCCCGCGGGCTGCGCCGGGTCCCCGGAATGCTCCTGATCGTCGTCTTGCTGGCACTGGCGGTGCTGGTCACGTTCATCCCGCTGTTCGTGCTCGCCTGGCAGATCCTCCATGTCGGCCCATCGGCGCAGGCGCTCGGCTTCCTCTGGCTCATCGTGGCCGGATACGTTCTGCTGCTCGTCTCCGCCTCCTGGGCGATCGTGCGGTGGATCTGCTCGGGCGCGATATACCTGCTCACGGAGCGCGCTGCCGTGGCGAGCATGCGCCACAGCTGGCACCTCACCTCCGGAAGCTTCTGGCGGCTGACCCTCATCTACAGCGTCGGGATCGTGCTGCTGCTGGTCCTGTACGCCCTGGCGAGCGTGATCGCGGGCGCGGCGGCGCTCGTGATCGCCCGCGGGGACGTCGCCGTCATTACGGCGGTATGGGCGGCGTGCATGGCGCTGCTGGGCGTCATCGCCACACCCTTCTATAGCGCGCTGGTACTGGCTGTCTACGGTGATCTGGCAGCCCGCAAAGAGGGCACTGATCTCGCGCAGCGCATGTCCGCCCCAGCCGCTCAGTGACGGATGAGCCGCTGGCTCGTGGCGTTGCTTCTCATGGGTGCCGCCGGCGCCACGGCGCCGCGCGACGCGCTGACGGCGCTCGATGCCTGCATTCACCAGCTCGACCCCGGCCTGGATGTCGGCTATGCGCGCATCGCGGCGCGCTGTCCCGACCTGGCGCCGAGCCTGGCGGCGAGCCCGTGGGCATCCTCGCTGCCGCGCGACTGGAACAGGCCGGGCAACGAACTCTCGGTCGAGGGGCTGGTGGAGCTGCGTACGCTGCTCACGCGCCCCGCGCCGGCCCCCGCGGTGCACGCCCCGCGCGTCGAGCGCGTCGCCGCGACGCTCGCCGCGCTCGAGCCGGGCCAGAGCGCCCAGAAAAGCTGGTGGGCACGCTTCAAGCAGTGGCTGCGCGCGGCGCTCGAGCGCCGGCCGCAGGAGGCGCAATCAGACTGGTGGCGGCGGTTGCGCGCCGGTATCGGGCTGCCGCGCACCCTCACTCAGGCAATCGTGTGGATGGCGCTGGCCGCGGTGGTTGCGTTGGCGCTGACGATCGTCGTCAATGAGCTGCGCCTCGGCGGGGCGCTGACAGGGTGGCGCGCACGCGCGACGCGCGCTGCCGGCCGCGTGCCGGCGGCCTGGCAGCTGACAGCGGCGGAGCTCGCCGAGGCAAGTCCGGAGCAGCAGCCACGGCTGGTGCTCGAGCTGATCGTAGAGCGGCTGCGCACGCAGGGACGCCTACCGCCGGCGCGCGGCCTCACACTGCATGAGATCGAGCGCGCCGCATGCTTCACGGCCGAGGCCGACCGCGTGCGGCTGGCGGCGCTCGCGGCAACCTGCGAGCGGCTGCGCTTCGCCGCACGCGCCGATCCGCCCCAACAGCTTGCTGCCGCGCTGGCACGCGGCCGCGAGCTGCTGGCGGCCCTCGAAGGGCCCGCCGCCGGGCCGCAAGGCGCGCACTAGCGCATGCGCGAGCGGCTGATCACTCTCGCCTGCGCGCTCGGCGCCTTGGGTGTCTTCGCCACGCTGTTCCTGCCCGGCGGGGAAAGCGATCGGCAGCGCGCGGCGCCGCCGACCACGCTCGAGCGCGGTGGCAACGGCCTGCTCGGTGCCCGCAGCTGGCTCGCGGGGGAGGGGATCCGCACCGTGTCGCTGGGCGAGCGCTTCGACACGCTCGCTGCGCGGCGCGATCTGCCGGCGCGCGGGAACCTGCTGATCATCACGACCCCGGTCGTCACGCCGTTCAATCTCGGCGAAGCGGGCGCGCTC
>DASPPI010000139.1:0-2918 GCA_035625615.1 Steroidobacteraceae bacterium | reverse complement strand
GTCTGCATGCGCGGGAACACACGCCCGACGATCACGTCCATCTGCAGGATATCGGCGACGCGGTCCTCGGTGGTGCGAAAGGCAAACAGACGGAACTGCGGGATGTTGACGATGATGGGCGGGCTCTGAAAGGGCGGCAGCCAGCGCCAGCGCTCGAGAGTGAGATCGATCTGGCGCACCCGCTGGGCGAGCGGAGTGGTGAGCGCGGCGAAGGTTGTCTTGCCGAGCACGCCATCGGGGGCGAGACCGTGGCGCGTCTGAAAAGCGCGCACGCCCGCGCTCAGGTCCGCATCAAACGTCAGGGGGGCGGAGGGGGCGGCGCCGGCGGTCTTGGGCAGATCTCCGAGCGCTGCGAGCAACGTGCGCAGCGCCGCCGCCCCAAGGTAGCTGTCACCCGGCTTGAGTCGGGCCGGCGCGGGTGGCAGGTGAGTCAATTCCGGATGTTGCGCCAGCTCCAGGTAACGCGCCAGCGCGTCCTTGAGCAGCTTATAGTGATAAAAAGTCGGCTCGACCGCAGCGAGGGTCGCGCTCGCAGCGGATGTGTGTGCGAGATTCTCCAGCGCGGCGGCAAGATCGAGCTCGTGGTGCGCGACCGGCAGATTGAAGCCCGCCGCCGCCGGATCGACGCGGCCGTAGTGCAGGTCGCTCATGAGCTGCAACGCCGCAGCCGACAGTCTCACGTCGAACTGCGCCCAGCGCCGCTCCTCCGCCGTGCCCGCAGCCGCCGGCGCCGCGCTCACAGCGCCGATGGCCTCTGCGGAGTAGTCCTGAGCCCGCAGCCCATAAGCGTCGGCGCGCAGCAACTCGCGCAGCACGGCCTCGGCCTGCGGGGTGGCGCGGCCGTCACGACTCCACAGCGGGGCATTGGCACCGCGCGCGTAGACCGCACGCAGCGCCTGCGTGGCGCCATGATCGGGGGAGGAGCGGCGGGCGAGCGGGCCCTCGCCCGCAATCGCGGCGGCGATCTGCGCGCGCACGCCCTCGAGCGCCTGGGCGCGCAGCTCACCTGACTGCACCCCGGCGAGCGCGGCGATGAGCGCCACGGCAAGGCGGCCGTTGAATCGTCGCCGGCCGCCGTCGGTTCGCCTCACGCGGCGGCGCGTAGGCGCGCGATCCATTCGTCCACCAGCTGCTCGAGCAGCGTGAGCGGCACACCGCCGTTCTCGAGAACGACCGCGTGGAAGTCCTTGAGGCTGAACTTAGGACCGAGCGCAGCCTTGGCTTTCTCGCGCAGCTCCAGGATCTTGAGCTCGCCGACCTTGTAGGCACACGCCTGGCCGGGCAGCGCCATGTAGCGCTCGACCTCGGAGGTCACATCGCCGGGTGCGATGCCGGTGGTCGCGACCATGTAATCGATGGCCTGTTCGCGCGACCAGCCTTTTGCATGCAGCCCGGTGTCGACGACCAGCCGCGCGGCGCGCAGCAGCTCGAGCTGCAGTCGTCCGAGGTCGCCCCAGGGGTCATCCCGGTACATGCCCATCTCGGCCGCCAGCTGCTCGGCATAGAGCGCCCAGCCTTCGGCGTACGAGGAATAAAGAGTCTGCTGGCGGATCAGGGGCAGGTCCTTCAGCCCGAGAGCCGTGGAGATCTGCAGGTGGTGACCGGGAACGCCCTCGTGGTAGGCCGTGGTTTTCATGCCCCACTGCGGCACTTCGGTGAGGTCTCTCAGGTTCGCGAAGAAAATCCCCGGCCGCGACCCATCCATCGCGGCCGGCTGGTAATAGGCGCCGGGGGTTCCTTTCTCCTGGGAGGGCGGCACTCGCTCGACCGTGAGGCGCGTCGGCGGCAGCGCGCGGAAGTACTCTGGCAGCCGTGCGCTCATGTCGTCCAGGATCTGCTGGTAGCGGGCGAGTGCCTGCTTGCGGCCGTCGTCGTCATTCGGGAAGAGGAAGCGCGGATCCTTGCCGAGCGCGGTCATGCGCTCGCCGACGCTGCCGCTCGCGAGCCCCTGTGCCTTGAGCAGCGTGTCCATCTCCTGCGTGATGCGCGCCACTTCCGCAAGCCCCAGCGCATGGACCTTGCCGGGCGAATAGTCAGTGGTGGTCATCTGCCTGAGGGCCGCCGCGTAGTAGGCGGCGCCATCGGGCAGCCGGCTGACCCCGGCGGCCTGCGTCGCGGCCTGCGGCTTGAGGGCCTCCAGCGCAGCTGTCATACGGGCGTACGCCGGATAGACACCGGTGCGCAGCGCCGCGACGGCCTGTTGGGCGAGCTCCTTCTTGCGGGCTTCATCGAGCGTCTGCACCTTGTTCATGCGCTCGACGAAGGTCGTCACCATCGCGTTGTCGTCGGGACGCGGCGCGACCGTGTCGTGGATGACCGTCAGCGAGCGCTCGAGCAGCGCCAGCGGCAGGACCACTCCCGCCTTTGCCTGCCGCTCCATCTCCGCGGTGATGCTGTCGAGCTTGCCGCCCATCGCCTGGAGGCGGGCGACGTAGTTGCGCGCCGTCTTGTCGTTCTTCACCACGTGCGTGGTCTGCATGAAGGTCGGCAACTCCGCTTCAGCGCCAAACGCCGGACTGATGGCATAGAGCCCATCGGGGGCCAGCCAGTCGAAGCGCCGGAACGACAGGGCGGTCTGGTACTGATCGACCAGGATGTCGTAGGTGATCTGCTCCTGGCGGTTGAGCCGGGCGCGATCGAACTCGTGCACCTCGGCGAGGAATTGCGCCCCCTGCGCGTAATCGGCATCGCGCTGCTGCACGGTATAGGGCGCCAGGCGGCCGGAATGGAAGTCGACGACGGTGCCGTCCACGAGTCCCACGGTGGTGAACAGTTCCGGGTTTCGGATGAGGAACTCGAGCGCCTGGCGGTTGGCCAGCATGTTGATGGTGAAGGGCTTCCCCCAGACGGTGCGGTAGCCGGCGTAGCCCAACACCACGAGGAGTGCCAGCGCCGTCCAGCCGGCGATGCGCCATGCT
>DASPPI010000138.1:0-5617 GCA_035625615.1 Steroidobacteraceae bacterium | reverse complement strand
GCGTGCAGTCGGACGACAATACGCACTTCGCGGCGCGCGTCATCGCGCGCGAGTTCGCCGGTAAGCGGACTCTCGCCCGACACCAACTCGTCTACGGCACGCTCGGGGAGCTGATGGGACGCGAGATTCACGCGCTGTCGATCGAGGCCCTCACGCCCGAAGAATCCGGGCGGAGCTGAGCCGTGGACAAGCTGCAGATCCAGGGCGGCGTGCCCCTCGAAGGGGAAGTGCGCATCTCCGGCGCCAAGAACGCCACCCTGCCGATTCTCGCCGCCGCACTGCTGGCGGAAGACCCCGTGGTGGTAGCCAACGTTCCGCACCTGAACGATGTCACCACCACCGTCGAGCTGCTCGGGCGCATGGGGGCGACCGTCACCGTCGACGAGCGCATGCGCATCGAGGTCGACGCCTCGACGGTGCGCGAGTGCTTCGCGCCCTATGACCTGGTCAAGACCATGCGCGCCTCCATCCTGGTGCTCGGTCCGTTGTTGGCGCGCTACGGGCACGCCGACGTGTCGCTGCCGGGCGGCTGCGCCATCGGGGCGCGGCCGGTGAACATTCACGTCGCGGGGCTGCAGGCGATGGGTGCCGACATCACCATCGAGGGCGGCTACATTCGCGCGCGCGCCGCGCGCCTCAGGGGCGCACGGCTGGTGCTCGACACGGTCACCGTCACCGGTACGGAGAACCTTATGATGGCCGCAACGCTCGCCGAGGGCGAGACGGTCATCGAGAACGCCGCGCGCGAGCCCGAGGTCGTCGACCTCGCCAACTTCCTGATCGCGATGGGCGCGAACATCCAGGGGGCCGGCACTGACAAGATCCGCGTGTTGGGTGTGCGGCGGCTGCGCGGCACGAGCTACGAAGTTCTGCCCGATCGCATCGAGAGCGGCACCTACCTGGTCGCCGGCGCCATCAGTCGCGGTCACGTGCGCATCAAGAGCACGCGCCCGGACCACCTCGATGCGGTGCTCGCCAAGCTGGAAGAGGCGGGCGCGAGGCTCGGCGTGGGTGACAGCTGGATCGAAGTGGACATGCGCGGGCGGCGGCCGCGCGCAGTCGACGTGCGCACCGCTCCGTACCCGGCTTTCCCGACCGACATGCAGGCGCAGTTCGCCGCGCTCAACGCAGTCGCCGCCGGTGTCGGCACCATCACCGAGACGATTTTCGAGAACCGCTTCATGCACATGCTGGAGATGCGCCGCATGGGGGCGGAGATCCGCCTGGAAGGCAACACGGCCATCATCCATGGGGTCGAGAGGTTGACGGCTGCGCCCGTGATGGCGACCGATCTGCGCGCCTCGGCCAGCCTGGTGCTGGCCGGTCTGGTCGCCGAGGGCCGCACCGAGGTGGAGCGGATCTATCACATCGATCGCGGCTACGAGGCGATCGAGGAGAAGCTCGCCCAGCTCGGCGCGCAGATCCGGCGCATGCCGAGCCGCGCGCGGCGGGAATAGCGAGGATCGAGCGATGCGCATAGGGATGATCGGACTCGGGCGCATGGGCGCCAACATGGTGCGTCGCCTGCTGCAGGGCGGACACGAGTGCGTGGCGTACGATCGCTCGGCCGCCGCCATGAGTACGGTCGCTGCCTACGGGGCGCGCACCGTCACCAGCCCGGCCGAGCTGGTGCGCGCGCTGGCGCCGCCCCGGGCGGTGTGGATCATGGTGCCGGCGGCGCTGGTCGATACGGTGATCGCGGAGCTGCGCCCGCTGCTCGCGGCGGGCGACGTGCTGATCGACGGCGGCAATTCCTATTACCACGATGACATCCGCCGTGCCGATGCGCTGCGCGCGGCCGGTATCCGTTACCTCGACGTGGGAGTGAGCGGCGGCGTGCTCGGCTTCGAGCAGGGCTACTGCCTGATGATCGGCGGCGAGCGCGAGGCGGTTGCGCGGGTCGAGCCGGCACTGGCGACGCTCGCGCCCGGTGGCCGGATGCCCGCGGCAGTGGAGGGCGGCGGTGCGCCGGCGGTGAGCCGGGCGAGCGCGGCCCTCGGATACCTGCATTGTGGTGCCTCGGGTGCCGGGCACTTCGTGAAGATGGTCCACAACGGCATCGAGTACGGCCTGATGGCAGCCTACGCCGAGGGACTCAACGTGCTCGCGCACGCCGACGCCGGCCTCGCCGCCACCCCCGCAGACGCCGAGACCGCGCCCCTGACGCAGCCGCAGTACTTTCAGTACCGGCTCGACGTCGCGGCGATCGCCGAGCTCTGGCGCCACGGGAGTATCGTCTCCTCGCGTCTGCTCGATCTGACCGCGGCGGCGCTCGCGCGGGACGGGCAGCTCAGCGGCTTCGCCGGGCACGTGGCCGATTCTGGCGAGGGACGCTGGACGATCGAGGCGGCGATCGAGGTGGGCGTGCCGGTGCAGGTCCTGAGCGCGGCACTCTACGGACGCTTCGAGTCGCGGGGCCGCGCCGAGTTCGCCAACAAGCTCTTGTCGGCCATGCGGCTGGGGTTCGGCGGCCACCTCGAGCGGGCGCCGTGACGGTGGCCGCGCACGGCTGCGGGACTGGGCGGATCCATGCAACGTCGTGACTGCGATGCTCTGGTGTTGTTCGGCGCGACCGGGGATCTGTGCTACCGCAAGATCTATCCGGCGCTCTATCACCTGGTGCGGCGCGGACTGCTCGCCGTGCCGGTGATCGGAGTCGCGCGCCAGGGCTGCGACGTCGGCTGGCTCGCCGCCCGCGTGCGCGACAGCCTGAAAGCATTCGTGCCCGGCGCGGATGAGGCCGTGGCGCAGCGCCTCACCGGGCTGCTGCGCTACGTGGACGGCGACTACAACGATCGCAGCACCTTCGAGGCGCTGCGCCGGTCGCTCGGCGAGGCGCAGCGGCCGCTGCACTACCTGGCCGTTCCGCCGAGCATGTTCCCGGTGGTGGTCGCGCATCTGAGCGAGTGCAGCCGGGCGCAGGATGCCCGCGTGGTGGTGGAGAAGCCCTTCGGCCACGAGCTCGCCTCGGCGCGCGCGCTCAACCAGACCCTGCACGCGCATTTTCCCGAGTCGAGCATCTTTCGCATCGACCATTACCTCGGCAAGGAGGCGGTGCAGAACCTGCTGTTCTTCCGCTTCGCCAACTCGTTCCTCGAGCCGGTGTGGAACCGCAACTTCGTCGCCAGCGTGCAGATCACCATGGCCGAAGCCATCGGAGTCGCCGGCCGCGGCCGCTTCTACGAGGAGACCGGCGCGATCCGCGACGTGATCCAGAACCACCTCATGCAGATCGTGGCGCTGCTCACCATGGAGCCACCGGTCACCGCCGACGGCGAGGCGTTGCGCGATGAGAAGGTGAAGCTGCTGAAGGCGGTGCGCCCGGCCTCGCCCGCACAGCTGGTGCGCGGGCAGTTCAGCGGCTACCGCGAGGAGCCTGGCGTCGCCGCCGAATCGCGCACTGAGACCTACGCCGCGCTGGCGCTTGTCATCGACTCCTGGCGCTGGAGCGGGGTGCCGTTCTATCTGCGCACCGGCAAGCGCCTGCCGGTGACGGCGACGGAGGTGGTGGTGGAGCTGCAGGCGCCGCCGGCCAACGTGTTCGGCGACTTAGGTCCCGAGCAGCCGAATCACCTGCGCTTTCGCGTCGGGCCCGACGTCGCCATTGCGCTCGGCGCCCACACCAAGAAGCCGGGACCGGTGATGACCGGGCGGGACGTGGAGCTGTTCGTTGCGCAGCAGCCGGGGGACGACATGGACGCCTATGAGGTGCTGATCAGCGCGGCGCTGATCGGGGACACCTCGCATTTCGCGCGCGAGGACGAGGTGGAAGCCGCCTGGGCGATCGTCGATCCGGTACTCGGCGCCGCCGCCGCACCGCTCGAGTATCTGCCGGGGAGCTGGGGACCGCCGCAGGCCGAGAGCCTGCTGACGGGGCGGTGCGGATGGCACAACCCGGGTGCGCGCCCGCAGGACTGGACGCGCTCCTGCGGCCGCAGCGTGCCGGGCTGAGCGGCTCGGCGCTCAGCGCGGCTTAGCCATGGCTGAGGCGCCGCCTACTGCAGAGGATCTCGTGCGTTCGCCGGCGTGGCTGCCGCTGGAAGCGGTGGGGGGCCATGCCGTGCGGCTCGTCCGTCTCGACGAGGCCGCCTACCGGGCGGCGAGCTTTCTCGATCAGCGCCTGCTCGCCCTGGGCTATCCGCACGGCCAATGCAGTGTCCCGGTCCTCGAGGCCGCCGCCGCCCGGCTTAGCTCCCGCGCCCATTGGATCTTCCACATCGGGCACGTCGGCTCGACGCTCGTCTCGCGTCTCATCGGTGCGCACGCAGAGTTCTTCGCGCTGCGCGAGCCGGCGCTGCTGCGCACCGTGGCCGCGCAGTCGCCGTCGCCGGCCCGCAGCGCCGCTCTCATGCTGGCGCTGGCACTTCTCGGGCGCACCTGGCGCGCCGACCAGCGTGCGGTGATCAAAGCCACGAGCTTCGTGAGCGAGCTGGCCCAGCCCGTGCTGGCAGGCGCGGATGACCCTGTGGCGATCTTCATGTTCGCGCAGCCGCACGCCTATCTGCAGACGATCTTCGCCGGTCCGGTCTCGCGGGTGGAGAGCCGCCAGCTGACGGCGGCGCGCCTCGCGCGGCTCGGGCAGCGACTCGATGCGGGCGAGTGGCGGCCGGACCCGCGCTCGGAGGGCGAATGCATCGCGATGAGCTGGCTGTGCGAGATGACGGTGCTGCATCAGGCCGCGGCGCGCAGCGAGCCGCGGGTTGCGTGGGTGGATTTCGATGACTTCCTGGTGGCGCCCGCGGCGGCGCTGCGAGCGATCTTCCGTGCGCTCGGCAGCGCCCCGCCGGCGCACGAGATCGAAGCGCTGGTCGGCGGGCCGCTGATGCGTCAGTACTCGAAGGCGCCCGAGCACGCGTACGACGCGGAGCTGCGCCGCAGCCTGCTCCTGGCGGCCGACCATGAGCATGCACCCGAGATTCGCCGCGGCATGGCCTGGCTGCACCGGGTCGGCGCACACCACCCGCTGGTGGCCGCGGTGCTCGAGCGATCCGCGCGGGAGCGGGGAATGTCATGAGAGAGGTCATGAGAGTCGGCAGGGAAGGGGCGTGCGGCCGACTCGCTGCGGCCGGCGGAGTGTTGCTCTCTGCGCTCGCGGTCGCGGCCGCCCCCCCGGGCACGCCCACCGAGGCGCAGGGCGTCGAGCGCGTGCTCGCACAGACGCCGGTCATCGACGGACACAACGACCTGCCCTGGGAGATCCGCGAGCGCTTCGGCGGCGACCTGTCGAAGGTCGATCTCGCCGCCTCCACCGCCGTGTTGGTTCCGCCGGCCGGCCACCCGCCGCTCATGACCGACATTCCGCGGCTGCGTCAGGGGCGCGTCGGGGCGCAGTTCTGGTCGGTGTGGATCCCGGTGGACATCAAGGGTGCGCAGGCGGTGCAGACCACCCTCGAGCAGATCGATCTCGTCAAGGCGATGTGCGCGCGCTACCCCCACGATCTCGCCATGGCGTATTCGGCCGCCGACATCGTGGGCGTGATCGGCACGCACCGCATTGCCTCGCTGATCGGCGTCGAGGGCGGCCATCAGATCAATAACTCGCTCGTGGTGCTGCGCGCCTATTACGACGCCGGGGCGCGCTACCTGACACTCACTCATTCAACCAACACGGACTGGG
>DASPPI010000137.1:0-4168 GCA_035625615.1 Steroidobacteraceae bacterium | reverse complement strand
GAGTACCGCCTGCACGCCATCGGACAGGGTGCCCTGCCGTCGTACCTGGCCGGCGTCATGAAGCCCGACCCGGGTATCTACGCCGAGGCCGAGCGGCGCTTCGCGCTCGAGCCGGGCGCGACCGTGTTCGTCGACGATCGCGCTGACAACATTGCCGGCGCGCGCGCGCGCGGCTGGCACGGTATCGTGCACAGCGACTACACCGGCACGGTCGCCGGCCTGCGCGGACTCGACGTCAGCTGCTGACGGGCGTCAGCTGTAGCCGGGCAATGCCGCGCCCGGCGTACCATCGTGCCTTTCGCGGCGCGCGCCGTTAGACTCGGGACAAGCGGGCGAGCGATCCGCAGGCGATTCCCGGTCGTTCGAGGGGCACATGAACGCGACGTTCCGGCCCAAGCCGTGGCACCTGCGGCGCGGGCGCTGCGCGGCGCAGCTCGGAGTAGCACTGCTGGTGAGCGGCGCTGCGGCAGCGCACGCGGAAACACTCGACGAATATCTCTCGAGCGGCGCACTCAAGAGCATCACCAACCCGGTCCCCATCAACTACTTCCTGGATCAGGCCCCGGGGTCGCTCGCGGAGGCCGACCGCGCGCGCGCCATGGAGGAGGTCAACCTGGCGCTGCGCCGCCAGACCAACCTGATGAACAAAATGGTGGAGAGTATGTCCGGCATGCTCGCCGGGTCCGCCACGCAGCAGGTGATGCAGCAGACTCGACAGCAGATGAGCGCGACCAGCCTCATCAAGCAGGAGCTGCTCGGTCATTTCGGAGTCAATGCGCCTGCGCCCGAACCGACGCAGCGGCAGGTGCAGGCCATGCAGGAAGAGGCGCGGCAGGGAATCACCGATCCGTGGATCCGCGGCATCGAGTCGGCGCGGGCACGGGAGCGGGTCGGTGATGTGCAGGGCGCGGCTCGCTTCTACATGGATTGCATCCAGTTCGTGCCGCACGATTGGCTGGCCGACACCTGCCTCAACGAGATCCTCGCCATGGGGCCGGCGCGTGCGCACGCACTGCTGGTGTGGATGGCCGCCAATGCCAGCTCGGTCGGCACGGCGGGCATGAGCCCCCCGGGGCGCGTGCGCGGGCCGACGAATTACGTCGTGCAGCTGCGCGCAGCGGCGCTGCGCGGGCTCGGCGAGCTGGTCGGCTCGGATGTCCTCACCCCCGAGCAACGCGAGTCCGCGCTGCAGCCGATCCTCGGCTACGCACAGGGCAAGGACAACAGCCCTTACTACGCCGCCGCCGCCGATGGTCTGGGGCGCGCGCGCGATCCCCGGGGTCTCGAGCCGCTGCATCAGCTCGCCGGCTACCGCAAGGACAAGCTGGTCGAGGAGGCGGCGCTGCGCGCGCTCGCGGTCGGCTTTCATCAGGAGGATGCGCTCAAACAGCTGCGCCGGCGGCTCGATGACAAATCGGCGGAGGTGCAATTCGCGGCGGCGGACGCCTTGCTGGCGGCAGACGACGAGGCCGTCTATCAGTGGGCGCAGGAGATCATCACTTCGCGGCGCGCCCCCGACGAAAAAACCGTCGATCTGCGTCCGCGGGTCGTGCGTACGCTCGTCGCCCACCCCGAGGCGCGCTCCCGGCAGGCGCTACAGGAGATCCTGCATCACGGGGCCGGCAACGATTGGCTCGACGCCTGGATTGCGGTCGGCCTCCTGGAGATGGGCGATGACACGCAGCTCGCGGCCGTGCGCGCTGCGGTCCGTAAGACCGACTGGGCGCTCGACCGGGCGACGCTCGGCTCGGCCTGGCGATCGATCCGCCCGCTGGTGCGCGAGGCCTTCAATGCGGCCGTGAAAGCCGCGGTGGGTGGCCCAATTCCTACCAAGGAGATCGTGCAGGTCGTGCTCAACTTCGCCTCGGCGCAGCTCGCCAAGGCTAGCGAGTTTGCCGCCGACCGCGAGATCGCCAGCCTGCAGCTGCGCTACCAGGCCTGCGAGGCGTTCGCGCTCACCGACGCTTCCGGCGCCGCCGAGGAGCTGAGGACGCTCATCGGCGACCAGCAGCCGGCGGTGCGCCTGAGCGCGGCGCGCGCTCTCGCGCTGCAGCCCAGCCGCGGCTCGCTCGACGGCCTGATCGCCGCCTATCACGCCGACTTCGGCGAGGAGGATGGCACCTCGCGCACGCCCGAGGTGCGCGCGGCGCTGCTGCGCGCGGTCTTGAGTCGCGCACCCGACGACCCGCGCACGAGCGCGCTGGTGCACGAGGCCGCAGCCTCGCCGGACGCCGGCATTCGCTTCATCGGCCTGGTCGCGGCGACCCACGTCGCCGCCGGCCGGCAGTGATGTCCTCGAGGAGTACTTCCATGAGATACCTTGACAGCCTGGTCGCCCCCGCCGCGCTGCTCATCGCCGCGCCCGCGGCCGCGGGCGTCGTCCTGCACGAGGTGCAGAGTGGTGAGAGCTACGGCCGCCCGTCGCACACCGTGGTGGACGTGAGCGCCGAGGGCGACGGCCTGCGCTCGGATGTCGTCGAGTCGGACTCCCCCGTGACCCAGGCGGGCATGTACATGCTTTATCCGAGCGACGATGTGATGGTCGTGGTCAACCCGGCGAACAAGACCTACATGACCCTGGATATGAGCGTCGTTGCAGCCATGCAGCAGCAGGGGCAGCGCGTAGCGCAGCAGATGAGCGGCATGGACGCCTCCACCCACCTGGAGAACGTCGTCATCAACAAGAAGGTGGATGAGGCCGGTCCGATCATGCTCGGCGTGCCAACCCAGCACGTCGTGTACGAGGTGAGCTACAACCGGCTCGCCGGCGGTGCCAAGCAGGAGTACCACGAAAGATACGAGATCTGGGCCACGCACGGGCTCGATGCCCGCCTCGCCGCTGCCCCGGCCCTGACGCGACTGGCGGGCCGCCCGCAGGGCCCGGGCGCTGCGGACGAACCGAAGGAGGTACGGGAAGCCATCGCGAGTCACGGCCTCGCGCTGAAACAGGTCTCCACGGTCGAGAACAGGATGAGCATTCCGGGAGTGAGCGCCCTGATGATGGGGCCGATGGCGCTCATGCATCGCGGCGGCCAGAAGCAGAGCAGCACCAGCGAGGTCACGGCATTCCGCGAGGAGGCGATACCCGCCGCGCGCTTCGCGCTGCCCAAGGACTACACGGAAACGTCCATGATGAGCCCCAACCAGAGCGCCATGCCCGATCTCGGCAAGCTGCCGGGCCGTCCGGGCGCGCCGCCGGGGCCAGCCGGTGCGCAGCCACCGGGAGCTGCGCCACCGGCCGCGCCGCCGCAGATGCCGGATCTGAACAACATTCCCAAGTGAGGCGCGCGCAACAGCGGGCGCGCACAACGCACCGCAAGCGCAGCGCGGCGCCTGAGGCTCGTCCGCCGCAAGGAGGCGCCGGCGCGCTGTGCGTCCTCGCTGCGGTATATTTCGCGTTCGGCTCACCGGGAACGGCATGAAGAACGACACGGAGATCGATGGCCTTACCGCGATCCATACTCAGGTGATCGCCGCCCGCGAGGGGCGCGATCCGCGGGTCATCGCGCGGCTGTTCTCGGGCTGGGCCGTATTCGGCGAGCAGCAGTTCGTGCGCGGCTACGCGCTGCTGCTGCCGGACCCGGTGGTGCCCAATCTCAATGCGCTCGGCGCCCGCGAGCGCATCGCCTTCCTGTCGGACATGTCGCGCCTGGGCGATGCGCTCCTCAAGGTCACGGGCGCGGCACGCATCAATTACGCCATCTTCGGCAACCAGGAGCCGGCGCTGCACGCGCACGTCATCCCGCGTTACCCGGACGAGCCGGAGGCGCTGCGGGGCGCGCAGCCCTGGGCCTACGACTGGTCGGCCGCCCCGACGTTCGACCGACCCGCCTTCCGGGAGCTCGCCGACAGTCTGCTGCGCGAGCTGACCCGCCTGGGAGTGACCAAGCCGATGCGTTTCAGCCCCGGCGCGAACGCCGCGACCTGAACGGCGCTTACTTCGAGGCCGGTGCCGGCGGCGAGGACTGCGCCGGCGGCGGGATGTGCGGGGAGACGGGCATCTGGCCACCTGCGGTCTGTGCCGGTCTGACGCTCAGCAGCTCCACCTGGAACAACAGCATCGAGCCGGGCGGGATCGGCCCGCCCGGCGGTGGATTCATGTCGTAGGCCAGCTGCGGCGGTACGTACAGCTCGAACTTGGCTCCCGGCTTCATCAGCTGCAATCCCT
>DASPPI010000136.1:0-12784 GCA_035625615.1 Steroidobacteraceae bacterium | reverse complement strand
TCGCGTGCGCGCACAGCTCGCGCGCCTCGACCTGCTGCGCATCGATCACTTCCGCGCCTTGTGCGCCTACTGGGCAGTGCCCGCCGCAGCTGCGGATGCGCGCGGCGGCGCCTGGCGGCCGACTCCCGGCGCGCAGCTGCTCGGGCGGCTGCGTGAGGCGCTCGGCGAGCTGCCCCTGGCGGCCGAGGATCTCGGCGTCATCACCGAGGATGTGCTGGCGCTCAGGGACGCCTTCGAGCTTCCCGGCATGCGCGTGCTGCAGTTTGGGTTTGACGGTGCCGCGGGCAACCTGCACGTGCCGTACCGTCACGAGCGCAACTGCATCGTCTATACCGGCACGCACGACAACAACACCACCCTCGGCTGGTACGCCGACCTCGACGCCGATACCCGCCGGCGCGTGGACTGCTACCTTGGAATCCCGCCGGCGGCCATGCCCGAGGCGCTGATACGCGCCGCGCTCGGCTCGGTGGCGCAGCTGGCGGTCATACCGGCGCAGGATGTTCTCGGCCTCGGCTCCGAGGCACGACTCAACACACCGGGTACCACCGGCGGCAACTGGCAGTGGCGCTTGCCGGCGGGCGCGCTGACCGCGGAGCTCGCGCGCCGGTATGCGCAGCTGAACGGCAGCTTCGGCCGTGGGTGAGCCGTCCGTGCAGGCGTCCCTCCTGTGAGACAGCCGTGGTGGCTCGTGTGGTTGTCGGCCTTGTGCTCGCTGGGCGGAGGTCGGTGCACCTCGCGCAACGTCCTGACGTCGGTTGGCGGGATACTGCTCGCATCCTGCGCACTGGCGCCGAAGTTCGAGGTGCCGAAGCTCTCGGTGGTGGACGTGCAAATCCAGAGCGGCGACCTCTGGACGCAGCGCCTCAAGGTGCGCATGCACGTGCAGAACCCCAACGACATTGCGCTGCCGGTGAAGGGACTCGCGTACACCATCGAGGTCGACGGGCAGCAGTTCGCGAGCGGCGAGTCGGCCGCGAGCTTCGTCGTGCCCGCTCTCGGGGAAGCCGAGTTCGACATGAACGTCACCACCAACCTGGCCGGCACGCTCCTGAAGCTCCTGTCGCACGGACCGGACGCGCTCGGGCAGAGCGTCCCCTACCGTCTCTCGGGCAAGCTGTCGCTGTCGCAGGGCTTGCTGCGCTCGATCCCGTTCGAGGAGCGCGGCACCTTCAGGCTGCACTGAGGCGGCGGTAGAGCGCCACGTACTGCTCCCCCTGGTGCTGCCAGGAGAAGTCGCGCTGCATGCCGTTCACCACCATGCGCCTCCAGTGCGCGGGCTGGCCGTACAGGTCGAGCGCGTAGTCGAGCGCCCCGACGAGCGCCGGCGGATTGAAATCGTCGAACACCACCCCGGTGCCGGTGCCGCGCTGCGGGTCGAAGTGCTCGACCGAATCGGCGAGCCCGCCGGTGCGGCGCACGATGGGCGCCGTGCCGTAGCGCAGGCTGTACAGCTGGTTCAGGCCGCACGGCTCGTAGCGCGAGGGCATGAGGAACATGTCGCTCGCGGCCTCGATCCAGTGCGCGAGCTCATCGTCGTAGCCGCGGTGAAAGGCGACGCGCCCGGGGAAGCGCCGCGCGAGGCCCGCGAAGAACTCCTCGTACTGCGGCTCGCCGGTGCCGAGCGCCGCGAAGGTGAGCGCCCGCCCGGCCAGCACCTGCGGCAGCGCCTCGAACATGAGCTCGATCCCTTTCTGCACCGCGAGCCGGCTGACCAGACCGAGCAGCGGCACGTCGTCTGCCGCGGTGAGCTGCCGGCGCGCACGGAATTCACGCCGGAGCTGCGCCTTCACCGCGAGCCGGTCGGCGTCATAGTGAGCCGGCAGATAGCGGTCGTGGCGCGGGTCCCATTCATCGTAGTCGACGCCGTTGAGGATGCCGGACACCACGCCGGCGGCGGCGCGCAGCCGCAGGCTGTCCTGCAGTCCCATGCCGTACTCGTCCGAGCAGATCTCGCGCGCGTGTGTCGGACTCACGGTGTTGATCGCGTCGGCGTAGAGGATGCCCTGGCGCAGCGCGTTGATGTGCCCGGCGGTCAGGTCGGGCAGATGCAGGCTCTGGAGCGAGGGCAGGCCGAGGTCGGCCGCCTGCGCCGCCGGGAAGATGCCCTGGTAGCCGATGTTGTGGATCGTGAGCAGTGTGCGCGTCGCGGCGAACGTGGGCTCAGCCGGGCGCAGCGTCTCGAGGAACAGCGGCGCGAAGGCCGCGTGCCAGTCATTGCAGTGAAGCACCTGCGGCGCCCATCCGAGCCGCTGGCAGGCGAGCAGCGCCGCGCGCGTGAAGGCGAGGAAGCGCAGGTGCTCGTCGGCGTCTGCCGTGTAGATCGCGCTGCGCCCGTAGAGGGCGGGGCAATCGATCAGGTAGACGTGCGCACCGCCGGGAAGCACGGCCCGCAGCACGGAAAACACGTAACGGTGGGGCCCCACCGCGAGCGGGACGCCCCGCAGGGCAGCAAGCGGCTCGGCACTGCAGGCCGCCCGATCGATGCTGGCGTAACACGGCGAGAACAGCCGCACATCGTGGCCGGCGGCGTGCAGGTAGCGCGTGAGCCCGCCCACCATGTCCCCAAGCCCGCCGGTCTTGGAGAGCGGCGCCACCTCGGCCGCGAGCAGGCAGATGGCGAGCTTTCCCGGCGCGCTGGCGTGGTCATGTTGTAGGAGAATGGTCAAGGTATGATTCCCCAATGCGGCGTCTGCTGATCGGGCTGACGGTTATGTTGTTGATGGTCGTTTCGATCGGCGTGGGCGTGGCCGTTGCCCGCTGGCCGCACGCGCACCTATGGCGGTAAAGGGCGCCACGGACGCCGCAGTGTAACCGAAGGTGGCGCAAGAATCGGGTCGCGCCGGTCGCCCGGGCGATTATGATCCCGACATGCACCCCGACGCTTTCCTCGACAGCCGTGATTTCGCGCGCATTGCGCGTGCGATCCGCTATATCGACGAGAATTTCCGCTCCCAGCCGCGTCTCGCCGCGATCGCGGCAGCGGCGCACCTGTCGGAGTTCCACTTCAACCGGCTGTTCCGCCGCTGGGCCGGTATCACGCCGCGCCAGTATCTAGCCTTCATCACGGCGCACGCCGCGCGCGGCGCGCTCGCGAGCACGCCCTCGGTGCTCGATGCCGCCTATGCGCTTGGGCTGTCCGGCCCGGGGCGGCTGCACGATCTGCTGGTGACCCTCGATGCCGTGACGCCGGGCGAGCTCAAGACCGGCGGACGCGGACTCGAGCTCGGGTACGGCTTCAGCCACACTCCCTTCGGCAAGGCGCTGCTGGCGAGCAGCCCGCGGGGCCTGAGCCACCTCGCCTTCGTCGAGCCGGGCGGTGAGAGTGCCGCGCTGACCACCCTCGATTCGAGCTGGCCGAACGCGCGCCGGGAGCGCGACGACCGCATGGCGGGCGAGCTGGCGCGCCGGATCTGGGGTGCTTCGCCTGTCCCGGAGCGCACGCCGCTCAAGCTCGCGGTCAAGGGCACGAACTTCCAGCTCAAGGTGTGGCAGGGCCTGCTCGAGCTCGGCGCTCGCGGACCGACGACCTATGCCGAGCTGGCGCACGCGGCGGGTGCGGACAAGGCCACGCGTGCGGTGGGAAATGCCGTCGGGGCCAATCCGGTGGCTTGGCTCATCCCATGCCACACCGTCCTGAGAAAGGACGGGAGCCTCGGCGGATATCACTGGGGTGTCGATCGCAAGCGCGCCATGCTTGCCTGGCAGGGTGTACGCGCCGCGCAAGTGGCCGGCGCCGCGCGCCGGGACCCCGGCGCGAGCCCGCTCCTGAGGCAGGGGACATAATTAAAAGCCGCCCCCGTTTGCGGTCCGGCGTCAAGCCTGGCCGCATGTCAATCTGCCCTCATATATCATAAGTTATTGATTTATATGAGTTAATAATTGTGAGGCGCGAATGATGGGCCGGCGGAGCTGCTAAAATATCAAGCGTTCCCCGGTTTCTGGACCGATTCATGTCCGCCTCGCCCTACAAGCAACTCGAGCAGGAGTTCAAGCGCCTCCATGCTTTCCGGGGCGCGCTCGCGCTGCTGCGCTGGGATGCGGCGGTGATGATGCCCCGTGGCAGCGCTGACGTGCGCGGCGAGCAGCTCGCCGCGCTCGAGACCGAGCACCACGCGCTGCTCACGGCACCGCGCATCACGCGGCTGCTCGATCGGGCGCAGGCCAACACCCAGGGTCTCGCGGACTGGCAGATCGCGAACCTGCGCGAGATGCGCCGGCAGCGTGATCATGCGATCGCCACGCCGGTCACGCTCGTTTCGCGTCTCACCAAGGCCGCCTCGCGCGCCGAATCCCATTGGCTCGAGGCCCGCACCCAGGGCAAGTTCGAGGCGTTTGCACCGTATCTGGAGGAAGTGGTGCACCTGGTGCGCGACAAGGCGGCACTGCTCGGCCAGGCTCTGAACCTCGCCCCCTACGATGCGCTGGTCGACGAGTTCAGCCCCGGACTGACTACCGCGGACATCGACGCCATGTTCAAGGCGCTCTCGCGCCGGCTCCCGGCGCTGATCCGCGAGGCGATCGCGCTCCAGGAGGGGCACCTGCTGCTGCCGCTGACGGGCAAGTTCCCAGCCGGCAAGCAGCGGGCACTGGCCGTCGAGGTCATGAAGGCGGTGGGCTTCCCGTTCGACCGCGGGCGGCTCGATGAGAGTGAGCACCCCTTCACCGAAGGCGCCCCGGGCGATATTCGCATCACCACGCGTTTCGATCCGGATGACGTGTTTTCGGGGCTGCTCGGCGCATTGCACGAGACCGGACACGCGATGTACGACCTCGGGCTTCCCCAGGACTGGCGCGACCAGCCGGTGGGCCGCGACCGCGGCATGGCGCTCGAGGAGAGCCAGTCGCTGCTCATTGAGATGATGGTGTGCCGCAGCCGCCCGTTCGTGCGCTACGTGCAGCCGCTGCTCGCCAAGCACTTCGGCACCACGGGACCCGAATGGGACGCAGAGAACGTCTACGGGCACCTCACCCGCGTGCAGCGCGGGCTGATCCGCGTCGATGCGGACGAGCTCACCTACCCGCTGCACATCATGCTGCGTTACGAGCTGGAGAAGCAGCTGCTCTCCGGTGAGCTCGCGGTGCGCGACCTGCCGGAGGCCTGGAATGCGAGCGTCGAGCAGCGCCTGGGGATCCGCCCGTCCAACGACGTCGAGGGCTGCCTGCAGGACATCCACTGGGCGGTGGGATCGTTCGGGTACTTCCCCTCCTACGCGCTCGGGGCGGTCATCGCCGCGCAGCTCTACGAGAGCCTGCGCGCCGAGCTCGCCGGGCTCGACGAGCAGCTCGCCCACGGGGAGTTCTCGGGACTGTTCGGCTGGCTGCGCACGCACGTGCACGGCCTCGGCGCCAAGGTTCCGGTGCAGGAGCTGCTGAAGAGCGCCACCGGCAAGCCGCTGTCGGCCACTTCCTTCATACGCTACGTCGAGGCAAAGTATCTCGAGAGCACTGCCAGCAGCGCCGCTGCCTGAAGCGCCCTTGAGTAAACCGTCCCGCACCCTCACGCGCCTCGCCGCGCGGCTGCGCAGCGCCGTCGGCAAAGCCATCGCCGATTACCGCATGATCACCGCAGGCGATCGCGTGATGGTGTGCCTATCCGGCGGCAAGGACTCTTATACATTGCTCGATATCCTGCTCTCGCTCCGGCGCAGCGCTCCGGTGCGCTTCGAGCTGCTGGCCGTCAACCTGGACCAGAAGCAGCCGGGCTTCCCTGCCCACGTCCTGCCGGAGTATCTCGCCGGCCGCGGTGTGCCGTTCCGGGTGATCGAGCAGGACACCTACGGCGCGGTGAAGCGCATCGTTCCCCCGGGGCAGACGCTGTGCGGCCTGTGCTCGCGCTTGCGGCGCGGCGCGCTGTACCGCTTTGCGGCCGAGAACGGCATCACCAAGATCGCGCTCGGGCACCATCGCGACGACATCGTCGAGACGCTGTTCCTCAACCTGTTCTTCGGCGGCCGCCTGAAAGCCATGGCGCCGAAGCTGCTCTCCGACGATGGCCGCCACATCGTCATCCGGCCCCTCGCCTACGTGGCGGAGCGCGACATCGCCCGCTACGCCCGTGGTCGCGGCTTTCCACTCATCCCCTGCAGGCTGTGCGGCTCGCAGGACAACCTGCAGCGCGTGGCGGTGAAGCGAATGCTGGCCGACTGGGAGCGCGAGTTCCCCGGGCGCACCGAGTCGATCGCCCGCGCGCTGCGCAACGTCGAGCCCGAGCACCTCGGCGATGCGCGGCGCTTCGACTTTGCCGGCCTCGACCTGAAGGGCGTCACGCCCATGAGCGAGCGGGACGAGCAGGCGCTCGCGGCGCTTCCGGAGCCGGCCTGAGAGTCGCGCCGTGGATCCTGATCGAGCCGCCGCTGCGCCCGCCTCGCTGCCGCTGCCGAATTGCTACTGGGTCCTGCCGGGGAAGCTCCTGGCGGGTGAGTATCCCGGCGGGGTGACTCCGCAACAGACGCAGGAGCGCCTGGCACGGGTGCTGGCGGCGGGCATCACGTATTTTCTCGACCTGACACATCCGGGAGAGAGCGTGCCCTACGACCATGGGCTGCCGCTCGAGATCGATTATCTGCGCAAGCCCATCCCTGACCACGGGCTCCCGGCCGAGCCCGGCCACATGGGCGAGACGCTTCTGTGCCTGCGGCAGGCGCTGCGTGCCGGCCGCGTCGTCTACCTGCATTGCCGCGCCGGCATCGGCCGCACCGCCATGGTGGCCGGCTGCCTGCTGGTGGAGCAGGGGCTCTCGGGCGATGAGGCACTGGCGGAGCTGAATCGTGTGTGGCAGCAGAGCGCACGGGCGGAGGATTGGCCCGCCGTTCCGGAGACTAAGGAGCAGGCGGACTACGTCAGACAGTGGACACAGTGGGCGCAGCTCGCCGGCGATCCGCTCCTCGAGCCGGCCACGCTCGCCGCAGCGCGCGGTCTGCGCGGGCGGTTCCAGGGTGCCTTGCTGGGACTCGCGACCGGCGATGCGGTCGGGGTCGCGACGCAATACGGCCGCGCGGGCCGCTTTGCTCCCATCGGCGACATGCTCGGTGGCGGCCCGCTCGACTTGCCGCGCGGCGCCTGGAGCGACGATACCGCCATGGCGCTGTGCCTGGCCGAGAGTCTGATCACGCGCGAGGGCTTCGACGTCCGCGATCAGATGGAGCGCTACCGGCGCTGGCAGCAGGAGGGATACCTCTCGGCCACGGGACAGTGCGTAGGAATCACCGCCTGCACGGCCCGCGCGCTGGCGGTGGCGCGCTGGCGGCGGCAGCCGTTCTCGGGCTCGCACGATCCCCTGGCACAGGACCCCGCGGCACTCTCCCGGGTCGCGCCGGTTGCGATGTATTTCTTCGCGCGCGGGAAGGAGGCTGCGCAGCAGGCCGCCGAAGCCGCGCGGACCACCTGCCAGGCACCGCCGGTGCTGGCGGCCTGCCGGGCACTCGCCCGGGCGCTGCACGCGGCACTTTGCGCCGAGCCCAAGGCCGCCATCATTGCCGCGGCCGGGTCGGAGAACGGGCCGCTGGCACGTGCGGCCACGGCCGGCTCGTCCGAGACCGCGCCTGCGGCTCTTGCCGCGGCCCTCGATGCATTTGGCCGCACAGAGAATTTCCGCGATGCCGTGCTCGCGGCCGCCAATCTCGGCGGCAACTCGGACGTGGTCGGCGCCACGGCCGGGGCGCTCGCCGGGGCGCACTACAGCGCAAGCGCCATCCCCACTTTGTGGCGCAACAGCCTGATGAAGAAGCAATTGATCGAGGACTGCGCCGACCGGCTGCTCACCCACGCGCTGCTCGAGCTGGGCGCCTGAGCGCACGTGGCGCCGGCCGAGGCACGCCGAGCGCCCGCCGGCGCGGCGTCGTCTCGAGCGCACCCTGGGCGCTCCCCGAGGTGCTGCGTCCTCTGAAGACAGCGTGCGCGCGCTTCGGCTAAGCTCGCTGCTGAAAATCTCTCCCGCGGCACAAGAAAGCCTCGCGCCCATGTACCCGACCCGCGCCGCCGGCCGCTCCGCATCCGCCGCGCATCCGCGCGCCCGGCCGTCCACGGCACGGCGCGCGGCGCGGCCGTGGATGCATCTGAGCGACGAGGAACTCCTCAAGGTGCGCTTCTGCGATCTGCGACTGTCGATCGAGCGCTCGGCGATTGCGCGGCAGGTGCGCCGCCTGTACCGCGATCTGGAGCGCCGGGGCCTGCGCCTGCGGCCGCATGTGTGGCTGGCAGAGGAGTGGTTCTCTCCCGACGGCGTGCCCGGGATCGCCGTACCGTTCTATCTCGCGCACCCGCGGCTCGAGCGGCTCGAGCGGCGCATCATGGGGGAGGCGGAGGGTGGTAACTCGCGGCTGCTGCTGCGCATTCTGCGCCACGAGGCCGGGCACGCGCTCGACAACGCTTACCGCCTGCGAAGACGCAAGCGCTGGCGCGAGGTGTTCGGACCGGCCTCGCTTCCGTACCCATCGCGCTACCGCGCCCGCGCCGGCAGCCGCCGCTACGTGCACCACCTGGGTGAATGGTACGCCCAGGCGCATCCCACCGAGGACTTCGCCGAGACGTTCGCGGTGTGGCTGACACCGAAGTCCGCCTGGCGCAAGAACTACGCCGGCTGGCCGGCGCTGCACAAGCTCCAGGCGGTCGACGAGCTCGTCGCCAGCGTACGCGAGCGGCGCGCACCGGTGCGCAGCCGCACGCGCATCGAGCCACTCGAGCGCAACACCGGCACGCTTGCCCAGCACTACCGGCGCAAGCTCGCGCGCAACCGTCTCATTCGCCGCGGTCTTGCCGACGAGCTGCTGCAGCGTGCCTTCACCCCGGAGCGCCCCCGCAAGGGCGCGCTGCGGGCGGCGACGCTGCTGCGTGCGGATGCCCGGCGGCTGACCGGCATAGTGGCGCGGGCGCTGGCGGCGGAGCCCTACAGCGTGGCACAGATTCTGCGCATGCTCATCGAGCGCAGCGAGCGGCTGCGGCTGCATGTCCGCGGCAACCGCCGCGACGCGCTGCGCTACTCGCGCTGGATGCTCGAGCGGCTCACGGGGTTGTACTCCCAGGGCGAGACACCGCATCTGCCACTATGAGACGACTGCGCACCCTGGTCGTGGTGCACGCGAGCCTGGTGCCGCCGGAGAGTCTCGAAGGCCACAGCGAGAAGGAAATCGAGGAATGGCGTACCGAGTACGACGTCACCGCGACACTGCGTGAGCGCGGTCACGACGTCCGCTGCATCGGCGTGCTCGACAGCCTCACGGAGCTGCGCAGCACGATTGCCGACTGGGAACCGGACATCGTCTTCAACCTGCTGGAGGAGTTCAACGGCATCGTCACCTACGACCAGCACGTGGTGGCGTTCCTCGAGCTGATGCGCCAGCCGTACACCGGCTGCAATCCCCGCGGACTGCTGCTGTCGCGCGACAAGTCGCTCTCCAAGCAGCTGCTGACGTTCCACCGCATCGCCACACCGCAGTTCGCCGTGTTCCGGCGCGGCGCGCGCATCCAGGTGCCCCGGAAGCTGCGTTTCCCGCTGTTCGTGAAGTCGACCGTCGAGGACGCTTCCCTCGGCATCGCTCAGGCCTCGGTGGTGGAGGATGCCGCGCGCCTGAAGGAGCGCATCACCTTCGTGCACGAGCAGGTGAAGTCCGACGCGTTGGTGGAGGAGTACATCGAGGGCCGCGAGCTGTACGTCGGCGTCGTGGGCAACGAGCGCCTGACGCGCCTGCCGGTATGGGAGATGGTGTTCGGCTCCATGCCCGACACGCTCGCCGCGATCGCCACACGCAAGGTGAAATGGGACAAGCGCTACCAGGCAAAGTACGGCATTACTACCCATGCCGCCGTGGACCTGCCGGCCGGTGTGCTGACCGCGCTCGACCGGTTGTCGCGCCGCATCTACCGGGCGCTCGGCATGTCCGGTTATGCTCGCATGGATTTCCGGGTCACCGCGCAGGGCCAGGTGTACGTGCTCGAAGCCAACGCCAACCCCAATCTCGAGCGCGCCGAGGACTTCGCCGAGTCGGCGCGTGCCGCCGGCACACCCTACGGCGAGCTGCTCGAGCGTCTCATGGACCTGGGGCTGAAGTATCGGGCGCAGTGGCGCGCCACGCATGGCTGACCTGCCGGCGCGCGAGGCGGGCGGGAGCCGCGGCGGCCGGCTCGCCGGCGGCGGCTCGGCCGCCGTTGCGCTTGCCGCAGCTGTCGCGCTCCTGGGCGGCTGCACCGACCAGACCAAGCTGCGTGAAGCGGAGCTGACGCAGCTGCTTACCCTGCTGCCGGGCACCTATGACAACAACGCGCAGGCCGACCGCGACGCTCAGTCCGGCACGCGCCCGTCACACGAGCGCATCACGCTGGTCGTGGTGCGCGTCTACGCGCCGCGCCTCGGGCATCACGTGCAGTACCTGCAGGAGATCGCCGCCAACGACCCGCGCCGCGTCATGAGTCAGCGCATGTCGGGCTTCGCGGTGGATGAGAAGCGCGGTATCGTGCAGACGCTGTATGCCTTCGCCGATCCGCTGCGCTGGCGCGACGGACAGCAGACTCCGGAGATGTTCACCGGCGTCGTCCAGGACGACGTGCACAACTTCTGCGAGCTGCTGTGGAAGAAGGACGGCGAGCAGCAGTTCGCCGGCACGCCGGATGCGGCGCACTGTCACCCGGTCCCTCCCGCCGCGCCGGCGGACTTTGCCGCGCTGCTGAGCGCCGATTCACTCATCCTCGGCAGCTATCAGTTCCGCAAGATCCGCCAGTGAGCTGCTCGCATCTACGGAGTGCTCGGCTGTTGAGGTGAGCTTTTCAGATGAGCATCGAGCCCCTGCGCTCCCGCATCGACGGAGTGCATGGGTTGCTGCGGTTGATCCTCGAGGTGAGCGTCTAACCACGCCAGCACGGTGTGGTACCAGAGCACGCTGTTGGCTGGCTTCAGCACCCAGTGATTCTCGTCCGGAAACACCAGCAGCTGGCTGTCGATGCCGCGCCGCTGCAGGGCCGTGAATGTCGCGATCCCCTGGGAGTAGGGAATGCGGAAGTCCTTCTCGCCGTGGATCACCAGCATGGGTGTGCGCCACTGCGTGACGAACTCCACGGGGTTGACCTGCTCGTACCCCTGCGGATTCTGGTAGTAGGGTCCGCCGAACTCCCACTCGGGGAACCACAGCTCCTCGGTCGAGTAGTACATGGTGCGCTGGTCGAACAGGCCGTCGTGATTAACGATGCAGCGGAAGCGGTCCGGCCACTTGCCCTCGATCCAGTTCATCATGAAGCCGCCGTAGGAGGCGCCGAGCGCACAGACACGGGCGCCGTCGAGCCACGGATACTTGTCCACTGCGGCCGCGAGCCCCTTCTGCAGGTCGACGAGCGGCTTGCCGCCCCAGTCGCGGCTGATGGAATCGGTGAATGCCTGTCCGTAGCCGGGCGAGCCGTGGAAGTCGATCATCACCACCGCGTAGCCGCCGGCGGCGAGTACTTGCGCGTTCCAGCGGTAGGTCCACAGGTTCTGCATGCTCACCTGCGGACCGCCGTGCACCAGGAAGGCGACCGGGAAGCGTTTGCCGGGCTCGAACCCCCACGGCTTCACGACGTAGCCGTACACCGTCTCGTCGTTCCAGCCCTTGAAGCTGAACTGTTGGTACTCGCTCAGGCGCCGCGCGGCGAGCACGTCGTGGTTTACTTCGGTGAGACGCCGCAGCTCCCCGCCGCGCACCGGCACGGCGTACAGGTCGGCGGGGCTGCCAAGGTCGGCGCGCGTGAATACCACGAGATCGCGTGTCGCGCTGAACTCCTCCACTTCACCCGCGGAGGTGAGCGGCACCGGCACGCCGCTGCGGGAATCGATGCGGAACAGCAGGCGCTGTCCGCGCTCGTCGACGCTCGCGAGCAGCGTCTTGCCGTCCGCGGCCGCCCCGAGATGCGCCACCGAGCGGTCCCAGCCCCCGGTGAGCGCGCGCACCGCGCCGCCGCGTGCGCTGCGCAGCATGATGTGGAAGCGGTCGGACTCGAATCCCGGGCGATCTTGGGCACGCCAGGCGAGATCGCCATTGGCGAGGAACACCGGCTGCGCGTCCCAGGCGGGATTGCTGGCGGTGATATTGACGGCGGCGGCGCTGCCGTCGACGCGCACCTGGAACAGATCGAAGTTGGTGGACCACGGCTCGCTGCGGCCGGCAATGCGCGCGGAGAATACCAGCGTCCGGCCGTCGGGACTGAAGGCGTAGTCCTCGTCGGTGCCGAAGGGTTTGCCGGGAATGTCGGCGTCGAAGCCCTGCGACACGTCGCGGGGCGCACCGGCGGTGCCGGCCGCAGTGAGGGGCGCGGTGAACAGGTGCGAGCGCGCGCCGTTGCTCCAGCTGTCCCAGTGCCGCACGAACAGCCGCTCATAGAGGCGCCCGGTCGCGTGATCCCTTTCACGCGAATCGAGGCGCGCGCGGGTGCATTCGAGGGTCGGGCAGTCCGGAAACACCTCCATCGACAGCGCGAGCACATCGCCGCGCGGGGACACCTTGAGCGAGCCGACGTCGAGCGCATACGCGGTCACGCGCTGCATATCGCCCGCCGGCAGCTGCAGGCGCCACACCTGCGAGCTGCCCGAGCGCGTCGAGAGGTAGTAGAGCGTGCGACTGTCGCCCGCCCAGCGCGGACTCGAGTCGCTGACGATGGCATCGGTAAGCCGGCGCACTGCCGCGCTGCCCGGCGTCAGGTCGAGCAGCCAGAGGCTGGTGCGACCCTTGTTGGCGTCCATGTCGGTCTCGCGCTGCACGAAGGCCACATAGCGGCCGTCGGGCGAGACCTGCGGATCAGTGACCCGCTTCAGCATCACCAG
>DASPPI010000135.1:0-7608 GCA_035625615.1 Steroidobacteraceae bacterium | reverse complement strand
GATTCCGATCGTCGCCACCATCCGCGACTCGCAGAACTACGTGCGCGCCGCCGAGCTCGGCGTCGGGGTGCACGAGATGAAGAGCTACGTGGCGCAGCACGACGTCGAGCAGTGGGTACCCCTGGTCGAATGGCTGGCACGACCGCGCGGCGCCCCCCAGCTCCCCCCGGGCGCCTCGCCGCAGGGCGCCCAGGGCTCCGCCGCGCCTGGCAGCGGGCCGGCCGCGGCCGCCGTGCCCGAGGGGCCGCGGGATTCATCGCCTCAGACCGGGAGCGCGGCCGCGGCTGCGGCACTGGCTCTCGCCTGAAAAACGGCTGAAAAACGGCCTCAGAGACGGCCCGAGAGCGGGCCCGAGAGATCACCAGTGAGGTCGCCGGCGCCGAGAGATCGCGCCGCCGGGGGCGGTTACTTCTTGGGCTTGGCGGCGCCGCCGGTCTCGGTCGCGGCCCAGGAATCGCGCACCTGGTCCGCCCAGTTCTTGTAGTTCGACCAGGTGTAGAGGTTGCGGGTTATCGCGGCCTGGCGGGCGCGGGCACGCTGCATGCGCTCGAGCCAGTTGGCGTATGCGTCCGCCCCGCCTGTCGGGTTGCCGGTGGCCGCCGGGTCGCGGTGCGTGCCGGGCGCGTCGTCTCGCCCCCTGTCGCTTGAGCCCATGAGAAGCTCCTGAAGACTGGCCACCAGCGTACGGCGTTCGCTGCGCACACCGCAGGAACTGGTTCACAGGCATCTCGCCGCACGGCCACGCTGGGACACAGCTCTCGGGTAAGCGTGCGCAAAATGTGCGGCACGCAAAGCGTTATGTAACCGGGCGCGCTCACCGCCGTGATGTTAGGCCGCGAGCGGCGGCCTCACGCCACCAGGCGGTATACCGGCCGGTAGGCGCTGCCCGGCAGGCGCATGCGCCGCTGCGCCACGAACGCGGCGAGCAGCTCATCAAGCAGCCGCATGATCGCCGCATCACCGGCGAGCTCGTAGGGGCCTTCGCGCTCGATGGCCTGTATGCCGTACTCCTTGACGTTACCGGTGACGATGCCGGAGAAAACGCGGCGCAGGTTGGCGGCCAGCTGGTACGCGGGCTGCTCGCGGCGCAGCGCGAGCGCGCGCATGCTGGCGTGCGTGACCTCGAACGGCTGCTGAAACTGCGGCTGCACCGACAGCAGCCAGTTGAAGTTGTACGAGTCGTTGTGGCGGCGGCGAAATTCCCGCACGGCGTCCATGCCGCGCACCATGCGCCGCGCCACGTCAGGGGGGTCGTCGATGACCACGGTGAAGCGGCGCACCGCCTCCTCCCCGAGGGTGCCGGCGATGAAGAGGATGATCTGCTCGAAATAAGCGGCGCTTTCGCGCGGCCCCGTGAGCACGAGCGGGAACGGCTGCCCGCGGTTGGCCGGGTCGAGCAGAATGCCGGCCAGATACAGGATCTCCTCCGCGGTACCCGCCCCGCCGGGAAATACCACGATGCCGTGCGCCAGGCGCACGAACGCCTCCAGGCGCTTTTCGATGTCCGGCATGATGGCGAGCTGGGTGACGATGGGGTTGGGCGGCTCGGCGGCGATGATCCCTGGCTCGGTGATGCCGACGTAGCGGCGTTGCTCGATACGCTGCTTGGCATGTCCGATGGTGGCGCCCTTCATGGGACCCTTCATGGCTCCCGGACCGCAGCCGGTGCACACGTCGAGGGCGCGCAGGCCGAGCTCATAGCCGACCTTCTTGGTGTACTGGTACTCGCTGTCGGTGATCGAGTGCCCGCCCCAGCACACCACCAGGTTCGGTCGTGCCTTGTAATCGAGCAGCTGCGCATTGCGCACCACGTGGAACACCGCGTTGGTGATGGAGGCGGAGTCGGTGAGGTCGAAGCGCCCGCTGGCGATGATCTCGTTGGAGATGAACACCACGTCGCGCAGCACGGCGAACAGGTGCTCCTTGACGCCGCGGATCATCTGCCCGTCGACGAAGGCGGCCGCCGGGGCATTCTGCATCTCGAGCTTCACGCCCCAGGGATGTCGTACGATGCGGATGTCGAAATCGCGGTAGCGGTCGAAGATCTCCTTGGCGTTGTCGGTGGGAGTGCCGGAGTTGAGAACCGCCAGCGCGCAGCGGCGGAACAGCGCATACAGCCCGCCCTGGCCGGTATCGAGCAGCTTGTCGATCTCCGTCTGCGACAGATTCTCGAGACTGCCGCGCGGACCGACGCGTGCGTCGACGAATTCTGAAACCGCGCTGCTCACTGCTCAGGGAAGGATGTCGATCGGCGCTTCGTCCGGAGTGAGCATCCAGATCTCGGTCATGTCGGCGTTGGACACCGCGATGCAGCCGTCGGTCCAGTCGTGATTCTCGTAGTACTCCGGCTCGTGCTTGAGGAGGTTCGGCAGGCCGTGAATCATGATCGAGCCGCCGGTGTCCCAGTGGCGCGCACGCGCGCGCTTCAGGTCGGCCTCATTCGGGTAGGACACCTTGATCGACAGGAAGAAATCGCTGCGCGGATTGCGCTTCTCGAGGCGGTAGGTCCCTTCCGGGGTACGAAAGTCGCCGGAGCGCTCCTTCTGTCCCGCGGGGTTCAGGCCGAGCGCTACGTGATAGGAGCGCACCACGTTGCCGCCGTGCATCAGCAGCAGCCGGCGCTCGCCTTTGTGTACCACGACGCGGTCCACGATCGGCAGGCTCTCCATGGTGGGCGGGGTCAGCATCGCCGGGTGCGCCTCCGGCACGCTATCCGCGTGCGCGACGCCCACCCTCAGGGCTATTGCCAATATCACCGCTAAGTTTCTGAGGCGCATCACTTTCCTGCCGGCTTCCGCAGGCCGGACGGATTATAGGCGCAGCGCCCCTTTCCCGACATATACCTCCGTCACAGCGCATCGTCCCGCCGTCGCCGGGCCGCGACGTCCGGCAGCCGGTCGCGCACCTCAGGCATCCGGCGGTCAGCCGCCGCTGCCTACTTCCTCCACGTGCGGCACCACGATCTGCGTGCCGGCGTGCAGCTCGCCGAGATCGACATCGGGGTTGTACTGCTGCAGCAGCCATACCGGCAGCCGTGACTCGTGCTTGGTGAGCGTCCACGCCGAATCGCCCGGGCGCGCGATGTGCACCTCGGTGCCGACGATGCGATGGCCGGCAAAGTAAGCCGCCTGCAGCTCGCGGTGATACTCGTGGCGCAACGTCTCGAACACCTCGCGGGTGACCTGCGAGAAGTCGAGCTTGACGCGCTCACCAATCCGCACCGGCGCGCGCGGCTTGAGGCGATTGAGCGCGCGCAGTCGCGCTGAGGTGATGCCGAGCCAGTCAGCGTAGTGCCCGAGCGTCTCCTCCGGGGCGACACGGATGGTGCCATCCTGCCCCACGCCGTAGTCGAACGGATCGGCGCTCTGCTCGCTGTCGGCCGGCGCCCCGAGCGCCGGGCCGAGCGCCTCGGCCTGCGCCGCAGACACCGGCTGCGGGCCGGCCGCGTGCGGCCGCGCGCTTGCGACCACGATTTCCGCCATGGCCGCCGCCTCCTCGGCGCTCTCGCGCTGTGCGACCTCGGCCGAGACGGCGCCTCCCGGCGAAGGCGGCGCCACGGTCGCCACGGTCGCCGCGGAGGCGGCCTGTGCCGGCGCGGCGGGCGCCGAGACCGCCGGGGCTGGCGGGGTCGCGGCGGCGAGCGTCACCGCTGCCGTCGCCGTCGGAGTCTCCGGCAGAGTGATCGTGCTCCCCGGGCGCAGATGTGCACTGGTGCGCACGCGGTTCATGCGTGCCAGCGTCTGAATCGACACGCCGTAGCGATCGGCGAGACTCGCGAGCGTGTCGCCGCTCTGCACGCGATAGCGCCGCGGCCCGCGCTGGCCGGTGAACATCTCCTCGGGCGCGAGGCGCTGCGCGAGCAGCTCCCTGGTCCATTGCCCGCCGTCGAGCGGCAGGCGCAGCCGATACGACTTCGGCACGCGTTGCTGGCCGTTCCACACCGACGGCAGCAGCGCGGGGTTCAGCTCGCGCAGCCTCACCGCATCGACCTTGACGGCGCGCTCGAGCGCCGCGGCCGATATGTACGCGGGGACCTCCACCTCGTGAAAGCGGGCCTCACCGTCCTTCTGCAGGGAGCCGAAGTACTTATCCGGGTTGTGGTCGATGTCGAGCGCGGCGAGAAACGACACGTAGAAATTGCGCGAGGCGAATCCGAAAGTACGGCCGGTGTAGCCGCGCACGATCCTGACGATGTCGTCGGTGCCCATCGTCTCCTTCGCGTGGCGCACGCCGGCGGTGCCGTGATTGTAGGCAGTGAGCGCCAGCGGCCAGGTACCGAGCACGCGGTAGTTGTAGGCCAGCAGCTGCGCCGCGGCTTCCGTGGAGCGGAACGGGTCGAGGCGATCGTCGACCGCGCCGTCGATGCGCAGGTAGCGCCGCCCGGTCGAGCGCATGAACTGCCACAATCCCGCGGCGCCGGCCTTGGAGTAGGCGTTGGGATTGAACGAGGACTCCACGTGCGGCAGCACGGCCAGCTCGGCGGGCAATCCGAGATTCGCGAGCGTTTCGGCGATGTGCGTCTCCCAGGCACCCGAGCGCACCAGGCCGCGGCGGAAGCGATCCGCCTGTCCGAGCTGAAACCGGATGTCGTCGACCGCGGCGCGCAGCCGTGCGGGCGTACCCTCCGGGCCCCACAGGTCCTTGACGCGCTGATCCTCGGCAGCGAGCTCGCCGTCGCCGGCGTCGGCGATCCGGCGCAGCGCCGCGGCGTAGCGGTTGCGGGCTGCATCGACCAGACGCTCGCGCGCGGTGGGTGAGCTGTCCGCCTCGAAATGCAGCGTGTCGTACACCACCGAGAGGTTGTACTGGTCGTGCAGGAATCCGGCGTTGGTGTCGATCTGCGTGTAGACGCGGATCCAGAACTGCACGTCACGCTCGAGCTGCGGCGGGCGCGGCATGGGACTGTCGGCCACGGCGAGGCGCAGGGAGAGCAGCAGCGCGCTCACTGCGAACAGCGCCCGCAGCACGCCCACGAGGTACCGAACCCGCGCAGAAACGCGCTTGGGGCACCGTGTCGGGTTCATTTACACCCTCGCAGAGCGGCCGGATCCAACGGTCGTTCAATGAGTTGCAGCATCCCTGGTCTCCCTGCGGCCCTCCCCTGCCCTCGCGAATGCGTCGGATATTTTGACACTCGGGTGTCCGCTGGACCGACACACCCCTGCCTAAAGGCAGCCGAACCCTGCCCCGGGGCGCGGGCTGATGGCCCTGCAATGTGCACTGGGTCACATTTGAGCGACCCCGCGGACAGCGGATGTCGCCTCCGCTCAGCGACCGGCCGTGTTGGCACGAGTGTTGCTCATCCTATAGCCATCAGAGGCAAACGCCGGGGAAGTACTGAACGCCACGGGATAACAAAAGAAAGCATGGATCCGCAATGTAGCCGTTTCGGCGCATGGGATACCGTGCCCTGACCGGATAACAACGAGAACGACACTCCTCCACACACAAGCAAGCGACCGACACCCCGCCACAAGCGGGGTTTTTTTTGAGCCGGGAAAGCCGCGCGTCCCCAGTGTCACGACGCGCACTGCGCGGAAAGCCGCGATTGGCGGGCAGGTCGGTGAGCCCGCGCCGACAAGTGGCACACTTGCCCGTATGTGGCGCGTGAGACCCCCCGGCATCGTTCGCGCGCTGGCGCTCGCCGCTGCGCTGGCTGCCGCGCCTGATACGCCCGCCGTGCCCACTCCCACGGGGCTTCAGTCCGAGGTGGTGTTCACTCAGTACGCGCCGCTGGCGGCGAGCGCCGAGCTGCTGCATCGGCTGCTCACTCCGCTGGCGGCCGAGCAGGTCAAGGGGATGCTGGCCCGTTCCACCGGGCACCTCGTCGAGCAGCCGCTCGACCTGGCCGCGGAGCGGTTCGTGCTGTACGTGCCCGCTGCGGCGCCGCCTCAGGGCTACGGCCTGCTGGTGTTCGTGCCGCCGTGGCAGGACGCGCGCCTGCCGGCCGGCTGGAGCGCGGTCATGGATGAATACGGTCTGATCTACGTGAGCGCACAGCGCTCCGGCAACGAGGAAAACGTGATGACGCGCCGCGAGCCGCTGGCGCTGCTCGCCGCGTACAACGTCATGCAGCGCTACGCGGTCGACGCGCAGCGTGTGTACGTGGGTGGTTTCTCCGGCGGCGCGCGCATCGCGCTGCGGCTGGCGCTCGGCTACCCGGATGTATTTCACGGCGCGCTGCTGAACGCCGGCAGCGATCCGCTCGGCAATGGTGTGCCGGCCGTGCCGCGGGCGGAGCTGTTCCGCCGCTTCCAGGAGTCGACGCGACTGGTTTACCTGACGGGTGAGTACGACGCCGTGCACCTCGCCGCGGATAGCGCCAGCCTGCGGTCGATGCGGCAGTGGTGTGTGTTCGACGTGGACGCGGAGGTCGTGTCCCGCACCTTCCACGAAGCGGCCCATCCCCAGGCACTGTCGGCGGCGCTGCAGCGGCTGTCGAGGCACACCAGCCCGAACCCGTCGAAGCTGAGCGCCTGCCGCGCCGACCTCGACCAAGCGGTGAGCAGCCAGCTCGATAAGGCGGAGGCGCTCATGCGCAGCGGCCGCCGCGCCGATGCACAGAAGCTGCTGCTCGAGATCGATCAGCGCTTCGGCGGGCTGGCCGCCCCGCGCAGCATCGAGCTGCAGATGGCGCTCAACTGCGACCCCGCCGTGCCGGAGGACCGCTCGCGAGCGCGCTGCGAGCATGCCGGCGACCCGAGTCCGGCCGACGCGCGCCGGGTCGCACAGAATCGCCTGCCGGCGCGCTGAACAAACGAGGCAGCCCGTCGGCTGCCTCGCAAAGCGCGTCGATTCTGTCAGTGGTGGGTCGTCGCAAAGGAAACCGGATCACCCGCACTTCGAGTCGCCGCAGTTCAGGCAGGTCATGCAGCCATCGAGCATCACCACGGCGGCGGTGCTGCAGCGGCCGCACAGCTGTGCGCCCTCGGGGAAGTGCGGCTTGGCGAAAGCGTCGGTCTGGCGGGCGCGTGCCTCGAACTCGGCGCGCTTCTCGTCGACCAGCTTGCGCTGGTGGCTGTCGAGCTGGTTCTTCCTGATCAGGCCGATGGTCTGCAGGTGTTTCTCGATCACGTAGCCGAGCTCGGCGATGATCGAGGGCATGAACTTGCCGCCCGGCTGCCAGTAGCCGCCGCGCGGGTCGAACACCGCCTTGAGCTCATCGACCAGGAAGGTGACGTCACCGCCCTTGCGGAACACGGCCGAGATGATGCGCGTGAGCGCCACGATCCACTGGAAGTGATCGAGGTTCTTCGAGTTGATGAAGATCTCGAACGGACGGCGCTGCTCGTACTCGGTGCCCTCGTTGAGCACGATGTCGTTGATGGTCACGTACATGGCGTGATCGGAGATCGGCGTCTTGATCTTGTAGGTCGAGCCGACCAATACCTCCGGACGCTCGAGCTTCTCGTGCATCCGGATCACTTTCGCCAGGTGCCCGTTGCGGTCGCGCACGGTCTCCGGCTCGCCCGCCTGCGGCGCGGCCTGGGTTGCCGCCTGGGTTGGCGCCTGGGTCACCGCCTTCGCCTCGGGCGGCGCGGCCGACTTCTCGTCCGGCTTCTGTACCTGGTACTTGACGATTTTCCGATCGATCTTGATGGTCATGGC
>DASPPI010000134.1:0-4081 GCA_035625615.1 Steroidobacteraceae bacterium | reverse complement strand
TGATCCGCGCCGCCGGCAAGCTGGCGGGCACCTCGGTGCTGACCTCGAGCTCGCTGCGCGTGATCGCCGATCACATCCGCGCCTGCGCGTTTCTCGCCGTCGACGGCGTGACCCCTTCCAACGAGGGGCGCGGCTACGTGCTGCGCCGGATCATCCGCCGCGCCATCCGTCACGGCTACAAGCTCGGTATCCAGAAGCCGTTCTTCTACAAGCTGGTGGCGGTGCTCGAGGAGGAGATGGGCGCGGCCTACCCGGAGCTCAAACGCGGGCGCGCCCACGCCGAGCGGGTACTGAAGCAGGAAGAGGAGCGTTTCGCCGAGACGCTCGCCAACGGCATGGTGCTGCTCGAGGGGGCCATCCGGAATCTGCGCGGTGCGAAGGTGATCGACGGCGACACGGTGTTCAAGCTCTACGACACTTACGGTTTTCCGGTTGACCTCACCGCCGACATCGCGCGCGAGCGCGGGCTCAGCATCGACCAGGCGCGCTTCGAGGCGGCCATGGAGGAACAGCGGCGCCGCTCGCAGGAGGCGAGCAAGTTCGTCGGCACGCGCGGCGGCGCGGCGGTGGATGCGCGCACCGAGTTCCGCGGCTACGAGGTCCTGAACGCCTCCGGCCGCGTGCTCACGCTGCTGCGCAACGCCACGCAGGTCGAGGCGCTCGAGGAAGGCCAAGAGGGAGAGGTGGTGCTCGACCGCACGCCCTTCTACGCCGAGGCCGGCGGGCAGGTCGGGGACGCCGGCGAGCTGCACGGCTCGGGGGCGCGCTTCCTGGTGACCGACACTCAGAAGCGCAACGCGGCGCACGCGCACATCGGCCGCGTCGTCCGCGGCCGCATTCGCCCGGGCGACACGCTCGAGGCCGAGGTGGATGGGGCGCGGCGTGCAGCCACGGTCCTCAACCACAGCGCGACGCACCTGCTGCACGCGGCGCTGCGCAAGGTGCTCGGCACGCACGTGCTGCAGAAGGGGTCGCTGGTGGCCCCGGACCGGCTGCGTTTCGATTTCACTCACACCCAGGCGCTCACGCCGGCCGAGCTCACCGAGGTCGAGCGGCTGGTGAACGCCCAGATCCGCGCCAACGTGGAGGCGCAGATTCGCGTAATGGACTATGAGGGCGCGGTGGCGGCCGGCGCGATGGCGCTGTTCGGCGAGAAGTACGACAAGGAAGTACGCGTGCTGCGGCTGGGGGATTTCTCGATGGAACTCTGCGGCGGCACGCACGTGCAGCGCGCCGGCGACATCGGACTGTTCAAGATCACCAGCGAGAGCGGCGTTGCCTCCGGCGTGCGCCGCATCGAGGCGCTCACCGGCGAGGCGGCGCTCGAGTACGTCGAGGCGAGCGAGGCGTTGCTGAAGGATCTGGCCGCGCTGGTGCGCGGCTCGCGTGAAGACCTGAAGGACAAAGTGCGCGAGCAGCTCGAGCGCTCGCGGCAACTGGAGCGCGAAGTGCGCACGCTCAAGGACCGCCTCGCGTCCGGCGAGGGAGTGGACCTCGCCGCCGGCGCCATCGACGTCGGGGGCGTCAAGGTAGTGGCGACCAAGGTGGCCGGCGCCGACGCCAGCGCGCTGCGCACGGCCGTCGATCAGCTCAAGGACCGCCTCAAGTCGGCAGTGGTGGTGCTGGCGAGCGTCGAGAATGCCGCCAAGGTGGTGCTGGTTGCCGGCGTGACTGCGGATCAGACCGCGCGCATCAAGGCCGGCGAGCTCGCCGGCGCGGTGGCTGCGCAGGTGGGCGGGCGCGGCGGCGGGCGCGCAGACTTCGCGCAGGCCGGTGGCAGCAAGCCCGAGGCGCTCGATGCCGCGCTCGAGTCGGTGCAGGAGTTCGTACGCGCGCGGCTCACGGCGTGAGCCCGACCGCGCGCGAGCTTTGCCGGCCGCGCGCGCTTTCCGTATCATGGCCGCCCCGCACACCAGCGGCGGCCGCCCCAGCATCTGCACTGACAGCGCTTCCGGTGAACGGAGAGATGGCCGAGTGGTCGAAGGCGCACCCCTGCTAAGGGTGTAAGGGTCAAAAGCCCTTCGAGGGTTCGAATCCCTCTCTCTCCGCCAAAATAGGCATCAGTGGAACCTAGTGGGTGTGCGCTAGCGCTAGCGCGGAACGGAGTTGCCGCCCGTAACGCCTGCGTCCAGGTGGCCTAGGCGCCGAAGGCCCGAGCGCCGCATGACAGACAACCGGGAGCGGGTTGCGGCTGCGCTCCCGGCGAGACCAGGAGAACGACCGTGCTGCACTATCTGTGGATGTTCATCATCGGTATCGTCGTCGGCGCGCTCGCCCGTTTCATCATGCCGGGCGCCCAGCATATGGGGATTCTCATGACGGGCGTGCTGGGGATCGTGGGCTCGTTTGTCGGCGGGTTCATCACCCGACTGTTCAATAAGCCGGCCGAAGGCGCCCCTGTGCATCCGGCGGGGATCATCATGTCGGTGATCGGCGCGCTGATTGTGCTGTTCATCTGGGAGAAGGTCGTCGGTTCCTGAGTGCGGATCCCTCGCCCGCAGGACGCCTGGGCTCGCGGGGGCGCAAATGCGTGCAGCCTTGACGCGTGATACCGGCGTGGGCCATGACCGCTGCGTATCCGCCGCCTTGATGAGGCGACTCGGTGTGGTAGGATGCGCGCCCCCAAAAGCGGCGCGCCCGTAGCTCAGTTGGATAGAGTACCTGGCTACGAACCAGGGGGTCGGGAGTTCGAATCTCTCCGGGCGCGCCAATTAATGAAGGGTCTATTCCGGAGACATGGGTAACGAATTATTCCGGAGACATAGGTAACACTTTTACCTCAAAGGGGTTCGGAGCGCATTCGACGCGGATGCTCTCGTCATCGAAGAACCCTAGGTCGTAGTGCATAAAGCTCACCAGCCAGACTTTTTCCGCGACCTGCTTGACACCGACGTTCTGACCGGCAAAGACGCCGCTGAGGTTGATCTTGCGGCCGTTAAAACAGATCCGTCCGCAGCTCGTTACCGTGATGGTGCGATCGTGGAAGGGGTATTCAAGCTCCTCGCCCAGGCCTTTGTAGGGCCTTGGAGAGGGCGTGTAGAGCTCAGCCGGGTACTTCATGCCTAAGGCCTGGTGCGGCCGCTCCTGGTTGTAGCACTCGATGAAGCGATCGAACCGCTGCTGCTGCTGGAGGAAATTCTTCGCCGCAGGTCGAGTGGTCTCCTGCTTGAGCGTCAGGTGCATGCGCTCGTGGCGGCCGTTCTGCTGAGGATTGCCGGGCTTGATGCGCTCGATGCCGATCCCGAGCCGCAACCACCACACCGAGAGCTTGGAGAGCCCGAAGAAGGCGACGCTGGCAAAGGGGGCGCCGTTGTCGGTGCGGATGGCCAGCGGCAGGCCGAAGTCCTTAAAGGCGCGCTCAAAGACGCTGAAAGCGAACTGCTCCTTGGTCGTCGCCAGGGCCTCGCAGCTGAAGAGATAGCGGCTGGCGAAGTCGGAGATGGTCAGCGGATAGCAGTAGCGGCGGTTCTGCAGCATGAACTCGCCCTTGTAGTCGGCGCACCAAAGGTCGTTTGGTCGCGTGGGCTTGGAGAGCGTTGTGCCTTGAGCGTGATGGCGAGGCCGGCGCCCCCGCGGAACGAGCCCATGTCGATCGAGCACGGCATGCACGGTGCTGACGGCGGGGAGGTGGATGTCGCTGTAGCGGCGGCGGATCTTCTCGCGGATCTTCGGCGCCCCCCAGCTCGGATGTTCCTTGCGCAGCCCCGCGATCAGCTTCTCGAGCTGGATGGGTAAGCGGTTGGCGTGGCGGTAAGGGCGGCGAGACCGATCGGTCAGTCCCTCGACCCCACAATCCTCGTAGCGTTTGAAGATCTTGTAGCCGGTCTTGCGGGAGATATCGAACTCCCGGCACAGCACCGCCATCTTCTCCCCCTCGAGAAACCGAGCCACAAAGCGCAGGCGTTCGTCCATCTTGTAACACTCCCGCCACGGCATCTGCGTCTCCCGCAAATGCTCGAAAGTGTTACCTATGTGCCCGGAATGATCTGTAACATATGAGCCCGAAAGCTCAAGGAAGCGGCCATGGACACGATGCACGCGACGACGAACGCGACGCTGTTCTGGGGCCTCTACTGGGTCA
>DASPPI010000133.1:0-5557 GCA_035625615.1 Steroidobacteraceae bacterium | reverse complement strand
CTGAAACAGGAGTTTCCGACCCGGACGCATTAGATGAGGCAGATTCTTTTTCCACCAGGCGGCGGCCTCTGGGTGTGCCTCCTCCAGAACTGATAGAGCACCCGGCGCGTCAACTGCATACACGTCGGCGTAGTGGTAACGCCCGGACATTAGCCCGATGAGCACCGCAAAGAGTCCCCGAGGGCCAGTTAAGACGCCGGCACCTAACCTACGTTGTGGAAGGGAAGACGATTGTGCCAGTGGCAACCTGAGACCAACCCACTTTTCCCGAACCCAGGCCGGAGCCTCCCCGGGTGGCACAAACGTGACGTGCAGGTGGAGCTGAGCCACGGGTCCTAACTCTATTTATACGACACAGGACCCCGGATCAGACTGTTTTTGGCGGCTGAAGGGGCCGACGCCCCTTCCCGATTGCTCCCGAGAAATAGCTGACCTAAACGAGGTGAAGAAACACGCCAAACACCACAGATATCCCGCTCGACCCGCGGGCGCCGGCCTGCTGCGATAGGCACGCGGTGCCAGTATCGCCGGTGCTTGCGGGTCAGGAGGATCAAAGCCATGGAAAGTGAGCTGGGTTTGTTCGCCGTGGCGCGCGAGAAGATGCGCATCCGTCACCTCGCTCTCAGAACGGAGCAGGCGTACCTGCAATGGGTGCGGCGCTATGTGACGTTTCACAAACGAAAGCATCCGCGCGAGCTCGGCGCGCCGGAGGTTGAGCAATTCTTGACGCATCTCGCCGTGCACCGCAAGGTCAGCGCGGCGACTCAAAACCAGGCGACGCAAGCGCTGCTGTTTCTCTATCGCCACGTGCTCGGGATCGAGCTGCCGTGGCTCGACAACGTAACGCGCGCCAGCCAGCCGAAGCGCCTTCCGGCGGTCCTCAGCCGTGGCGAGGTGCGCGCACTGCTCGCACAGCTCGAGGGGACGACGTGGCTAGTGACGAGCCTGCTTTACGGCAGCGGCCTGCGGCTGATGGAGGGGCTGCGGATCCGGGTCAAGGACCTGGCGCTCGAGCGCGGCGAGCTGATCGTGCGCGGTGCCAAGGGCGGCAAGGATCGCGTCACCATGCTCCCGGCCGCACTCGACACGCCGCTCCGCGCCCATCTCGCGCGGCTGCGCAGCTGGTTCGAGGACGAGCGGCGGCGCCAGCAGCCGGGCGTCTCGCTGCCGCAGGCGCTGGCACGCAAGCATCCGCGGGCGGCGTTGCAGTGGGCCTGGCAGTACCTGTTCCCGTCGGCCGTGCTGTGCCACGACCCGTACTCGGGGCAGGCGGTGCGCCATCACCTGCACGAGAAGGCGATCCAGCGTGCGGTGCAGTCGGCGGTGCTAAAGACCGGCATCGCGCAGCCGGCGAGCTGTCATACGCTGCGCCACTGCTTCGCGACGCACCTGCTGGAAGACGGCTACGACGTGCGCACCGTGCAGCAGCTGCTCGGTCACTCGGACCTCAAGACCACCATGATCTACACGCACGTCATGGCGAAGGGTGCCAGCGGCGTGCGCAGCCCGCTCGACCGGCCGGCGGGCTCAGCTGCGCCCGTGGCGCCTGCTAACCTCGCCCGCTGAGACCGCCGCTCCCGCAAACCCGTTCTGCCGCCACGCCTCGTAGACCACCAGCGCCACGGCGTTCGAGAGGTTAAGACTGCGGTTGCCGGGGCGCATGGGGATGGTGAGCTGCCGCGCGGGTGCGACTCTCGCCAGCGCCTCCCCCGGCAGGCCGCGGGTCTCGGATCCGAACAGCAGCGCATCGCCGGGACGGAAGCGCGCCGCGCTGTAGGCGCGCGTGCCGCCGGTCTCGATGCTGTAGAGGCGTGCGCCGCCGAGCGCCTCGAGACAGGCGCTTAAGTCCTGATGCACGTGCACCGGCGCGAGCTCCTGGTAGTCGAGGCCGGCGCGGCGCACCGCCTTGCGCGTGAGCTCGAAAGCGAGCGGCCGTACCAGGTGCAGCGTGCTGCCGCAGTTGGCGCACAGGCGGATGACGTTGCCGGTGTTGGGCGGGATCTCCGGCTGGAACAGCACGATGTGGTACATGAGCGGAGCGGCTAAGCCGGTGGAGCGCGTGTGCGATAATGCACGCCATGGCGAGCCTTACACCAGACGCGCCCGCGACCCGCGACGCGGCGGCGGCGGACGCGAGCCTGCTGTCGCTCAGGTTCTGCGGTATGGACTTCGCCTCGCCGCTGGTGCTGCTCTCGGGCTGTGTCGGCTTCGGCGAGGAATACACCCGGGTCGAGGGCTTCTCCAACCGCGACGCCGGCGCCATCGTCCTCAAGGGCACTACCGGCCAGGCGCGCCTCGGCAATCCCCCGCACCGCGTCTACGAGACCCCGGCCGGCATGCTGAATGCCATCGGGCTGCAGAACCCCGGCGTCGAGCAGGTGGTGCGCGACATTCTGCCGCAGCTCGACTTCAGCGAGACGCGTTTCATCGCCAACGTGTGCGGCTCGACGCTCGAGGAGTACGTCGAGGTGACGCGCCGCTTCGATCAGTCGCCGATCGATGCCATGGAGATCAACATCTCCTGTCCTAACGTCAAGGAGGGCGGGGTGGCGTTCGGCAACTACCCGGACATGTCGGCGCAGGTGGTGGCCGCCTGCCGCCGCGTGACCGCCAAGCCGCTCATCACCAAGCTCTCGCCCAACCAGACCGACATCCGCGAGAACGCGCGCCGCTGCATCGAGGCGGGTACGGACGCGCTGGCGGTCATCAACACCGTCATGGGCATGGCGATCGATGTCGACACGCGCCGCCCGGTGATCGGCAACGTGCAGGGGGGACTGTCGGGTCCGGCGATCAAGCCGATCGCGTTGCTCAAGGTGCATCAGGTGTACGAGGAGGCCCGCCCGCACCGCGTGCCGATCATCGGCCAGGGCGGCATCACCACGACGCACGATGCGCTCGAGTTCCTGATCGCCGGCGCCACTGCGGTCGGCATCGGCACGGCGCTGTTCTACGAGCCGCTGGTGTGCCGGACCATCAACGCGGGGCTGGCCGCCTACCTGCGCGCCCAGGGCCTCACCAACGTGACGCAACTCACCGGGACGCTGCGCACCACGCGGGAGATCGAGGACTGCGCGGTGTCCGGCTGATGAGTCCTCACTTCAAGGAGCCTCCCATGACCATGAGATCTGGCCTTGCCGGCCTCGCCGGATTGCTCGCCGCCGCGCTCGCCGCCGCGCTCGCCGGCTGCATCGTGTCGCCGTATCCGACCGCCACAGCGGTGGTACCGTCGCAGCAGCCCACGGACGAGACCGAGGAGCAGGCGAGCGAGCCGCCGCCGCCGCTGCCGGTGTACGAGCAGCCGCCGGCCCCCGAGGAAGGCTACATCTGGGTACCGGGCGTGTGGCGCTGGGGTCCGGAGGGGTATTTCTGGGTGCCCGGCACCTGGGTGATGCCGCCGTCCGTCGGGCTGTTGTGGACGCCGGGCTACTGGGCGTTCGTCGGGACAGTGTACGTCTTCCACCCGGGCTACTGGGGACCGCACGTCGGCTATTACGGCGGCATCAACTACGGTCACGGCTACTTCGGCAACGGCTATGCCGGCGGGCGCTGGGTGAACAACCGCTTCCAGTACAACACTGCGGTCACCAACGTGAACGTGACCAACATCCACAACACCTATAACGAGACCGTGGTGAACAACGTCACCGTCAACAACAACGTCTCGCGCGTCAGCTACGTGGGCGCGCCGGGCGCCCGCGCCGCCCCTGCAACGACGGCGCCGCCGGTGGCACGGGAGCTGCGCGTGCCGCCGACGCCGCAGCAGCAGCAGCACCACGACCTGGCGCGCACCACGCCGTATCAGAACGTCACGCACAACGTCGGGCGACCGCCGGTGGCGGGCACGCCGCACCCGGCGGCCTTTACCGAGCGCGGTGTGACCTCCGCCAGGATCGAGGGGCCCGCCTACCACCCGGCGCATCCACCGCCGCAGCAGAAGGCACCGGCGGCGCAGAAGGAGCACTGAGGTGCAGCGGCGCGAGCCAGGGCGGCGCGGTCGGCCGCTGATGCGCAGAATGCGCTGGCGCGGCGCGCTGCCCGTGCTCGCCCTCGGTGTCGCTCTCGCTGCCGGGGCGCCCGCCGACCCGGTCTCCGCCGAGGCCGCCGACTCCGGCGAGCTGCAGCTGCGGCTCGAGGCCGATGAGGCCGTGCGCGGCAGCGCCAGCGCCCCGCTCACCATGGTCGAGTTCACCGATTACCAGTGCCCGTACTGCCGGCGCTTCCAGGCGGAGGTGTGGCCGCGCTTGAAGCGCGACTACGTCGACACCGGCAAGCTGCGTTTCATCGTCCGCGATCTGCCGCTCACCTTTCATGCCCACGCGAAACCGGCAGCCGAGGCGGCGCACTGCGCCGGCGAGCAGGGGCGCTTCTGGCCGATGCACGATGCCCTGCTCGCGACCACCACGGACCTTAGCCCCCGTGGCATCGAGGGCCAGGCGCGCGCGCTCGGGCTCGACGTCGCGCGCTTCGATGCCTGCGTGGCCGCGGGCCGCTACGCTGCGGTCATCGCGCGCAACGCCGCCGCGGCCGATGCGCTCGGCCTGCGCGGGACTCCCGCGTTCCTCGTCGGCACCGTGCAGCACGGCACGCTGCAGGGGCGCGCCGTGATGGGCGCGCTGCCTTATGCGGACTTCGACGCCGTCGTTCGCGCGGCCCTCGCGGCGAACTGATCAGCCTTCGAAGATCGCAGCGCCGCGGATTGCCGCTACAGCAGGCGCTGCTGGCCGCTCGCATTGGCCGCGGGCGGCGCCGGCGGGTGCAGCCGCACCGGCCGCGGCGCTGTCGCGGTGAAGCTGATCTCCATGACCCGGAAGCGCTCGAGGATGCGCAGGTTGATGCTCTGCTGCGCATCGGCATACAGCTTGTAGTCGGGCCGCGTCACGAAGTAGACGATCTCGAACTGCACCGCAGTCTCGGTACAGCGCAGCAGGTGACAGCGGTCGAAGCGCGTGTCGGGCGTCGCCTCGATGATCTCGCGCACCGCGCGCGGCACGGCCGCGAGCGTCGCCACTGGCGTCTCGTAATGCACGTCCAGCTGGAACAGCGCGCGCCGCTCACGCATGCGCCCGAAGTTGCGCACCCGCGCCTTGAGCAGGTCGCTGTTGGACATGATGATCTGCTCGCCCGAGAGGCTGCGCAGCCGCGTGCTCTTGACGCCGATGTGCTCGACGTTGCCCTGACAGTCATCGACGCTGAGGAAGTCGCCGAGCCCGAAGGGCTTGTCCAGCGCGATCGAGAGCGAGGCCAGCAGGTCCGACAGCACGGTCTGCACGGCGAGCGCGAGCGCGATGCCGCCGATGCCGAGGCCCGCCAGCAGCGGCTGGATCTCCACGCCGAGGCTCGCGAGCGCGAGCAACAGCGCGATACCCCAGATGAGGATCCCGGTCCCGAACAGGATGACCTCCATCGAGCTCTCGAGGAGGGTGTCGGGACCGGTCGAGCGCAGCCGCCGCAGGTCGATGGCGAAGCGCACCGCCGTCATGGCCCAGCGCGCCACCTGCATCCACACGAGCAGCACGACGGTGACCGCGAGCCAGCGGTCGAGCTGCGGCGGGAA
>DASPPI010000132.1:0-12377 GCA_035625615.1 Steroidobacteraceae bacterium | reverse complement strand
ATGAGCGGCAGCGACAGCACTCGCGCGGCGCGCGCGTGCGCTGCGGCGCCACCTGCGACCGCCATGAGCCAGTACACGAGCAGCAGCAGTCCGGCCGACAACACCAGACCCGTGAGGCGATTGAAGATCGACGTCGCCAACGTGTAGCGCGACATCTGGTAGACCGACAGGTGCGGCGATAGGGGTCGCGTCGGCATAGACTAAAAATCGATGCAGCGGCCGTTCTTTTCCCAGTCACCGAAACGCGTGGGCTCAGGTCCGGCCGTGCCGCCGACCTCGCGCGCGCGCGCATGCGGCACGCCAGTGCCGTCCGGCGCAGCGGATGGTGCGGCGTGCGTTGCATCGTCGGTGGCTGAATCGTCGGCGGCTGGAGCGGAAATTTCGGCGGACGGATGCGCTTGCGGGCTTTTGCAACGGAGCGTCGACATACTATTTAAGTCTGCCAGAATTCCCCGGCGACAGCCACGGAATGTTTAGGAAAAACAACGGTCAACTTCATGCACAGTGAACCCAGCTCGGTGTTGCTGGCCGCTCTCGGCGCAGTGCGCGTGCGCGGTATGGACGCGGTGCCCTTTCTGCAGGGACAGTTGTCGAACGACGTGACGCGGCTCGGGCCGGCCCGCTCACTGCTCGCCGGCTACCACAATCCGCAGGGGCGCGTGATCGCATTGCTGCGACTGGTGCAGCTCGCCCCGGACGATCTGCTCGCGATTCTGCCGCGCGAGCTCGCCGGCACGGTTGCGCAACGTCTGGCGAGATTCGTCCTGCGTGCGAAGGCGCAGGTCGCGGAAGATTCCGCACAGTGGGCGATCAGCGGCGTGCTCGCGCCCGCCGCAGCGCCGCCACAGCATGCCGCAACGCCGACGCCGGCGCCGCCGCCATCAGCGGGCGGGGCCTGGCCCGCTGCCGTGAACGCCGCGGCGCGCCGCGACGGGGCGATCGCGGTCCGTGTGGCCGGGGATCCGGCGCGCTGGCTGCTCATCGCCCCCGCACGGAGCGCTCCCGCACTCAGCGGCTGCGAGCCCGCGGCGCCGGAACTCTGGCAGCGCTGCGCGATCGCCGCCGGCGAGCCGGAGGTGTATGCGGCGACCTCCGAGGAATTCGTGGCGCAGATGCTCAATCTCGATGTGCTTGGGGCGATCGCCTTCGACAAGGGTTGCTATACCGGCCAGGAGGTGATCGCGCGCGCGCACTATCGCGGCCGGGTGAAGCGCCGCATGCAGCGCTTTCTCAGCGACCAACCTCTGCAGCTGCAAGCCGGCGACTCCGGCGTGCTGCCCGACCGCCGCTCCTTCAGGGTGGTGCGCGCGGCCGGGCACCCTGACGGGCGCTGTGAGTTCCTGGCCGTGACCGCAGTCGCGGCCGCGGAGGGCGCTGCTGGCGCGGAGCGCGCGGCAGCGGCTGCCGCCGCGGCAGCAGCACCCTTGAACGCACAGCAGCTCGAGCTGCCCTACCGGCTCCCTGATTGAGACGGCCTGAGGCGGCTCACTGCGCTTCTGGCCGCATGTGCGGGAACAGAATGACGTCGCGGATCGAGGGTGAGTCGGTGAAGAACATGACCAGCCGGTCGATGCCGACCCCGAGTCCTGCGGCCGGCGGCATGCCGTACTCGAGCGCGCGCACGTAATCCGCGTCGTAGAACATGGCCTCCTCGTCGCCACGGTCCTTAGCCGCCGCCTGCGCGCGGAAGCGCGCTGCCTGCTCCTCCGGATCGTTCAGCTCCGAGAAGCCGTTGGCGATTTCGCGCCCCGCAAGGAAGAACTCGAAGCGATCGGCAATGAACGGATCGGCATCGTTCGGGCGCGACAGCGGCGAGACCTCCGCCGGAAAGGCGCAGATGAAGGTCGGATCGAGCAGGGCGCTCTCGGCGGTCTTCTCGAAGAGCTCGATCTGCAACCTCCCCGGGCCAGCGTCGCTGTCCACCTTGACGCCGAGCTGCTCGCAGCGCTTGCGCAGGTAGGTGAGGTCGCGCAGCGACAGCGGATCGATCCCGGGATTGTATTCGATGACGGCCTGCTCGACCGTGAGGCGGCGGAAGGGCTTGCTGAGGTCGTAGGCGCGCCCCTGATAGGTGAGCAGCTGGGAGCCGTTCAGCGTGTCGGCGAGACCGCGGATCGCCTTCTCGACCCATTCCATGAGATCACGGTAGTCGGCGTACGCCAGGTACAGCTCGAGCATCGTGAACTCTGGATTGTGCTGCGTCGAGAGCCCCTCGTTGCGGAAGTTGCGGTTGATCTCGTACACGCGCTCGAGCCCGCCGACGATCAGCCGCTTCAGATACAGCTCGGGCGCGATGCGCAGATACATGTCCAGATCGAGCGCGTTGTGATGCGTGCGGAACGGCCGCGCCAGCGCGCCCCCGGGGATTGGCTGCATCATGGGCGTCTCGACCTCGAGGAAGTCCAGCGCATCGAGGAAGTCGCGCAGGTAGCGCACGATACGGGTGCGCGTGCGGAACACGTTGCGGCTGGTCTCGCTCACGATCAGATCGACGTAGCGCTGCCGGTAGCGGGTCTCGGTGTCGGCCAGCCCGTGCCACTTGTCGGGCAGCGGCCGCAGGGACTTCACCAGCAGCCGCAAGGCGTCCGCGCGCACCGTGAGTTCGCCGGTCCTGGTGCGGAACAGTACCCCGCTGGCGCCGATGATGTCGCCGACGTCCCAGGACTTGAACGCCTCGTAGGCATCGCCGAGCGCCTCCTGTGGCAGGTACAGCTGGAGCTGGCCGGTGCGGTCGCCGATCTTGGCGAAGCTCGCCTTGCCCATCACGCGCTTGAACATCAGCCGCCCGCCGACCTGCACGCGCGTCGGGTTGGCATCCAGCCACTCGGCGCTGCGCTCGCCGAAGGACGCGTGCAGTTGCCCGGCCAGGGCGTCGCGGCGGAAGTCATTGGGGAAGGCACCACCGCCGCTCGAACCGCCGCCTGCGCCACCTGACAAACTCCCGCGCAGCGCGGCGAGCTTCGCACGCCGCTCGGCGATCAGCTTGTTCTCATCGCCGCGCTCGCCCGCCGCGCCGCCCCCGCCGGCGCTCACGCCTTCGCCGGGACCACCGCCACCACTGCCGCCGCCGCTAGGGCGTCCGCCGCGGGCACCCCGTTTGCCGTTCTTCATGGCTCTGTACGCTTTGCGTCTCCGCCGTATCGCTACACGCCCGCCTTGAGCGAGGCCTCGAGAAATCTGTCCAGATCGCCGTCCAGCACCGCCGCGGTGTTGCCGACCTCCACGCCGGTGCGCAGGTCCTTGATGCGTGACTGGTCGAGCACGTAGGAACGGATCTGGTTGCCCCAGCTCACGTCGGCCTTCGAGTCCTCGAGCACACGCGCGGCGGCATTGCGCTTGTTGACTTCCAGCTCGTAGAGCTTGGCTTTGAGCATCTTCATCGCGGTCGAGCGGTTCTTGTGCTGGCTGCGCTCGTTCTGGCAGGCGACCACGATGCCAGTAGGTAAATGAGTGAGGCGCACCGCCGACTCGGTCTTGTTGACGTGCTGCCCGCCGGCACCGGAGGAGCGGTACACGTCCATCTTGAGGTCCGCCGGGTTGATCTGGACGTCGATGTCGTCGTCGATCTCGGGCGAGACGAACACCGAGGCGAACGAGGTGTGCCGGCGGTTGCCCGAATCGAACGGGGATTTGCGCACCAGGCGGTGCACACCGGTCTCGGTGCGCAGCCAGCCGTAGGCGTACTCGCCGCGCACCTCCAGCGTCGCGCTCTTGATGCCGGCCACTTCGCCTGGGTTGGAGTCGATCACTTCGCAGCCGAAGCCGTGCGCAGCGCCCCAACGCAGGTACATGCGCAGCAGCATCTGCGCCCAGTCCTGCGCCTCGGTGCCGCCGGCGCCCGCCTGGATGTCGAGGAACGCGTTGTGCGAGTCCATCTCGCCGCCGAACATGCGCCGCAGCTCGAGGTGGCGCACCTCGCCTTCCAGGCGCTGGGCATCGCGCTCGATGTCGCGCGCCGCCGGCTCATCGCCCTCGGCCTCGGCGAGCTCGAGCAGCTCGCGCGCCTCGCCGATGCCCTTGGTGGCTCGGTCGATCTCGCCGACGTCGGCGCTCAGGCGGGCGCGCTCGCGCCCGAGCTCCTGCGCGCGCGCGGGGTTCGACCACACGCCCGGATCCTCCAGCTCGCGAGCCACCTCCTCGAGGCGCTCCTGCTTGCGGTCGTACTCAAAGAAACCCCCGTAGCGAGGCGATGCGTTCACCGAGGTCCTTGAGCTGGCGCTTGAGCTGATTGACTTCCATACCCGTTCCGGAGCCGAGCGCACGCGGCGGCGTGCGGGTGCAACAAAGCGCTGGATGCTAGCATCGCGGCGCGGACTTTAGCGAGCGGCCGGCAGCAGGTGATCGACCAGCAGCTGCAGCCGCCGCTCGCCCTGGTACTCGTTCACCTCCAGCCGGTACACCAGCTGCTGCAGTCCCGCCGGCGGTGTGAACGCCGCGCTGTCCTCGATGTAGTTGAAAGCGATCGCATCGAAGGAGCGCCCGCTGCGCGGCACCTCGGCCCACATCTTCAGGTGCCGCTCGCCGATCACGCGCGCATCGCGGATGCTGAACAGCCCGTCAAAGCTCGGCTCCGGGAAAGCCTGACCCCAGGGCCCGCCGGCGCGCAGCGCCTGCGCGGTCTCGAGCGCGATCTCGCTCACGGTGAGCTCGCCGTCGGTCTCGACTGCATCCGCTGCCGGGGCACCCGGCGACCAGCGCGCCACCTCCGCGTCGAAGGCGCGCGCGAACTCATCGAGCCGGGCGCGCTCGAGCGTGAGCCCCGCGGCCATGGCGTGGCCGCCGAAGCGACCGATGAGCTCAGGCGCCCGCGCGGCGATCGAATCGAGCACGTCGCGGATGTGAATGCCCGCGACCGAGCGGGCCGAGCCGCGCAGCAGCGCCTGATCGGCGCGCGCGAAGGCAACCACCGGCCGGCGCAGCCGGTCCTTCACCCGGCTCGCGACCAGCCCGACCACGCCCTGATGCCAGCTCTCGTCGAACAGGCACACCCCGCTGCGCTGCACGGCGCCGCCCTCGGTGTCGAGCCCGCGCACGGCCGCGAGTGCCTCCTGCTGCATGCGCGCTTCGATCGAGCGGCGCTCCTGATTGAGCTCATCGAGGCGCGCCGCCAGTCGCTGCGCCGTGAGATCGTCATCGGCGAGCAGGCACTGAATGCCGATGGTCATGTCGTCGATGCGGCCGGCGGCGTTGAGCCGCGGCGCCACGCCAAAGGCGAGATCTGCCGCGGTCGGGTCGCCGGCCGGCCGTCCGGCAAGGGCCAGGAGCGCCCGGATGCCCGGCGTACAGCGGCCGGCGCGAATGCGCTGCAGCCCCTGCGCGATCAGCACCCGGTTGTTGACATCGAGCGGCACCACGTCGGCGACCGTACCGAGCGCCACCAGGTCGAGCAGGCGTGCCACACCATCGCTGCCCGCCCGGGCGAGTCCCGCCGCATCGAGCGAGCGGCGCAGCGCCGCCATGACATAGAACGCCACCCCGACGCCGGCGAGCGTACGGCTGGCGAAGCGGCTGCCGCCCAGATTCGGATTGACGATCACGTTCGCATCCGGGAGCCGTGCGCCGGGCAGATGATGATCGGTGATGAGCACGTCGATCCCGCGCTCGCGTGCCGCGGTGACCCCGGCGTTGCTGGAGATGCCGTTGTCCACGGTGACGATGAGCGTCGGTGCGCGCGCGGCCGCCAGCATCACGATCTCGGGGGTGAGGCCGTAGCCGAACTGAAAGCGGTTCGGGACCAGGAAATCCACACTGGCGAAGCCGCCGTCGCGCAGAGCGCGCACCATGAGTGCGCTGCTGGTGGCGCCATCGGCGTCGAAATCTCCGATGACCAGCACGCGGCCGGCGGTGCGGTGGCGCAGCAGCAACTCCACGGCGGCGGGGATGCCCTCGAGCGTGCCGACCGGCAGCAGGCGCGCCAGGGACAGATCGAGCTCCGCAGCCGAGCGCACGCCGCGCGCGGCGTAGACCCGCTCGAGCACCGGGTGCCGCGCGCTGCCGCCGATCGCGGCGCCCGGTGGGGCCGGGGTGCGGCGCACGATCCGCAGCTTCACGCGAAGCTCCGCAGGCCCGGGCGCGCGCGGCGCCACAGCCGCCAGCGGCCGCCGCGGCCCAGCTGCACCCGCAGGTCGCTCACGACCAGCGTCAGCCGCGCGAGCTCACCGCTTGCGAGCGCCCGCCACGCCGGAAATACGAAGCGCTCATCGAGGCGCGCCACGGCGTCCGCCACTGTATCCGGATGCGAGCGTTGCAATTCCCGTCCTACCTCCGCCACCACCACGGCGCGCTCCGCACCCGCCCCGAGCACGGCGTCGAGCCGCTGCGGGAGCGACCGGCTGGCACTTCCCTGAAGATGCCACAAACCGGCGAGCCATGGATCCCGGCCGAAGGCCGGGGGCACGTCCGCCGCGCGGCGCACTTCCGGCCGCCGCGTACCGCCGCACGCACCCCAGGGCCACAGCGCGGTGACCCGCGGCTCGCCGCGCTGCGCGCGCGCCTCGTTGAGCGGCAGCGCGTGCAGCCACATTTCGATCTCGGTCACCAGTCGCCGCAGCGGGCCGGCCGCCGCCCCCTGCGGGAGCGAGGCCGTGACGTCCCCGCCGGCGCCGCGGGCCGGCTCGGTGGTGAGCGGCGCCGCGAGGTCGGGCGTTGTCAGGAGAAAATCGCCCGACGGCAACGGCGCGAGCGACAGGGACGGCCCGAAGGTGCGCGCGAACTCCGCGGCGAGCAGCGTCTGTTCCGCCGGCGCAAGCGCCAGCAGGCCAAAATGCTCGAGAAGGACCTGCGTGTGGGTGGCGCGCAGCTGCACGGGAGTCGCTATCCAGCGGGCGACGTTATGCTCCCCGGGACCGTCCGTTCCGCCCAGCAGCGCCGCGGCGATCTCTGCCGGGGCCACATCGGACAGTTCGGCGCGCCCCGCCCAGTGTGCGAGCCAGGCGCGCCACCCATCCGCCAGCCGGGCGCGCATGCCGAACCGTCCGACCGCCTCCAGACCCGGAACCCGGGCGAAGGCAGCCGCCGCTTCCGCACCGTCAGCGCGCCCGCCGCGCGGCAGGTACAGGTCGGCCATGATGATGACGATCTCGCGCACCGGCGCTATCGTAACCTGCGATGAAGTTCAATCTTGAACCGGGCGCGCACGGCAACCTGATCCGCGGCTACTCCGACACGGAGCTGCGCATCGGCGAGCGGCGCGTGGGCCGCAGCTGCGTCCTCTCGGCCGAGCGGCTCATCACGGATTGGGAGCCGGCCGCGTTCGCCGATCTCACGCCGGCGCACCTCGAGACGGTATTCGCGCTCGCACCGGAGCTGGTGCTGCTCGCTACCGGCCCGACGCAGCGCTTCGCTACGGGGGAAGTGCACGCCGCGTTCGCGCGGCAGCGCATCGGCGTCGAGGTGATGCAGCTCGGTGCGGCCTGCCGCACGTTCAATGTGCTGGTGCAGGAGGGGCGGCGGGTGGTGGCAGCGCTCTTTCTGCGCTAGCGGGGCGGCACACGAGCCGCCGTCTCGAACGGCGGAGGGTGATCGGCAGAAGACACAAGGGGAGGGTCAACCAACCAAACAATCATTCGAAGCTGACAGACTCGAACAATTGCACTGTTTTTGCTCTTATCTCGAGGTTCTTGCTTTTGTTGCGACTCCCTCCTCCCTGTGTCTTCTGCCGGTCACCCTCCCCGATTTGCTGTCGTCGTTAAGAGACAGGAAGTCCATGTTAAACGCGTCGCAGAACCCGATGCAACTTATTGCGAGCCTACGATTTTTGGGCAGCGTGATCGCAGGCAGACGCCGCCGCACGGGGCTTGCAGACTTCCGGCGCCTCTTTCCCGGCAGCTTTTCGAGCTGCTGGATGCAGTTTCTCGGAAGAGAATCCGATAAGACTCATAGACTTATAGAGAGTTAATCATCTGATTTATCGAATGCGTCCCTGCCTCACGCGATGCCGCCGAGCAGCGGCACGAAGGCGACCGCGCCCAAGGACTCGCGATCGAGGCGTTGCTCGCGTCGCGTGAAACGCACGAGCTGCTGCTCGCCCTCGGGGCCGATCGGCACGATGAGGCGCCCGCCGACCTTCAGCTGCTTGAGAAGTGCGTCCGGCACGGTGAGCGGCGCGGCCGCCACGAGAATGCCGTCGAACGGGCCGTGAGTCGGCCACCCGAGCGCCCCATCGCCGTGGCGGAAGCGCACGTTACGGATGCCGAGCTCCTTGAGCCGCTCGCGCGCCCGCGCCAGCAGCGGCTCGATCCGTTCGATCGTGTACAGCTGCGTCACCAGCGGGGCGAGCACCGCGGTCTGGTAGCCGCAACCGGTACCGACCTCGAGCGCGTTCTCGACACGGCCCCCCTCGAGCAACGCCTCCGTCATGCGGGCCACGATGTAGGGCTGGGAGATGGTCTGCCCGAAGCCGATCGGCAGCGCGACGTCCTCGTACGCACGGCTGCCGAGCGCCTCGTCGACGAAGATATGCCGAGGGACGTTGCGGATACGCTCGAGCACCGTGAGGTTGGTGATGCCCCCCTCGCGCAGGCGCTGCACCAGGCGATCGCGCGTGCGCGCGCTGGTCATGCCGATGCCCGACAGGCGCAGGTCAGCCATTGAGCGCATCCAGCCAGCCGCCGATCGCAGGCAGCGCAGCGTGCCGGGTGAGGTCGACCTGCAGCGGCGTTACCGACACGTACCCCTGCGCCACCGTGTCGAAGTCGGTGCCGGGACCGGCGTCCTGCTGCGCCCCTGCGGGGCCGACCCAGTACACCGGGCGCCCGCGCGGATCGTGGGCACGCATCACCGGCGCGGACCGATGCCGGAAGCCGAGTCGGCTCGCGCGAAATCCCCGCAGCTGGGCAAAAGGCACATCCGGCACGTTGACATTGAGAATGAGCGCGGATTCGAGCGGACGCCGCAGCAGCTGCGCCACCAGCAGGCGCGCTACCTCCGCGCCGGTCGCGAAATGTCCCCCGCCCGCCCCGCCCGTGCACAGCGACACCGCGATGGTGGGCAGCCCGAGGAAGCGCCCTTCCACCGCCGCCGCCACCGTCCCGGAATAGAGCACGTCGTCGCCGAGGTTCGGGCCGTCGTTGACGCCGGACACCACCATGTCGTGCTCGAAGTCGAACAATCCCGAGATGGCGAGGTGGACGCAGTCGGTCGGCGTGCCGGGCACGAAATACACACCCGGCTCGGCCTCGAACACACGCAACGGCACATCGAGAGTGAGGGAGTTGCTGGCGCCGCTCTTGTTGCGGTCCGGGGCGACCACGGTCACCTCCGCGAGCGTCGCGAGGGCCGCGCGCAGGCGCCGGATGCCCTCGGCGCGGAAGCCGTCATCGTTACTGATCAGGATCTTCACTTGCCATCGTGGTGGGATGCACCGGAAGTGGCCGTGACTATACTTGAAGAAAGACTGGCGGCGGAGCCGACGTGACTGGCGTATCCGGCGATCATGACCCCGACGAGGAGCCCGACGAGGCGAGTCTGTTTCGGGAAGCCGTCCGCGGCGTGCGGCCGCTGCGGCACCGCCCGGCGCCGCCGCGCGCGCCCAAGGCACACCCGCGGGCGCGTTTCACGCGCGCCGACCGGGATGCGGTGCTGCGCGAGAGCCTGGACAGCGCCGGCACGGACCCCGCGCTCGCCGGCGGCGAAGAGCTGGTGTTCCATCGACCGCAGGTGCAGCCGGCGGTGCTGCGCCGGCTCCGCCGCGGCGAGTACCGCGTCGAGCGTGAGATCGACCTGCACGGACTCACCGTCGCCGACGCGAAGCATGCGCTGCGGCAGTTCCTAGTGCGCGCTCTCGAGCGGCGGGTGCGCTGCGTGCGGGTGATTCACGGCAAGGGACGGCGCTCCGGTCACCGGGGCCCGGTACTGAAGTCCGCCGTGAGCGCGGTGCTGCGCCGTACGGGTGCGGTGCTCGCCTTCGTCTCGGCGCGCCCGGTCGATGGCGGTACCGGCGCGGTCTACGTGCTGCTGTCGGCCGGCTGATCCACGCAGCCGTCGGCCTCGCCCGCGCACGCTGAGCCGTCGCCGTCGCCCGGGGTGGCAATCAGCTCGCGCAGCACCGCGGTGGCAAAGGACCCGCGACCGAGCCGAAAGCGCAGCACCACCGCGTGCGCCTCGGCGCTGCAGCTCAGCTCCTGCACCCTGAGCCGCAGGCTGCGACGCTCCTGCCGCAATCCAGCAGCCGCGCATCGCGCGCACTCCCCGGCGAAGCGTGCCGCGACGCGCGACTCGAGCTCGAGCACCGCGGCCCGGGTGCTCGGCAGGCCCGCTCCCCACAGCGGTCCGGTCGGGTGGATCTCCAGCCGCTCGCAGCGGCCGGCCAGACTGCTGTCCAGGGCGTCCACCGGGAAGAAGCTCCCGCGGCCATCTAGGTTGGCGAGATCGCCGCACCGCAGCTCACGCCAGCTGCCCGCGGCGACCCGCTCGGCGAGCACTGCATTGAAAATGACGCTGCGGGTGGCGGACAGCACGAAGCCGCGCTCCTGCGGCCGCAGGCGCTGGCGCGACGCGCCGGCCGCCACGAGATTCGCGCCGTCACGGCCGAAGCGCTGGGGCCCGAAGTAGTTCGGCACCCCGTGCCGGGCGATCTGCTCGAGGCGCGGCGCAAGGAGCGCCGCCAGGTGGGCACCGTCGCCTGCGCCGCTGCGAATCCGGACCGTGAAGTGGTTGCCAGCCAGCGCGCCGCGCGGCAGCTTGCGCGTGTGCGGGTGCACTTCGAGCACTTCGAGGTCGCTGCCGCCGGCGCAATGCCAGTCGATGGCCGCGCGCGGACGGGGCACCGAGAACCACTGCACCGCAACCGCGCGACGATCCTTCAGGCCGGCATAGCCGACATCGCCCGGACGGCATCCGGCGATCCGCGCGAGCTCGCGGGCCACCCACGGCGTGTTGGCATTGCGCTTGCGGACCCGCAGCAGCAGCTGCTCACCCGCACCCGCAGGCGCGAACCCGAGATCCTCCTCGACCACGAAGTCCTCGGTCTGCTGCCGCAGCACGCCCGCCGCCGCCGGCGGGCCCAGCGCGCGCGGCGGCGCCAGCGCGGCTTCGCGCGCGCTGAGCTCGCGGCGCGACCTGCTCACTCCTCGCTCAGCAGCACGACCGCCTGCGCGCCGATGCCTTCGGCGCGTCCGAGAAAACCCAGGCCCTCGGTGGTCGTCGCTTTGAGGTTGACGCGCCCGGTCTCGATCCCGAGCAGCTCGGCGATCTGGCGGGTGATGGCGTCGCGGTGCGGCGCGACCTTCGGAGCCTGGGCGAGCACGGTGAGGTCAGCGTTGACGACCGCGAACCCGCGTGCGCGCAGCATGGCGAGCACGCTCGCGACCAGGCGCCGGCTGTCGGCGCCGCGCCACTGCGGATCGGTATCGCTGAAGTGCTGGCCGATGTCCCCCAGGCCCGCGGCACCGAGCAGCGCATCGCACAGTGCATGCAGCAGCACGTCCCCGTCCGAATGCGCGACCACCCCGCGCGTATGCGCAACGCGCACGCCCCCCAGCATGACGAATTCCCCGGCGCCGAAAGCGTGCACGTCGAACCCGCAGCCGACTCTCATGGGGTGCTCCTGCGCCGGTCAGTCATGCCGCGCCTGCAGGACCGACGCCGCCAGCAGCAGATCGGCGGCGGTGGTGATCTTGAGGTTGCTGGCGTGGCCTTCCACCAGCGCCGGGTGCTCGCCCTGCCACTCGAGCGCCTGCGACTCGTCGGTGGGAAAGCGCCCGCCGGCGTGCGCCACATCGAGCGCCTGGCACAGCCGGGCGTAGCGGAACATCTGCGGGGTCAGGGCGCGCCACAGCCCCGTGCGGTCCACGGTCTGCGCCACCTCGGGCACCGACGCGGGGCCGGCGGTTTCCCGGGCGCGCTTGAGCGTATCGGCGGCGCGCACCGCGAGCAGGCCGCCGAGCGGATGCTGCGCCAGTCGTCCGAGGAGGCGCTCGAGATCCTGCGTGTCGAGGCAGGGACGCGCGGCATCGTGCACCAGCACCCAGTCCTCGGCGCCCGCGCGTCCCTCGAGCGCGGCGAGCGCCCGGCGGACCGAGAGACTGCGCTGCGCTCCGCCGGTCACGACGCTCACGGCGGGCGCGCGCGGCGCGTGCGCCGCGCCGCCGTGCGCGCCGAGCTGCGCCCAGCCGCTGTCATCCGGCGCGAGTGCCACAACCACCTCGGCGCAACGTGAGTCCGCCAGAAATGGCGCGAGCGCCCATTCGATCACCGTACGACCCGCGAGCGGGGCGTACTGCTTGGGGGTGTCGGCCTGGAAACGCTGACTTGCGCCGGCGGCCGGCATGACGAGCCAGTAATGCATCGGCCTGCGCGGTCAGCGGGCCGCGGCGGTGCGCGTCGCTGCGCGCGTGCCATCGACCGGCCGCGGCGGCACCACCTGATAGAAGGTCTCG
>DASPPI010000131.1:0-2737 GCA_035625615.1 Steroidobacteraceae bacterium | reverse complement strand
TCTTCAGTTGCAGCAGCGCCGCATCCGTGCCCCCGCCGGCTGCCTGCGCGCTGCGATACTCGTTGAGCGCCGTGGTCCGGTCGCCCTTCGCGTAGTAGGCGTCGCCGCGCACCTCGTGGTAGCGCGCCGCAAACGCTCCGGTGCCCGCGGCACTGCCACCGAGGGTGGCGAGGGCGCTGTCCGTCCTGCCCTCGGCGAGCTGCACGCGCGCGAGCCGCAGCCGTGCCACCATTGCCAGCTCGTTGTCCTGCGAATGCTCCGCAACGCCGGCGAGCTCGCCGGCGGCGCGGTCGAGCTCGCCGTCATCGACATAGACGCGGGCCGCGAGCAGCTTTGCCTGGTCGGTGTATGGGGAGCCCGCATAGTCGCGCTCCAGCTCCCCGAGCACGACCAGCGCCTGGGTGCGGTCGCCGCGCTCGAGCGCCTGCACCATCCGGGTGTAATGGCCGCCCGCCGCGAGCTGCCGCGCATCCTGGTGTGCCTGCCACCAGCGCCAGCTGAAGACCGCCCCCAGCGCGAGCGCGACGGCGACGATCACCGCCGGCCCGTTCTCGCGTACCTGGGCCTTCACCCATTCCCATTGCTCTTTGTCAGACTCGTAGCCTTCCACGCATCCTCCCCGACATCAGGCCGGCGCCTCGCCCGCCGCAGCCAGCGCCGCATCGAGCCCCGGCGCGAGCTGGGCGATGGGACACTCGCTCTGACCGGCGGTCGCCCGTAATGGTTTCATGCCGACGACACCGCGGGCGAGCTCGTCCGCGCCGATGATGAGTGCCAGCGCCGCACCACTCTTGTCGGCGCGGCGGAACTGCGCCTTGAAGTTACCGCCGCCGGCATTCAGCTCGAAGCGCACGCCCGGCCGCTCGTTGCGCAGGCGTTCCACTAGCTCGAGCGCCCGGGCCGCGGTCTGATCGCCGCTGACGACCACGTAGACATCCGGACGCGGCGCCGCCGGGACGCGTCCGGCCGCCACCAGCAGGGCCACCAGCCGCTCGACCCCCATGGCAAAACCGACCGCCGGGGTCGCATCGCCGCCGAGCAGCGCGATCAGTCCGTCATAGCGGCCGCCGGAGCAGACGGCATTCTGGGCGCCGCTGGACGAGGTGATCCACTCGAACACCGTGCGGTTGTAGTAATCGAGCCCGCGCACCAGTCGCGGATTGACCTGGTAGCCGACGCCGACCGCGTCCAGCATCGCGCACAGCTCGGCAAAGTGCGCGCGCGACTGCGCGTCGAGATGCTCGGTGAGCTGCGGCGCCCCGCGGATAAGCTCCTGCAGCGCCGGGTTCTTGCTGTCGAGCACGCGCAGCGGGTTGCCCGCGAGGCGCCGCACGCTGTCGGCGTCGAGCTCGGACTCGTGCGCGCGCAGGTACTCGACCAGCCGCGCGCGATAGGCGCGGCGGCTCTCGGGCGTGCCGAGGGAATTGACCTGTAGCGTCAGGCCGCCGATCCCGAGGCGCTGCCACAGTCGGGCGCCGAGCGCGATCAGCTCCGCATCGACGTCCGGCCCGCAGCAACCGACCGCCTCGACATCCACCTGCCAGAACTGGCGGTAGCGGCCCGCCTGCGGCGTTTCGTGACGGAACATCGGCCCGAGACACCACAGTTTGTGGCGCTGCCCGCGCAGCATGCCGTTCGAGATGAGCGCCCGCACGATGCCCGCGGTCGCCTCGGGACGCAACGTCAGGCTGTCGCCGCCGCGGTCCGTGAACGTATACATCTCCTTGCCGACCACGTCGGTGTGCTCGCCGATCGCGCGCTTGAACAGCTCGGTGTGCTCCACCACCGGCACGCGGATCTCCTCGTAGCCGTAAGAAGCGAGCAGCTCGCGCGTGCAGTTCTCGAGGTGCTGCCAGGCGACGATCTCGCCGGGCAGCACATCGTTCATGCCACGGATGGGCTGGATCTGCTCGGCCACCTTCAGTCTCCGTGTGCCAGCCGCGGCGCGGCCGCAGTCGCGCGGCCGGCGCCATCGATGAGCAGCCGCGCGCTGCCGTCGCGATGCACTAGCCTCTCGATGGACACGGGCTGCCCGTTGAGCTGCAGCGCGACCGCCGATGCGTTGCCGAGCACCACCCGCAGCGGCGGCGTGCCGTTCAGGGCGCGGGTGCTGCCGGCCTCGACCAGACCCTGCAGCAGACGCCGCCCGTCGGCGCCCGAGATCTCCACCCAGCTCACGGCGGAGAACCGCAGCTCGAGCTGCGCCTGCCCGGCGCCCGGCGCGCTCACGGCGGCAGGCACGGCGGGCGGCGCGGGCGCACGGTGCGCCGTCGACCCGCTGGCCGCCGCCTCCGGCGCGCTCGCGCCCGGCGCGGCGTCCGTTACCGGCTTCGCGGTGACCGGCTCCGCGGTTGCCGCCGCGCCCGCGGCGACCGCCGGCGGCGTCGGCAACAGCGTCGGCAGCGGCTGCGCCTTCTCGCCCGGCAGCGTCAGCAGCCACCACAGCAGGCCCGCGAGCGCACACCCCACCACCAGCAGCAGCGCCGGCAGCAGCAAGCGGGAGCGGGGCTGGATCGCCTCACCGCGCGGAATACGCGTCAGGTCGGGGCGCACCGCGCGGCTGCTGTCGGCGTAGAGCTGCGGCAGCTCAGTGGCTGATTCGCCCACGGCTTCCGCATAGCGGCGCAGGTGACCGCGCACGTAGACATCCGCGCCCAGTGCGGCGAAGTCTTCCGCCTCGAGCGCCTGCAGCACGCGTGCATCCACGTGCAGCTTCTCCGCGACCTGCAGCAGCGCG
>DASPPI010000130.1:0-13883 GCA_035625615.1 Steroidobacteraceae bacterium | reverse complement strand
GCCATCGGCTGGCTGGTCGACGGCGCGGCCATCATGAACCAGATTCCGATCTGCCGCTGCTCCTACGGGCCGTACGCGCGCGCCATGGTGCGCATCTGCAAGGAGGAGAGCTTTCACCAGCGCCAGGGCTTCGAGATCATGCTGACGCTCGCGCAGGGCAGCCAGGCCCAGCGTGCCATGGCGCAGGACGCGCTCAGCCGCTGGTGGTGGCCGTCGCTCATGATGTTCGGGCCGAGCGATGCGGACTCGAAGCACACGGCGCAGTCGATGCGCTGGAAGATCAAGCGCTTCAGCAACGACGAGCTGCGCCAGAAGTTCATCGACATCACGGTCCCGCAGGCGCACTTCCTCGGCCTGACCATCCCCGACGACGAGCTGCGCTGGGACGAGGTCGCGCAGCACTACCGGATCGGTCCGATCGACTGGAGCGAGTTTCACGCGGTGCTCAGGGGCAACGGGCCGTGCAACCGCGAGCGGCTGGAGGCGCGGCGCGCAGCGCATGAGGCCGGGCGGTGGGTGCGCGCGGCGGCCGCCGCCCACGCGGCCAAGGAACGCATGCCCGCCACACAGCAGCCGGCGATACCGCAGCCGGCGGGGAGCCGAGCATGAGCAACGACTGGCCGCTGTTCGAAGTGTTCATCCGCTCGCGTGCGGGACTCGAGCACAAGCACGTCGGCAGCCTGCATGCGGCGGATGCGCGCATGGCGATCGAGCACGCGCGCGATGTGTATACGCGCCGCCAGGAGGGCGTGAGCCTCTGGGTGGTGCGCTCGGCGGACATCACCGCCTCCGACCCGGAAGAGGCGGATGCACTGTTCGAGCCCGCGCGCGACAAGGTGTATCGCCATCCGACCTTCTACGCCATTCCCGAGGAGGTGAAGAACCTGTGAGCGCGCTCCCGGCGGCGCCTCCGGCGCGTTCGGCGGCGCAATCCGAGGCGCACTGGCGCTACGTCCTGCGCCTCGCCGACACTTCGCTGGTGCTCGGCCAGCGCCTGGCGGAGTGGATTGGTCACGCTCCGGCACTCGAGGAGGATCTCGGGCTCGCCAATCTCTCGCTCGATCTCATCGGGCAGGCACGGCTGCTGCTCACCTATGCCGGCGAGCTCGAGGGCCGCGGGCGCGACGAGGACGCGCTGGCGTTCCTGCGCGATGCGCCGGAATTCGCCAACCTGACGCTCGCCGAGCAGCCGAACGGCGACTTTGCCTGCACCATCGGCCGGCAGTGGCTCATCGACACCTGGCAGCTCGAGATCTACCGCGGTCTGAGCGCCTCCAGTGACACGCGGCTCGCGGCCATCGCGGCCAAGGCCCTCAAGGAAACGCGCTATCACTATCGCTTCAGCAGCGGCTGGCTGGTGCGCCTCGGCGACGGCACGCAGGAGAGTCAGCTGCGCATGCAGCGGGCACTCGACGATCTGTGGCGTTTTACCGCCGAGCTGTTCACGCCCGATGAGATCGATGAATGCATGGGCGCGGCAGGGATCGCACCCGCGCTGCAGCAGCTCGCGACGCCCTGGTCGGCCCGGATCGATGCGGACCTGGACGCGGCGACTTTGCGGCGGCCGGCCGCACAGCCTTACCCGTGGCACGGCAAACGCGGCGTTCACACCGAGCACCTCGGACACCTGCTGGCCGAGATGCAGCACCTGCCGCGCGCCTATCCCGGAGCGCGCTGGTAAGGCGCGCGGCGCGATGCTCCGCGCGAGTCCCGAGGAGAGCGGAGCCGAGCGCCAGGTGTGGGCGCTGCTGAGCCAGGTGACCGATCCCGAGATCCCGGTGCTGAGCATTGTCGACTTAGGTGTCGTACGTTACGTGCGGCTGCACGCCGACGGTCGTGTGCGCGTCGGCCTCACGCCGACTTACTCCGGGTGCCCGGCGACCGCGGTGATCCGCACACTGGCGCGCGCCGCGCTCGATGCGGGCGGCTTCGGCACGGCCGTTCTCGAGGAAGTGCTGTCGCCGCCCTGGACGAGCGACTGGCTGACCGCGGAGGGTCGGCGCAAGCTCAGGAGCTTCGGCATCGCCCCGCCGGAAGATTCCGTGTCGGATCCGCGCCGCCTGCTGGGCACACCGCTGGTCACCTGCCCGCGCTGCGGCAGCCGCGCCACCGAGCGCGTCAGCGAATTCGGCTCGACCCCTTGCAAGGCCCACTACCGCTGCACCGCCTGCCGCGAGCCGTTCGACTACTTCAAGTGCCTGTGAGATGCTGAAGTTCCATCCGCTCGAGGTGACCCAGATCGCGCCGGACGCGGAGGACGCGATCGCGATCGCGCTCGGGGTGCCGCCTGCGCTGCAGGCGCAGTACACCGGCAGCGCGGGTCAGCACGTGGTCGTGCGTGCGATCATCGAGGGGGAAGAGGTGCGGCGCACCTATTCGCTCGTGAGTACGCCGGGCGAGTGGCCGCTGCGTATCGTGCCGCGCGTCCACCCCCACGGGCGCATGTCCCGCTACCTGGCCGAGCAGCTGCGCACGGGCGACCGGCTCGAAGTGCTGCCGCCCAACGGCAGCTTCACGCCACGCGCGGACATCCCGCCGGGATCCGCGACCTACGCAGCCTTCGCCGCCGGCTGCGGCATCACGCCCGTGCTGGCGGTGGCGCGCACGCTGCTCGCCCGCGGCGCTGCCCGCTTCATTCTCTTCTACGGCAACAGCCAGAGCGCCCGCACCATGTGCCTCGAGGAACTGCTTGCGCTCAAGGACCGGCACCTGGACCGGCTGTCGCTGCACTTCGTCATGAGCCGCGAGCCGCAGGAGGTCACCCTCTACAACGGCCGTATCGACGGCGCGCGGGTGCGGCAGTTTGCCACGGCGCTGTTTCGTCCGCTGGAGGTGAGCGAGTACTTCGTCTGCGGCCCTGGAGACATGATCGAGCAGGTGACGGCGACCCTGCGCCAGCTCGGCGTCGACCCCGCGCGCGTGCACGCCGAGCATTTCACGCTCGCGACCACCGGCGAGGCGGCGGCGCCGCGGCCTGCTGCGCCGGCCAGCGCGCCGGCGTCCGGGGCGGACGCCGGCATCGCGGAGGTCACGGTCGTAATGGACGGCCGGCGGCGCTCCTTCAGCATGAGGAGGCACGAGGAGACCGTGCTCGATGCGGCGGCGCGCGCCGGCGTGGAGCTGCCCTTCTCCTGCCGCGCCGGCGTGTGCTCCACCTGCCGCACCAAGGTGATTCGCGGGGAGGTGGGCATGGCGCACAACTACGCGCTCGAGGAATGGGAGCTCGAGCAGGGTTACGTGCTGGCCTGCCAGTCGCACGTCAAGAGTTCGACACTCGAGCTCGACTACGACGAGAAATGAGACAGTCGGCAACAACCGCCAACGGCACGCGGATCTGGACGGGACAACTCCGGTGAGCTACCAGAACATTCTCTTCGATCTCAACGAGGGCATCGCGCGTCTCACCTTCAACCGGCCGGAGCGCCTGAACAGCTTCAACACCGCCATGCATACCGAGGTGCGTGAAGCACTCGCGGGGCTGGCGGGTTCGGCGGCGCGAGTGCTGGTCGTCACCGGGGCCGGGCGCGGCTTCTGTGCCGGTCAGGACCTCTCCGACCGCGCCGTGGCTCCCGGGGCCGCGCCGCTGGACCTGGCCGAGTCGATCGAGCGCTACTACAAGCCGCTGGTGCTGGCATTGCGGGCGCTGCCACTGCCGGTCATCGCGGCGGTCAACGGCGTGGCCGCCGGTGCGGGCGCCAATATCGCGCTCGCCTGCGACCTGGTGGTCGCGGCGCGCTCGGCGAGCTTCGTGCAGGCGTTCGCGAAACTCGGCCTCGTCCCCGATTCGGGAGGTACCTGGTTCCTGCCGCGTCTGGTCGGGACCGCCCGCGCGCTCGGGCTCACGCTGCTCGGCGAGAAGCTGCCGGCGGAGCAGGCCGCCGCCTGGGGACTGATCTGGCGCTGCGTGGAGGACGGCGAGCTCGCCGCCGTGGTCGAGCAGCTGGCACGGCAGTTTGCCGCGGCGCCGACCCGCGGCCTCGCGCGCACCAAGCAGGCTGTCTACGAAGGCTTCAGCCGTACGCTCGCCGCACAGCTCGACATCGAGCGCGACTACCAGGGTGAGCTCGGGCGCAGCGCCGACTACGCCGAGGGCGTGGCCGCCTTCAGCGAGAAACGCGCGCCGCGCTTCACCGGGCAGTGAGCGCGGGTGACGACATGAAGGACACGAGTGTCACGGCGGCCACGGCCCAGCAGCGCGCCGAGCGCGCTGCGGGAGCGTTGTTCGATCGCGACCGTGCCTCGCAGGCGCTCGGGATGCGCATCGTCGCGGTCGGTCCCGGCCGGGCGCAGGTGTCGATGCAGGTGCGGGCGGACATGCTCAACGGCCACGGCCTGTGTCACGGCGGCATCGTCTTCGCCCTCGGTGACAGCGCGTTCGCCTTCGCCTGCAACTCGCACAACGACTCCACGGTCGCCGCGGCGGCCTCGATCGACTTCCTCGCCAGCGCCCGGGAAGGCGATGAGCTCATGGCCGAGGCGCGCGAACTGTGGCGCACCGGGCGCAACGGCCTGTACGAGATCGTCGTCTCCAACCAGCGCGGCGAGCGCATCGCGCTGTTGCGCGGACGCTCCTACCGCATCCGCGGCCAGGTGAGCGAGGAGTGAGCACCATGCAGCTTGAGAGTTTCGTCGCCGGCCGGTGGCAGGCGGGCCGCGGCACCGGGGCCGCGCTGCGGGATGCCACCACTGGCGAGGTCATTGCGAATGCGACCGCCGCCGGCCTGGATGCGGGCGCCATGCTCTCGTACGGGCGGGAAGTGGGCGGGCCGAATCTGCGCCGGCTCACCTTCCACGAGCGCGCCGGACTGCTCAAGTCCCTGGCGCGCTTCCTGACCGGGCACAAGGAGGAGTTCTACGCGCTTTCCTATGCCACCGGTGCGACCAAAGGCGACTCCTGGATCGACATCGACGGCGGTATCAGCACGCTGTTCGTCTATGCGAGCAAGGGGACGCGCGAGCTGCCGAACGGCCGCGTCTACGTCGATGGCGTCGTGGAAGGACTGTCGAAGAGCGGCAGCTTCGTCGGCCAGCATGTCTGCGTGCCGCTCGAAGGCTGCGCCGTACACATCAACGCGTTCAATTTTCCGGTGTGGGGCATGCTCGAGAAGCTGGCGCCCACGCTGCTGGCGGGCGTGCCGGCGATCGTCAAGCCGGCCACCCAGACCTGCTATCTCACCGAGCGGGTGTTCCGCCGCATGGTGGAATCCGCCATCCTGCCCGACGGGGCGGTGCAACTCGTCTGCGGCGGGGTAGGGGACCTGTTCGATCACCTGACCTGCCAGGACGTGGTGTCGTTCACCGGCTCCGCCGCCACGGCGCTCAAGCTGCGCCAGCATCCGGTCGTCAGCGCCAACGCAGTGCGCTTCACCTCCGAGACCGATTCGCTGAACTCCTCGATCCTCGGTCCCGACGCCAGGCCCGGCACCCCCGAGCTGGACCTGTTCGTGCGCGAGGTGGTGCGCGAGATGACGGTCAAGGCGGGGCAGAAGTGCACCGCCATCCGCAAGGCACTCGTTCCCGCCGCCCAAGCGGGCGAGGTGCTGGAGGCCCTGCGCGCCGCGCTCGGACGGATCGTGATAGGCGATCCGCGCCTCGACACCGTGCGCATGGGACCGGTGGCCTCCTTGAGCCAGCGCCGCGAGGTGCTGGGGCGGCTCGGCCAGCTCACCCGCGAGGCGCAGGTGGTCTGCGGCGGCGACGCCAAGGTGCAGCCGCTCGGCGCCGACGCGGATCGTGGCGCGTTCGTGGCACCGACCCTGCTCTATTGCCGGGAGGCGGGCGCTGCCCGGGCCGTTCACAGCGTCGAGGCGTTCGGACCGGTGTGCACGGTGGTGCCCTACGACAGCGTGGAAGACGCGATGGCGCTCGCGCGCCGCGGCGGCGGCAGCCTCGCTGGCTCGATCTTCAGCGCCGACGATGCCCTGGCCGCACGACTGGTGCTCGGACTTGCGCCCTATCACGGGCGGATCGTCGTCGTGAACCGTGATTGCGCCCAGGAATCCACCGGACACGGCTCGCCGCTGCCGCACCTGGTGCACGGCGGCCCGGGCCGGGCCGGCGGAGGCGAGGAGATGGGCGGCATCCGCGGCGTGCTGCACTACCTGCAGCGCACGGCAGTGCAGGGTACGCCGGATGTGATCACGGCCGTAACGGCCCGCTGGGCGAAGGGGGCACGTGAGCTCGACCCGGGGACGCATCCGTTCCGCAAGCCGTTCGCGGCGCTCGCTATCGGCGATACGTTCAACTCCACCGAGCGCACCGTGACGGTGGACGACATCGAGCGCTTCGCCGAACTCTCCGGGGATCGCTTCTACGCGCACATGGATGAGGTCGAGGCAGCGCGCAATCCACTCTTCGGCGGCCGCGTCGCCCACGGCTATTTGCTGATATCGGCCGCGGCCGGTTTGTTCGTCGACCCGCCGTACGGTCCGGTGCTGGCGAACTACGGCATCGACAGCCTGCGGTTCACCAAGCCGGTGAAGCCCGGCGACCGGATCAAGGTACGCCTCACCTGCAAGGAGAAATGCCTGCGTCTCGGGGCGGGCTACGGCGAGGTCCGCTGGGACACGGCCATCACCAACCAGAACGGCGAGGCGGTCGCGAACTACGACGTGTTGACGATGGTGAGCGAGAAGGCTGTGCCCGACGCCCCGGAGGGCTGACCCGCGCCTCGCGCGCGGCTTCAGCTGCCCGGCACGATGCGAAACGCGTGTCCACGCGTCGAGACGGCCTTGACCAGCGTCCACACCGCATCACCGGGTCGCAGATCGAGCGCCCGCCGGGCGCCTCGGGTGATGCGCGCGAGCACGATCGCGCCGCCGACGTCGAGCCTGACGAGCACTGCGCCGAAGTCGTCGTCGCTGATCGCGATCACGGTGCTGGCGAGCGCATTGCGCACGCTCAGCCCCTGCACCGGTTGCGTCGCCAGGATCACATCGCGTGCCAGCAGCTGCAGCCGCACCCGCGCCCCCACCGGCACATCGCGCAGGCTGACCTGCAGCGTGCCGGTTCCCACCGCCAGCTCCGCGCTGCCTTCCTCGGGGCTGAGGCGCGTCACCAGGCCTTCGACGACCGCGCCCACGAGCTCCGGTCCGATGATGCTCTGCAGCTCACGGCAGAGGCTCATCTCGTCCACCGGCCCCTCCGCGTGCACCCGGCCGCCCTCGAGCAGCACCACGTGGGTGGCGAGCCGCAGCACCTCATCGAAGTCGTGGCTGACGTACACCATCGGGACCGACAGCCGGTCGCGCAACGCCACCAGGTACGGCAGCACCTCCTCGCGCCGCGCGGCATCGAGTGACGCCAGCGGCTCGTCGAGCAGCAGCAGCCGCGGCCGCGCGAGCAGCGCGCGACCGAGCGCCACGCGCTGGCGCTCGCCGCCGGAGAGCTGCGGGGGCCGGCGCGCCAGTAGCGGCGCAAGGCCGAGCAGCGCGAGCACCTCCTCGAAGTCGATGACGGCGGACACGGCGGCCGCGCGCTTCTCGCCGTAGCGCAGGTTGCCCTCCACGGTCAGATGCGGGAACAGACGCGTGTCCTGGAACACGTAGCCGATGCGGCGGCGCTCGACGGGGATCGCGATCCCGCGCCCGGTGTCCGTGAGCGCCTCGTCACCGAGACGGATCTCGCCTTCATCCGGCGCCAGCAGTCCGGCGATGAGGTTGACCAGCGTGGTCTTGCCGCTTCCCGAGCGGCCGAACAGGGCGATCACACCGGGAAGAGGTGCGCTGAAGCTGGCGTCCAGCAAGAAGCCCGGCCGCCGTTTGATCACCGACACATGCAGCATGCTTTCCGACCTGTCTGGACGGGTCCGGCCTGCTCCGCCCGCCGGCGATCGTCCCGCCTGAATATATCGGCACCCGTCAGCAGCGTCACCGGCCGAGGTAGCGGCGCACGCGCCGCACCAGCAGTTCGCACGCGATCAGCCCGAGCAGGCCGAGCGCGAACGACAGCAGCGCCAGCCGCAGCGCCACGGCGTCGCCCCCGGGGGACTGCATCGCCGTATACAGTGCGAGCGGCAGCGTGCGGGTCACGCCGGGGACGTTGGAGGCGAAGGTGATCACGGCGCCGAACTCCCCCAGTCCCGCCGCGAAGGCGGTGACCGCCCCGGCGAGGATCCCCGGCAGCATGAGCGGGAGCGTGATGGAGGCGAACCGGTCGAGCGGCGCGGCTCCCAGCGTGCGCGCCGCTTCTTCCAGCCCGCGGTCGACGTTCTCGAGCGACAGCCGTACGGCACGCACCATGAGCGGAAACGTCATCACCGCGGTGGCGAGTGCCGCACCCGCGGTGGTGAACGGCAGTTGTATGCCGAAGTGCGTGCGCAGCCACGCCCCGAGGGGCGCACGCGCGCCCAGCGCCAGCAGCAGCAGGTAACCGACGGCGACCGGCGGCAGCACGATCGGCAGGTGCACGAACGCGTCGAGCAGCATGCGTCCGGGAAAGCGCAGGCGCGTGAGCACCCACGCGGCCAGCACGGCGAGCGGCAGGCTGAAGGCTACGCTGCGTACCGCGACCTCCAGGCTCAGGCGCAGGGCATCGAGTTCCGCGGAGCTGGCGAAGCCGTTCATGGGGAAACTGTCGCACGACTGACTTGCCGGCGGCCAGTCGACGGCCGCGGGCGGGGCTCTGGGCGCCGGGTGAGGTGGCGCCGGGTGAGGTGGCGCCGGTTCAGGCGACCAGGGCGGTGTCGAGGGAAATCGGTGCGCGCGCCGGCGGCGGGGGCGCGCTGCCGCCGAGGCCCTTCTGCTCCAGCCACTCGCGGTTGAACAGCCGCGACTGATACTTGGCCCCCCCGTCGCACAACACCGTGACGATGGTGTGGCCGGGACCGAGCTCGCGCGCGACGCTCACGGCGGCGGCGACGTTGAGACCGCTGGTGCTGCCGAGCAACAGTCCTTCCTCGTACAGCAGACGGTAGACGAAGCGCACCGTTTCGCTATCCTCGACCAGCACGGCATCGTCGATCGGCGCCCCCTCGAGGTTCGCGGTGATGCGGCCGATGCCGATGCCCTCGGTGATCGATCCGCTGCCGGTCGCCGTGAGCGTGCCGGTGCGCACCCAGGCGTACAGGCTGCTGCCCGGAGGATCGGCGAGCACGCAGCGGACCTCGCGGCGGCGGGACTTGAGGAACTGCGCCACACCGGCAAAGGTGCCCCCGGTACCGGTCGCGCACACGAAGGCGTCGATGCGGCCGTCGGTCTGCGCCCAGATCTCAGGCCCGGTGGTGCGCACATGAATGTCGCGGTTGGCGGTGTTGTCGAACTGGTTGGACCAGACCGCGTCGGGAAGCGCGCCAGCGAGGCGCTGCGCCACCTTTTGATACTGGTTCGGATTGCTGTACGGGACTACCGGTACCTTGTGCACCTCCGCGCCCAGCATCTCCAGCAGCCGGTACTTTTCCGGTGACTGGTTGTCGGGCATGACGATGACACAGCGGTACCCGCGGGCATTGCACACGTGCGCCAGTCCGATGCCGGTGTTTCCGGCCGTGCCCTCCACGACCGTGCCGCCTGGCGGCAGCTCGCCGCGCTGCTCGGCCGCCGCGACGATCGCGCGCGCCGCGCGGTCCTTCACCGAGCCGCCGGGATTCATGAATTCCGCCTTGCCGAGAATCTCGCAGCCGGTCTGCTGGCTCACGACCTTGAGACGGATGAGCGGCGTGTCACCTACCGCGCCGACGAAGCCCGGTACGGCGCTCACGCGACCGCCTCGGCGTCCTCGGGGCGCACGGCGGCGATCGCCGCGGCCCGGGCGAGCGCCGTAGCCGCTGCGGGCGCAGCGGATCCCGCCACAGCGCCGACGATCAGCAGCGCCGGCGGTGCGACCCGCTGCTCGGCGGCCAGCGAGGTGATGGTGGCGAGCGAGCCGCGCACGATCCGCTGCTGCGCGAGCGTGGCGCGCTCGATGAGCATGGCCGGGTGCGCGGGCGCAGCGCCCGCGGCACGCAGCCGCGCCACGATGCCGGACAGCTCAGCCACCGCCATGTAGAACACCACCGTATGCCGGGGGTCGGCGAAGAAGCGCCACTCCTCCGCAGTGCCTTCGCCCAGGTGGCCGTTCGCCAAGGTCACGCTCTGCGCGAGGCGGCGGTGCGTGAGCGAGAGCCCGGCGCTGGCGGCGGCGCCGAGCGCCGCGGTGATTCCGGGCACGATGCAGTACGGGATGTCATGCGCGGCGAGCACCTCGATCTCCTCGCCCCCACGGCCGAACACGAACGGATCGCCGCCCTTGAGGCGCGCCACGCGCTTGCCCTGACGCGCGAGAAGCACCAGCAGCTCGTGGATGCGCTGCTGCTGCGCTCGCTCGCCGGACTCCTTGCCGACGAATATGCGCTCGGCGTCGCGCCGGGCGCGCTCGAGAGTCTGCGGGCTGACGAGGCGGTCGTAGAGGATGACGTCGGCCTGCTGCAGCAGCTGCAGCGCGCGCAGCGTCAGCAGGTCCGGGTCGCCCGGTCCGGCACCGATGAGGTAGACCTCGCCCGTCCCGCCGCCACCCGTGCCGGGCGCTGCGCTGAGTTGCGCCGCGAGCAGCTCGCGCGCGAGCGCGCGCTCGGCTGCCGCCTGATCGCCGCCCAGCACGCGCTGCGCCACTGGCCCGCTGACGACCCGCTCCCAGAACGCGCGCCGCGCGAGTGGGCCCAGCATCCGCTGTACGGCTCGGCGTCGTGCGCCCATGAAGCGGGCGAGCGCGCCGAGGCGTGCCGGCAGCAGTGCCTCGATCTGCTCGCGCACGCGCCGCGCGAGCACCGGCGCCCGGCCCGAGGAGCTGACCGCCACGAGGATCGGTGCGCGTTCGATGATGGCGGGGAAGATGAACGTCGAGAGCTCGGCATCGTCGACCACGTTCACCGGAATGCCCCGCGCCTGCGCTGCGAGCGACACCGCCCGATTGGTGGCGGCGTCCGCGGTCGCGGCAACGACGGCGACGGCGCCGGCGAGGTGCGCCGCGCTGAACCCCGCCGCGCTGTGCACCAGCCGCCCGTTGGCCGCCTGCGCGGCTAGTTGCGGGTGCAGGTCGGGGGCGACGACCGTCACCTGGGCAGCCGCCTTGAGCAAGCAGGCGACCTTGCGCAGCGCCACCGTGCCGCCGCCCACGACCACCACGGGCCGGGCATCGAGGCGCAGGAACAGCGGCAGATAGTCCATGCCTCCCGGCGGCCTCAGGCGGGCAGCGCCACCGCTGGGCCGCGGGCGACGGAGGGAATTCTTGGATGCAGGCCGCATTCGCGCGACTCGGATTGCTCCCACCACCAGCGCCCGGCGCGGCGACTCTCGCCCGGCTGGATCGCACGCGTGCAGGGCGAGCAGCCGATGCTCGGGAACTGGCGGTCGTGCAGCCGATTGTACGGCAGCCGGTGCAGGCGGATGTACTGCCACACCTGCGCTTCGCTCCACTCGAGCAACGGGCTGATCTTGTACAGGCCGTGCTCGGCATCCCATTCCACGACCCGACCGTGCGCGCGTCCGGCGGATTGCTCGCGCCGCACGCCGGTGATCCACGCCGGAAAACCGGCGATGGCGCGCCGGAAGGGCTCCACCTTGCGGACCCGGCAGCACTCGAGGCGCGCCTGGACACTGTGATAGAAGCCGTTCGGGCCCTGCCGTGCTACCAGACGCTCGAGCTGCGCGGTCTCGGGATAGACGACGCGCATCCACCGCTGGTAGCGGCGTTGCAGCTTCTCGAGCAGCTCGTGGGTCTCCTCGTGCAGCCGCCCGGTATCGATGCTGAAGACATCGATCTGCGGCAGCTGCGACCAGATGATGTCGGTCAACACCATGGCCTCGGCGCCCAGGCTGTTCGCGTACACCAGCCGTCCGTGCTGCGCGAGCGCATCCGCGAGCAGGGCGCGCACGGCATCCGCCTGCTGTTCCAGTTCCGGCATGGTCGGCTCTGCCATGGTGCGTCCGACTATAACGAGGGCCGCACGCCGGGCAGAACGAATGATTGCTTCTGAGCGGCTGCGCTGTGGTTATGGAACGGTCACGGATCGATCACCGTACGGTTTCAGGTTGCGCTAGTCTTGTAGCATGAAGGCTCACTCATGAAGCTGCACCAGCTGCGTTATCTGGCGGCCGTCGCACAGAGCGGCCTCAACATCACGGCAGCGGCGCACAAACTGCACACCTCCCAGCCCGGTGTGAGCAAGCAGATCAAGCTGCTCGAGGACGAGCTGGGATTCCAGATCTTCGTGCGCGAGGGCCGCAATCTCGCGCGGATCACGCCGGCCGGCCAGCAGGTCATCGATCGGGCCATGCGGATCCTGCAGGAAGCGCACAGCATCCGCAGCCTCTCGAGCGAGCTGCGTGAGGAGGGCAAGGGGAGCCTCTCGATCGGCACGACCCACACGCAGGCGCGCTACGTTCTCCCGGACGTGATCCGCGAGTTCCGCAGCCGCTACCCGCAGGTGCGGCTCAACCTGCACCAGGGCACCTCCGAGCAGATCGCGGAGATGGTGACCAGCGATCGCATCGACTGCGCCGTCGCGACCGGCTCGGAGCATCTGTTCGCCGACCTGACATTGCTGCCGTGCTATCGCTGGCATCGCACCGTCATCGTTCCCCGGGGCCACCCGCTGGCCGACGGCGGGCGGCTCACACTGAAGACGCTGGCAGCCTATCCGCTCATCACCTACACGTTCAGCTTCACCGGGCCGTCGTCGCTGCACGAGGCTTTCGCCAAGGCCTCGCTCATTCCCAACGTCGCGATCACGGCGCGCGATGCCGATGTGATCCAGACCTACGTGCGCCTGGGACTCGGCGTGGGGATCATCGCGCACATGGCCGTCGATGAGCGCGATCCCGATCTCACCGCCATCGACGCCGCCCACCTGTTCGCCGCGCACACCACCTGGATCGGCTTCCGCCGCGGTACGCTGCTGCGCAAGTACATGTATGATTTCGCGCAGCTGCTCGCGCCGCACCTGGAGCGGCGTCTGGTGGAGCGGGCCCACCGCGCCGCCTCGGCGGAGGAGGTGGCGGCGATGTTCACCGGCACCGAGCTGCCGCTGCGCTAGCTGCCGAACCGCTGCCGTCGCAGCGCCACCTGCGCGGCGCCGGGCTGATAGGCCACATCGTAACGCTCGAGCGCGCCCCGGGCGGCCTCCAGGTCTTCCCCGGGGGCGAGCTCGAGGGCATCGAAACCGCAGCGCGCCAGCAGGAACACCTGGTCCTGGCGCACGCCTGCGCCCATGGCGCGCAGCTCGCCTCGGAACCCGAGACGCACGCGCAGCAGCCGTCCCTGGGAGTAGCCGCGGCCGTCGCCAGGGTTGGGGAAGTCCACGGCGACCAGCCCGAGTTGTGGCAGCAGCCCGGCGAGCTCCTCCACGGGATCCGCGGGGGTCAAGCGCACGCCGAGCCGCCCGCTCCACGACTGCCAGCGCTGAGCGGCGTCGCGCAGCTGCGCGAGCGGTACGATGAGCCCGCCATCCACTCCCCCGGCAGTGCCATCGCCGGCTTCCTCGCCGAGATGGCGCCAGTCGTCCGCCACCACCTCACGCCGCCGCAGGATGTACCGCATAGGCGCGCTCCTTGAAAGGCCGCAGTCCCACCCGCCGCAGCGTGTCGATGAAGCGCTCGCCCTCGGTGCGCAGCGCGCGATAAACCTCCACGATGCGCTCGATGGTGGCGGCGACCTCGTGCTTCGGTACCGAGGGGCCGATCACTTCGCCGAGGGCGGTGAAGCCGTTGGCCGAGCCGCCGAGGGTGATCTGGTACCACTCCTCACCGTGCTTATCCACGCCCAGCACACCGATGTGGCCGACGTGGTGGTGCCCGCAGGCGTTCATGCAGCCGGACATCTTGATCTCGATCTCGCCCAGGTCGTAGAGGTAGTCGAGATCGTCGAAGCGCTGCTGGATCTGCCGGGCGACTTCGATGGTGCCGGCATTG
>DASPPI010000129.1:0-17604 GCA_035625615.1 Steroidobacteraceae bacterium | reverse complement strand
CTGTGCCGCGAGCACGGGCTGGAGATGTTCGAGCTGGTGCTGGCGAATGAGCGTACCTGGGCGGCGGAGGCCGAGGTGCGCGCGAAACTCCTCAAGCTCTGGCAGGTGATGCAGGCCTGCGTCGAGCGTGGTTTTCGCCAGACCGGCCTCCTGCCGGGTGTCCTCAAGGTACGCCGCCGCGCGCCGCGGTTGTACCGGCAGCTGACCGAGGCGGGGACCGCGAGACCGCTCGATGTCATGGACTGGGTGAACGCCTACGCGCTCGCGGTGAACGAGGAGAATGCGGCCGGCGGGCGCGTCGTCACTGCACCGACGAACGGCGCCGCGGGCATCGTGCCCGCGGTGCTTCACTTCTACCGCCGCTTCGAGGGCGGTGCCAACGAGGAGGGCGTTGTCCGCTTCCTGCTGGTCGCTGCGGCCATGGGCATGCTCTACAAGCGCAATGCTTCGATCTCCGGCGCCGAAATGGGCTGCCAGGGTGAGGTCGGGGTCGCCTGCTCGATGGCCGCGGCGGGGCTGGTTGCCGCACTCCACGGGACCAACGAGCAGGTCGAGAACGCCGCCGAGATCGGTATGGAGCACAACCTCGGACTCACCTGCGACCCGGTGGCGGGGCTGGTGCAGATCCCGTGCATCGAGCGCAACGCCATGGGGGCCGTCAAGGCCATCAATGCGGCGCGCCTCAGCCTGCGCGGCGATGGCTCGCACAAGGTGTCACTCGATCAGGTGATCGCCACCATGCGCCAGACAGGCACTGACATGTCGACGATCTACAAGGAGACCTCTCAGGGAGGGCTCGCGGTCAACGTGCCGGAGTGCTGACAGCGCGCGCGGCGAGCGGCGCCCGACCCGCACGCGCCTTCTGCTAGCCGAGCAGGCCGAATAGTCCCCGGGACGGCGCTTCACGCACCACCTCCCGCACCGCGGGGGCCGCGACGGCGGTCCAGTGGGCACAGTCGAAGCTGATCGAGCAGATCGCGGCGGCGCCCAGTCCGCCGGCGTTCTTCGCCGGCACCAGCAGCTGCACCAGCTCCGACACGCCGGGGTTGTGAGCGACGACCAGCAGGTGCGCCACGCGCGGCCCGCATCCCTGCGCGACCTTGAGCAGCTCCGCGGCGCTCGCCAGATAGAGTGCCTCCTCGCGCAGCACGCGCCGCGCGGGAATCGACAGCTCGCGTGCCACGATCTCGGCGGTCTGCTGGGTGCGGCGCGCCGGGCTCGCCATCATCAGGTCGGGCACCAGCCCGAGCTCCAGGAGCCGCCGCGCCATCGCCTCGGCCGCCCCCGTCCCGCGCCGGTTGAGGGGGCGCTCCATATCGGAAAGCCCCGGGTCCTGCCAGCGCGCATCGCCGTGGCGCATGAGCGTCAGCCGTTTCACGAGTGCCTCACGGTGGCGGCTCCAGGAGGATGCGGCCGTCCTGCTCGCGCACGCGGTAGGTGCGTAGCGCCTCATAGGCGGGCGGGCTGAGCGCCTCTCCGGTGCGCAGGCAGAAATGCGAGCCGTGACGCGGACAGACGATCTGACAGTCCTCTACCTGCGCGCCGCTCAGCGGTTCGCCGTCGTGGGTGCAGCGGTCTTCGACCGCGTACAGCTCCCGGCCGCAGCGCACGATCACCACGGCGACGCCGTCGACCTCGGCGGACAGGGCCGTCGTCTCGCTGACGGCGTCCACGCCGCCCACATCTCGCCATTCGGCGCTCATGGCTGCGCTGGCCGGTCAGAACATGCCGGTCTGCAGGCGTGCCGCCTCGGACATCATGCTCTGATTCCACGGCGGGTCGAAGGTGAGCTCGACGCGCGCCTCGCGCACCGTCGGGATCCGCTCGATCTTGTCGCGCACGTCATCAACCAGAATATCCCCCATGCCGCACCCCGGGGCGGTGAGGGTGATCCTCACGTCCACGGTGCGCGTGCCGTCCTCGTTGTGCTTGACGTCGCAATCGTAGACCAGACCGAGATCGACGATGTTGATCGGGATCTCAGGATCGTAACAGGTGCGCATCTGCTCCCAGGCAAGCTTCTCGACGTCCGCCTCGCTGGCATTCGGCGGCAGCTCGGGAGGCCTGACGGCCTCCTGGCCGATGGCGTCGGCATCCTCGCCGGCGACGCGGAACAAGTTGCCCTCGAGGTACACCGTGAAGCTGCCGCCGAGCGCCTGGGTGATGTAACCCGCCTGGCCGGGGTTGAGCTTCACCTCCTGGCCGGCGGGCACGATCACCGCGCGCACCTCGCGGTTGACGACGAACGGCTCGTTCTCGTGGCGGCGCATGGGTGGGCGCTACTCGGTGGACACCGGGGTGGTCTGGTGGTCGAGCGCGGCGTTCAGCGTATGCCAGCAGAGGCTGGCGCACTTGACGCGCGCGGGGAATTCGCGCACCCCGGAGAGCGCCGCGAGCTTGCCGAGCGTGGCGTCGGCCACCGCATCCGGCTGCGTGAGCAGTGCATGCACCTGCTCGAACAGCGCGCGCACGGCGGCGCGGTCCTTGCCCTTGACCGCCTCCGTCATGAGGGAAGCCGCGGCGGTCGAGATGGCGCAGCCCTTGCCCTCGAAGCGGATGTCCTCGATGCGCTCGCCGTTCAGGCGCACGGTGAGCGACAGCCGGTCGCCACACAGCGGGTTCTCGCCCGCGGCGCAGCCGTCGGCGCCCTCGATGCGCCCGACATTGCGCGGGCGGCGGTTGTGATCGAGGATCACGTCGCGATACAGCTCCTTCAGATCCATCAGCTGAACACCTCGCGCACCCGCCCGAGTGCCGCCACCAGGCGCCCCACGTCATCTTCCGTGGTGTAGCAGCCGAAGGAGGCGCGGGCCGTGGCCGGCACGCCGAAGAACGCCATGACCGGCATGGCGCAATGATGTCCGGTGCGCACCGCGACCCCCTCGGCATCGAGAATCGTGCCGAGGTCGTGCGGGTGCACGCCTCTCATGGTGAAGGACAGCACGGCGGTCTTGTGCGCCGCAGTGCCGATGATTTCGATGCCCGGGAGCCGCGCCAGCTGTGCGGTCGCGAGCTCGAGCAGGCGCTGCTCGTGTGCGGCGATCACCGCGAGCCCCAGGCTCTCGACGTAGTCCATGGCGGCGGCCAGTCCCACGGCGCCGGAGATGTTGGGCGTACCGGCCTCGAACTTGAACGGCAGCTCGTTCCAGGTGCTCTTCTCGAAGGACACCGTCAGGATCATGTCGCCGCCGCCCTGCCAGGGGGGCATGCTGGCGAGCAGCTCCTCGCGGGCGTACAGCACGCCGACGCCGGTCGGCCCGTAGAGCTTGTGGCTCGAGAAGGTGTAGAAGTCCGCGCCGAGCGCGCGCACGTCGACCGGCGTGTGCGGCACCGCCTGCGCGCCGTCGATCACGACCACGGCACGGTGCGCGTGTGCGGCCTCGATGAGGCGTTTCACCGGAAGCACGGTCCCGAGCGCGTTCGACACGTGCGCGATGGCCACCAGGCGCGTGCGCGCGCCGAGCAGCCCGAGGAACGCATCGATCTCCACTTCGCCGCGCCGGTTGATCGGCGCCACCTTGAGGGCGCAGCCGGTCTGCTCGCACACCATCTGCCACGGGACGATGTTGGAATGATGCTCGAGGGCGGTGATCAGGATCTCGTCCCCGGGGCGGAAGCGCGGTCGCGCATAGGCCTGCGCGACGAGATTGATGCCCTCGGTCGTGCCGCGGACGAAGACGACCTCCTTCACCGAGCGGGCGTTGATGAAGCGCCGCACGCGCTCGCGGGCGCCCTCGTAGGCGGCGGTGGCTGCCTGGCTGAGCGTGTGCACGCCCCGGTGCACGTTGGCGTGCGAATGAGTCTCGTAGTGCTCGACGGCGCGCAGCACCGCCAGCGGTCGTTGCGCTGAGGCAGCGCTGTCGAGGTAGACCAGCGGATGACCGTTCACCGTCGTGGCGAGGATCGGGAAATCGCGGCGCACCGCTGCCACATCGAGCGGCGGCGCTGCGGTGGCGAACGGCAGCTTGGCGGCCATTACAGAAGCTCCTTCAGCGCCTCATCGCCCAGCGCTCCAGCGAGGTGTTCTTCGATCTGCCGTCGCAGTTCCGGCACCGTGAACTGCGCGATCACGTCCTCGAGGAAGGCCCATTTCAGCAGCCGCTGCGCGGCAGCGGGCGTGAGTCCGCGCGACAACAGGTAGAACAGCATGTTCTCATCGAGCTTGCCAGCGGTGGCGCCGTGACTGCAGCGCACCTCGTCGGTGTAGATCTCCAGCTGCGGGCGCACGTCGATCTCGGCTTCCGGGCCGGCGAGCAATCCGCGCAGCGACTGCTGCGAGTCGGTGCCGTGCGCATTGCTCGCCACCACGATCTTGCCGTTGAAGGCGACACGCGCGCGGCCGGCGGCGATGCCGCGGAAGGTCTGCACGGTGCGCGCCCGGGGTGCGGCGTGCTCGACGACGGCGTAGGTATCCGCGACCTGCTGGCGATCCCCGAGCGCGGCGACCGCGAGCGCGAGATCGGCATGCTCGCCTGCCAGGCACACGCTGATGGTGGAGCGCGCCGACTGAGTGCCGGTGCTGATGGCGTGCAGGCGGTAGCGGGCGTGCTGCGCGAGACTGGCCGTGAGAGTGTCAAACAGCGTGGTGCGGGCATTGAGATCCTGCAGACGGTAGTGCTCGAGGCGCGCGCCGCGCCCGAGTGCCACCGTCACGGCGCTGGTCACGAAGCTCGGCTTGGCTCCGGCGCTTACATGGCGCTCGATCAGCACGAGGCTCGCGGCCGCATCGAGCTCGAGCTCGACGCGTGGATAGCAGGCCCCGGTCTCGGCATCCGCGCCGGCCACGTACAGCAGCTCGAGGCACACCGGGTCCGGCGCGGCGGGCACGCGGATGGCGACGCCGTCGGTGGCGAAAGCCAGGTTGAGCAGTGCGAAGCGCTCGTCAGCGCGCTCGCTGCCGCCCCCCTCAGCGGTGGCGGCCTGGGAGAGCGGCGTGATCGCCGCCGCCGTTGCGGTGAGCGTCGCGGAGCCCGCGGGCGCGAGCACGCCATCCACGAACAGGTAACGCGCGAATCCGGCGATCGCCGCGGGCAACGCGGCCAGGTCCGCCGGCGCCGCCGGGGGCTGCGCCACGGCGGCCGGGACGAACCGCAGCCGCTCGAGCGGGCGCAGGTTGGCGTACTTCCAGTTCTCATCCCGCGGTCCCGGCAGCCCGTGCGCCTGCAGCGCCTCGATGGCCGCGCGCCGGCGCGCCGCGGCGACAGCGGAGGAGGGCCGCGCGCGCTCGCTGCGCGCGAAATCCTCGAGGATGCGGGCGGTGAGGGTGCTCACTGGGCCCTCACGCCGCCGCCCCTGCGACCCAGTCGTAGCCACGCCGCTCGAGCTCGAGCGCCAGCGTGCGATCGCCGCTGCGCACGATGCGGCCGCGCACCAGCACGTGGACGAAGTCCGGCACGACGTACTCGAGCAGCCGCTGGTAGTGGGTGACCAGCACGCAGGCGCGCTCGGCCGAGCGCTGTGAGTTCACGCCCGCTGCCACCACCTTGAGTGCGTCGATGTCGAGCCCTGAGTCGGTCTCATCGAGAATTGCGAGCCTTGGTGCGAGCACCAGCATCTGCAGGACCTCGTTGCGCTTCTTTTCTCCGCCCGAGAAGCCCTCGTTGACGCCGCGCGACAGGAAGCTGTCCTCCATGTTCATGAGCTTCATCTTCTCGCGCACCATGCCGAGGAACTCGAAGGCATCGACCTCGGGCAGCCCCTGCTCCTTGCGTACCGCATTGACGGCGGCCTTGAGCAGATAGACGTTGTTGACGCCGGGGATCTCCACCGGGTACTGAAAGCCGAGGAACAGCCCGGCGCGCGCCCGCTCCTCGGGCGCGAGGACGAGCAGGTCGCGGCCCTGGTAGCGCACGGTTCCGGAGGTGACCGTGTAGCCGGGGCGCCCGGCGAGCACGTACGCGAGCGTGCTCTTGCCCGAGCCGTTCGGGCCCATGATGGCGTGCACTTCGCCCGCGCGGACCTCGAGGCTCAGGCCGGTGAGGATCTGCTTGCCGTCGACGGTGACGTGCAGGTCGTCGATGCTCAGCAGCGCGTTGTCCGTACTCCGTTCCATGACCTCAGCCCACCGCCCCTTCCAGGCTGACCGCCAGCAGGTTCTGCGCCTCGACGGCGAACTCCATCGGCAGCTCCCGGAACACCGACTTGCAGAAGCCGCTCACGATCATGTTGACGGCGTCCTCCTCGGCGATGCCGCGCGCCAGCAGGTAGAACAGCTGCTCGTCGCTGATCTTGGACGTGCTCGCCTCGTGCTCGACGGTCGCGCTCGGGTCCTTCACTTCCACGTACGGGAAGGTGTGCGCGCCGCAGTTACCGCCCATGAGGAGTGAATCGCACTGGGTGAAGTTGCGCGCACCGTGCGCGCCGGGGAGGATCTTCACCAGCCCGCGGTAGGTGTTCTGCCCGTGGCCGGCGGATATTCCCTTCGAGATGATGGTGCTGCGGGTGTCGCGGCCGATATGGATCATCTTGGTGCCGGTATCCGCCTGCTGATGGTGGTTCACCGTGGCGACGGAGTAGAACTCGCCGATCGAGCCTGCGCCGCGCAGCACGCAGCTCGGGTACTTCCAGGTGATCGCCGAGCCGGTCTCCACCTGGGTCCAGGAAATGTGTGCGTTGCGCCCGCGGCACTCGCCGCGCTTGGTGACGAAGTTGTAGATGCCGCCGACACCTTCCGCATCGCCCGGATACCAGTTCTGTACGGTGGAGTACTTGATGAAGGCGTCGTCGAGTGCGATGAGTTCCACCACGGCGGCGTGCAACTGGTTCTCGTCACGCTGCGGCGCGGTGCAGCCCTCGAGGTAGCTCACGTACGCGCCGTCTTCGGCGATGATCAGGGTCCGCTCGAACTGGCCGGTCTTCGCCGCATTGATGCGGAAGTACGTCGACAGCTCCATCGGGCAGCGCACGCCCTTCGGCACGTACACGAACGAGCCGTCGGAGAACACCGCCGAGTTGAGCGAGGCGAAGAAGTTGTCCGCGTAGGGCACCACGGTGCCGAGGTACTGCTCGATGAGCGCCGCATGCGTGCGCACCGCCTCGGAGAACGGGCAGAACACCACGCCGGCGGCGGCGAGGCGCTCCTTGAACGTCGTCGCCACGGAAACGCTGTCGAACACTGCGTCCACCGCCACGCCGGCGAGTCGCGCCCGCTCGTGCAGCGGTACGCCGAGCTTCTCGTAGGTCTCGAGGAGCTTGGGATCCACCTCGGCGAGACTCTTGGGTCCGTCCTTGTTCACCTTCGGCGCGGAGTAATAGGAGATCGCCTGGTAGTCGATGGGCGCCACCCGCAACTGCGCCCAGTGCGGCTGCTTCATGGTGAGCCAGTGGCGCAGCGCCTTGAGGCGCCACTCCGTGAGGAAGGCGGGCTCCTGCTTTTTGCGCGAGATGAGGCGCACGACATCCTCATCCAACCCCGGCGGGACCGTGTCGGCGTCGATGTCGGTCACGAAGCCGTGCTGGTAGCCCCGTGCGATCAGCGTCTCGAGCTGTTTGGCGTTCTCGCTCATGGCGTCACGATCGGATCGGCGTGCGTGCCGCCGCAGCCTTCATTTCGCGCTCGAGCGCCGGCAGCCGTGCCGGCGCCGCGTCCAGCCCGGCGAGCTGCGCCAGGCTCACATCGTAGAGCGCGCGGCGGATCGCGAGGTTCAGCCGCTGCCACACGCGCCCCACGCGGCAGGTCTCCTCGATGCCGCAGTAACCGTGGCCGGCGGCGCAATCGGTGAGCGCCACCGGGCCGTCCAGGGCGTCGAGAATCGCCGCCGCGCTGATGTGCGTGGCCGGACGCGCCAGCTGGTAGCCCCCGTGCAGGCCGCGCGTCGAGGTCACCAGCCCGGCGCGCTGCAACTGCTTGAGCAGCTTGCTCACCGTGGGGGCGGCGATGTGCGTCTGCGCGGCGAGCGCGGCGGCGGTCTGCACGCGCCCGGGTTCGCCCGCGAGCGCGGCGAGCAGCACCGTGGCGTAGTCGGTCAACCGGCTGATACGCAGCATGGGAGCACCTGTTAATGTAGGACTATTTTAGTACTAATTGCACAGGGAACCAAGCAGCGTCACCCTCCGGCCGCGGGGCGGCGCCACCAGTCCGCAGTCGCCGGTCCCGCCGGCAATGCGGCCCGTGCGCCGCCGCACCTCGGGCGGGGCGCAGGCGGGATTTGCTATCCTTGGCGCCCCGTTCCCAGGGTGGCTTGTCCTTACGGGCGGCTAGCCTGCACGCTGCGTGCGCACCGGTCGGGCGTCCGCCGTCAACGCCGGAGGATTACTGATGAATCCAACTGAGCTCGCGCGCGTGGCCAGCGCGATGGTGGTGAGGGGCAAGGGCATCCTGGCCGCGGACGAAAGCGGCGGCACCATCAAGAAGCGCTTCGACAGCATCCGGCTGGAGTCGACCGAGGAGCATCGCCGCAGCTACCGGGAGATGCTGTTCACGACCCAGGGAGCCTCCGAATCGGTGAGCGGAGTCATCCTTTTCGACGAGACCATCCGCCAGAAGACTCGCGACGGCACGCCGTTTCCGCAGTATCTCATGCGGCAGGGCATCATCCCCGGGATCAAGGTCGACACCGGTGCCAAGCCGCTGGCGGGATTTCCCGGCGAGACCATCACCGAGGGGCTCGACGGCCTGCGCGAGCGGCTGATCGAGTACCGCAAGCTCGGCGCACTGTTCGCCAAGTGGCGCGCGGTCATCGACATCGCCGACGGCATCCCGAGCGCGTTCGCCATTGAGGCGAACGCGCAGGCCCTGGCGCGCTATGCAGCGCTGTGCCAGGAAAACGACATCGTGCCGATCGTCGAGCCGGAGGTGCTCATGGACGGTGCGCACTCGCTCGAGCGCTGCGAGCAGGTCACCGGGCAGGTCCTTGCCACCGTGTTCGGGCAGCTGTTCGCACATCGGATCCTGCTCGAAGGCATGGTGCTCAAGCCCAACATGGTGATCTCCGGCAAGAAGGCCAGCCCGCGCGCCGGTCCGGAAGTGGTCGCCGAGGCGACGCTGCGGACGCTGCGCCGCCAGGTGCCGGCGGCCGTGCCCGGCATCGCATTTCTCTCCGGCGGCCAGTCGCCGACCGAGGCGACGCTGCATCTGGCGCTCATGAACCGGATCGGCGGGTCGCTCCCCTGGTCGCTGACCTTCAGCTACGGCCGCGCGCTGCAGGAGACGGCGCTCAAGGCCTGGGGCGGGGTGGCGGCGAACTTCGCAGCCGGCCAGAAGGAATTCGGCAAACGCGCCCGCCTCAACGGTCTGGCGACGCTCGGCCGCTACACCGCCGAGATGGAGAGTCAGGCCGCCTGAGGCCTGAGAAGGCTGCGGCGCTCGCGTGACCAGCCCTGTCTCGCCGCAACCGGCATCCGCCGCGGCGGCCGATGCCGTGGTCGAAGTGCGCGACGTGTCCTACGCCGTCGGCGGCCGGCCGATCTTCAAGGGCCTCGATCTGCGGGTCCGCCGCGGCCGCATCACCGCGATCATGGGTCCGAGCGGCACGGGCAAGACGACGCTGCTGCGTCTCATCACGGCACAGATCGACGCCGACAGCGGCCAGGTCGTGGTATTCGGTCGCGACCTGGCCACCCTCGGCCGCACCGAAATCTACGCACTGCGGCGGCGCATGGGCATGCTGTTCCAGAACGGCGCGCTGCTCACCGACATGGACGTGTTCGAGAACGTTGCTTTCCCGGTGCGCGAGCACACCGATCTGCCCGAGACGCTCATCCGCTTGCTGGTCCTGACCAAACTGCAGGCCGTCGGCCTGCGCGGCGCCGCCGGTCTCATGCCCTCGGAACTATCGGGCGGCATGGCGCGGCGCGTCGCTCTGGCACGCGCCATCGTCATGGATCCGGAAGTGCTGATCTACGACGAGCCGTTCGTGGGGCTCGATCCGATCTCGCTCGGCGTCATCGTGCGCCTCATCAAGCACACCAACGATGCGCTCGGGATCACCAGCATCGTCGTGTCCCACGACGTACACGAGCTTTCGACCGTCGCGGACGACAGTTACCTGCTGGCGGAGGGCCACATCCTGGCCGCCGGCACACCCGCGCAGCTGCGCGCCAGCGACTCCCCGGCCGTGCGGCAGTTCATGAGCGGCAGCGAAGAAGGGCCGGTGCCGTTTCAGTACCCCGCGCCTGATTATGCGACCGAGCTGTTCGGGACGAACGAGTGATGAGCAGCGGCGGCGGCGACGGCTATCTGCTCGAGGGCGTGCGCCGGCTCGGCTCCGTCACGATCTTCCTGGGGCGGCTGCTGGTGCAGTGCGTGCCGGCGCTCGGCCGCCCGGCGCTGCTGCTCAACCAGATCTACAATGCCGGCGCCCGCTCGCTCATCATCATCATGCTCTCGGGGCTGTTCGTCGGCATGGTGCTCGGCCTGCAGGGCTATGACCTGCTGCAGCGCTTCGGCTCCGAGGAGGCGCTCGGCACGGCGGCGGCGCTCGGATTGCTGCGCGAGCTGGCGCCGGTGATCACGGCGTTGCTGTTCGCCGGCCGCGCCGGCACGGCGCTCACTTCCGAGATCGGCCTGATGCGCGCGACCGACCAGCTCACCGCCATGGAGATCATGGCCGTCGATCCGCTGCGCTACGTGGCGGCGCCGCGCTTCCTCGGCGGAGTGATCGCCATGCCGCTGCTCACCGCGATCTTCAGCGTCGTCGGCCTGTACGGGGCGCAGCTGGTCGGCGTGCAGCTAATGGGAGTCGACAAGGGCGTGTTTTGGTCGCAAACCCAGGGCTCGGTCGACATGCACGACGTCAACGAGGGCATCGTGAAGAGTGTGGTGTTCGGCATCGCCTGCAGTCTCATCGCCGTGTACGAGGGCTACAACGCCACGCCGACCGCCGAAGGGGTGGGGCTGGCGACCACGCGCACGGTCGTGGCCTCCTCGGTGATGACGCTGTTGCTCGACTACGTACTGACCGCGGAATTCCTCTAAGGAACCTTGAGCTATGCGTGCCAATCGAACTCTCGAGATCGGAACCGGGCTGTTTGTGCTGTTGGGGTTTGCGGCGCTGCTGTTCCTCACCACGCAGCTGCCGGCGAGCGGACTGAAGCTCGGCGGCGCCAAGGCGGGCTATTACGTGACCGCCGCGTTCGACAACATCGGTGACCTCAAGGTGGGCTCCCCGGTTACCATCTCGGGAGTGCGCGTGGGCGAGGTATCGGGCATTCGCTTCGATTCCCGTGACTACAAGGCCATAGTCACCATGCGCATCGACCCGCAATACAACCAGATTCCCGAGGACAGCTATGCCAGCATCCAGACCCAGGGGCTGCTCGGCGGCAAGTACATCGGCCTCAGCCCCGGCGGCCTCGACAGCTATCTCAAGGACGGCAGTCGCATCGATCAGACGCAGTCGGCGATCGTGCTCGAAAGCCTGATCAACAAGTTCTTCGCCAACTACTCCATCAGCAAGAGCGGCGGCGCCGACGCGAGCGCGGACAACCAGGGCAAGACGGAGCCGAAGAAATGAGACACGCGACGGTGGTGAGCGGCATGTGCCTGGCCCTGGGGCTGACCGTGGGAGCGCCGTATGCCGCGGCGCAGAGCGAGCCGGCAGCTCAGGCGCCGGCGGCCGCAGCGGCGGCGGCGCCGCTGGCCGAAGGGCCGGCCCAGGTGGTGGAGAACGCCGCGAACGGCATGCTTGGGGACCTCGACAAGGATCGCGACACCTACCGGCGCGACCCGGCCAAGGTCGGCCAGCTGGTCGACAAGTACCTGTTGCCGCACTTCGATAACGAATATTCGGCGCGTCTGGTGCTCGGACAACATTGGCGCAACGCCACGCCCGAGCAGCGCCAGCGCTTCATCGATGCCTTCTATCATTCGCTGCTCAACAACTACGGCAGCGCGATCGTCGATTTCACCGCCGACCGCCTGAAGATCTTTCCCACCCGCGACATCGATCCCGAAGCGAAGAACGCCACCGTGCGCACCGAGGTCAGGCGCAGCAACGGGGACCGCGTCTCGGTCAACTACTACCTGCGCCGCACGCCGCAGGGTTGGAAGGTCTGGGACGTGGTGATCGACGGCATCAGCTACGTCAACAGCTACCGCGAGGATTTCGGCGCGCAGATCCAGCAGCAGGGGATCGACGCGGTCATCAAACGGCTCGAGGCGGGCGAGAAGCCCGAGTCCATCGGCAGGCAGACCGGAGGCAAAAGCGGATGAGCGGCACGCCGGCCGCGAACGGGCGCGGCGCCGCTACGGGCGCGTTCCGCCTGGTGCCCGCGGCCGACGGACACTACGCCGCCGAAGGCGCGCTGACCTTCGCGACCGCCCGCCGCGCGCGCGAGCTCGGCGCACGGCTTTGGGCCGGCAACGGCGCGGCGCTGGAGGTCGACTGCCGCGGCGTCACCACCTGCGACAGCGCCGGCCTCGCCGTGCTGCTCGACTGGCTCGGCGCGGCCAGGCGTCGCGGTCGCGCGCTGCACTATACGAACCTGCCGCCGGGTCTCACCGCGCTGGCGCGTATCAGCGAAGTCGAGGCGCTGCTCGGAAGGGGCGTGTAGGCGGTGACGGCCGCTGCGCGCGCGCGCCGCCATCACTTGGGGGGCGACGCCTGCGGCTCGGGTGCGGGTGGCTGCGCAGCCGGGACCGCTGTCTGCGGAGCGGGTGCGGGTCGCGGCGAGGGGGTGGGGGCGGGCGCGGTATCGTCCTCGCTGCCGGCTTCCTCCATCAGCTGCCGCTCGCGCTCCTCCTCGCTCGGCGAGGCTCCGCCACTCACCTTGAAGTCGCGGCGCTGCAGGTAGGCGTTGCGCATGAATGCGTACGGGTCGTAGGCACTCTCCACCAGCTTAGTCGCATCGAGCAGCCGCGCGCGTGTATCGACCGCATCCAGCGCCCACAGGCCGTAGTTCACGTAGTTGTTGCGGATGTAGTGCCGCGGCGTGCTGTACTCATCACCCACCCGGCCGACGGTGTCGCGTACGTCGGAGGGTCCGAGAAACGGCAGCACCAGATACGGTCCCTTCTTCACGCCCCACTTGCCGAGCGTCTGTCCGAAATCCCGGTCGTTCTTTTCCACTCCGGCGGCCGTCGCCGGGTCGAGCAGCCCGCCGATGCCCAGCGTGGTGTTGACCACCAGCCGCACGGTGTCGTTGAAGAACAACTTCAGCTGACCCTGCAGCAGGTCGTTGACCATGACGATCGGATAGTTGAGGTTGTCGAGGAAGTTGCGGATCCCGGTCTGTACGAGGAGCGGCGTGACCCGGCGGTAGCCGCGCGCGACCGGCCGGGCGATCGCCTTGTCGAACTTGTCGTTGAACTTGTAGGTGGCGCGATTCATCCGCTCCCACGGGTCGCGCGGATCGGGCTTGCTGCCCGGGGGCAGAGTGGCGCAGCCACACAGCAGCAACAGGCCGACCGAGAGCAATGAGACCCTTGTTGTTGTTGACGGCATAGGCGGCGCCCGCTCCCTGATCGCCGTCATTGTAGCAGGCGTGCCCGGGGGTTCCGGTGCGCCGCCGGAGGCCCGGCCGCGGCCGCCGGTGTGTTGGTCGCGCTAGTGTCCGCCGCCGCCGCGGCGTTGTCCCTGGTCGCCGTTGCCGGAGGTCAGCTGCCGCTTGCGCAGGCTCGCCAGAAAGTCCCGCACCTCGTCGAGGCGCGCCTGGTAACGCTCGCGCTGAATCTGCGTGATGTGCGGTGAGGCGAGCGCCAGCTGCAGCTGCTGCGCGGCGAGATTGAGGTCGCCGCCGGCGATGTGGTACTCGCCCATGTAGTAATAGGCTTCGCCGGCTTCGCCGGCCGCGCTGGCGGTGAGCGCGGTGAAGCGGATCTGTTCAGGCGTGGGCTCCACGTTATTGAACAGGTCGAGCAGCGCGTTGTAGGCCTGGGCCGGACGGCCGGCGGTCATGAGCGTCTCGGCATAGCGCACGGTGAGCGGCACGTTGCGCGGAAAGAGCTCCTCGGAGCGCCGGAAGGTCGCGAGGGCCTCGTTCACGTGACCGGCCTTCGCCTGCGCCTGGGCCAGCGCGATGTGCAGCAGCGTGAGACCTTCATGCTGCTGCACCAGCGGCGTGAGGATCTTCACCGCCTCGGCAGCCTGGCCGGGATTGCCGTTCATGAGGGCGAGCGCCTCACCGTAGCGGTTGCCGAGGTTGTCGGCGCCGTGCGTGATCTTCTGCGCGTACTGCAGGGCGAGATCGACGTCGCCGGTCGCGGTGAGCACGCGCACGCGCTCGCGAATGAGCGGATAGCTCTGGGAGTCCGTGCCGGTGCGCGGCGGAAACTGCGCCGCACGCGCGCGCTGTTCGGCGATGCGGTCCGAGTCCACAGGGTGGTCGATCAGCATCGCCGGGATATAGGTCTCGGCGAGACCGGTGCGGCGCATCATCGTTTCGAACATCGAGCCCATGCCGTTGGGATCGAAGCCGGCGCCGGCAAGATAGCCGATACCTACGCGATCGGCTTCCCACTCGTTGTCGCGCGTGAAGTTGATTTGATGCTGGATCGCCAAGCCCTGCACCGCTACCAAGCCGCCCTCCGCGGCCTGCCCGCCGCCGAGCGCGCCCAACAGGATCGCCCCGATCATGGCGGCTGCCGTGGGCAGGCTCTGTTTGGACTGGTCGGCGAGCATGCGGGCAATGTGATGCTGCGTGATGTGCGCGGTCTCGTGGGCCATCACGCCGGCGAGCTCGGATTCGGTCGAGGTCGCGAGCACCAGTCCGGCGTTGATGAATACGTAGCCGCCGGTGACGGCGAACGCATTGATGGTCGTATCCTTGATGACGAAGTAGTGAAAGTACTGGCCACCCATGGCGCTCTGCGACGCGAGCCGCTGGCCGATGCCGTTGATGTACTCACTGACCTCGGGATCCTCGATCAGCGCGTTCTGATCGCGCAAGTCGCGCGCCACCATGGCACCTAAGCGGTACTCATCGCTCTGGGAGAGTATCGTGGCGGCGGGGCTGCCCAGGTCCGGCAGGTCCGAGCCGGCCGGCGGAGCGGTGCGGATCGGCGGCGCCGACGGCGGCTCGCCCGCGGACGCCAGCGTGGCGGCGGCGATCAGGGTGGTTGCCAGAAGGAACGGAAGACGGCGCATCATCGCAAGCGATTTGACCACTCGCGGTGCCCGCGAGTTTCCTCGGTATTTACCCGTACTTACAGACCCTTACATGCGCTGCAGGCCGGGCCCGGCCGACAGCGTACCACCTATAGGATGTCGGAGGCGAAATCCGCGAGCCGCGAGCGCTCCCCGCGCACCAGCGTGATGTGGCCGGAGTGCGCCCAGCCCCGGAAGCGGTTCACGGCATAAGTCAAACCCGAGGTCATCTCGGTGAGATAGGGGGTGTCGATCTGGGCGATATTGCCGATGCAGGCGAGCTTGGTGCCCGGTCCGGCGCGCGTGATCAGCGCCTTCATCTGCTTCGGGGTGAGATTCTGCGCCTCGTCGAGGATCAGGAAGCGGTTGAGGAAGGTGCGGCCGCGCATGAAGTTGAGCGAGCGGATCTTGATCCGGTTGCGCAGCAGATCGTTGGTCGCGGCGCGGCCCCAGTTGCCGCCTTCCTGCGAGCCGGTGAGTACCTCGAGATTGTCCATGAGCGCGCCCATCCAGGGCTCCATCTTCTCCTCTTCGGTGCCGGGCAGGAAGCCGATGTCCTCGCCGAGCGGAATGGTCACCCGCGTCATGATGATCTCGACGTAGCGGTTGGTCTCCAGCGTCTGCATGAGGCCGGCGGCGAGCGCGAGGAGGGTCTTGCCGGTGCCGGCGGGTCCGAGCACGGTAACGAAGTCGATCTCCGGATCCATCAGCAGGTTGAGGGCGAAGTTCTGCTCGCGGTTGCGCGCCGTGACGCCCCAGACGTTGTGCCGCTCGTTGCGGTAATCACGCGTCAGCTCGATGGTGGCGGTATCTGCGCTCATCTGGCGGACGATGCCCTCGATGCCCTCGGGCGAGTTCTCGTACACGCCCTGGTTGGGCTGCCAGGCGCGCACCGCAGGCCCGGTGATCTCGTAGAAGGTGCGGTCGGCGTCCTTCCACGAGCGCATGTCCTGGCCGTGCAGCTCCCAGAAGTCGGTCGGCAGCTCCGCCATGCCGCTGTAGAGGACGTCGGCGTCCTCGAGGGTCTTGTCGCTGTAGTAGTCCTCGGCGTGCACACCGAGGACGGCCGCCTTGATGCGCAGGTTGATGTCCTTCGACACGAGGATAACGCGCGCGTCGCGGTGCTCGTTCTGCAGCGCGAGCGTCTGCGCGAGGATGGTGTTGTCGCCCGCCTGTCCCGGCAGGCCCGGGGGCAGGGCGCCCTCGAGCTGGCGCGTCTGGAAAAACAGCCGCCCGGTGGAGGGTTTCTTGCCGTGATTGCCCGAGTAGCCGCTCGGCAGCGGCAGGCCGCGGTCGATCTGCTCCTTGCTGGCGTCGCGCATCATGTCGTCAAGGAAGCGGCTCACCTGGCGCACGTTGCGCGAGGCCTCCGACAGCCCCTTCTTGTGGGCGTCCAGCTCCTCGAGCACCACCATCGGCAGGTACACGTCGTGCTCCTCGAAGCGGAAGATCGCCGTCGGGTCGTGCATCAGTACGTTGGTATCGAGCACGAACACGCGCCGGCCGGCGCGCGACCTGCCTTTCACCTCGCGTGCTTCGCCCGAGGCCGCCGTGGGACCGGGCTCATAGACGCTGCGCTGCTTCAAGCACTTCCTCCGCGTGACCGGGCACCTTCACCTTGCGCCACTCCCGCCGCAGCCGTCCGCTGCCGTCGAGCAGGAAGGTGCTGCGTTCCACCCCGAGGAACCTTTTGCCGTACAGGCTTTTCTGTTTGATGACATCGAACAGCCGGCAGACCTTTTCGTCGCTGTCGGCGAGCAGCGGGAAGGGCAGCGATTCCCGGGCCGCGAACTTCTCATGCGAGGCGAGGGAGTCGCGCGACACGCCGACCACCTCGGTACCGGCCGCGCGAAAGGCGCGGTGCCGATCACGGAAATCCTGCGATTCGCGGGTGCAGCCGCTGGTCATGTCGCGCGGGTAGAAGTAAATCACCAGCTTGCTGCCCGCCGCGTCCTGCAGCTTCCAGGTGCCGCCGCCCGTCATCGGCAGGGAGAACTCAGGCACCCGGGTCCCGGTCTTGAGCTTGGGCATCTCGTTTCAGGATTTGACCGGTTCGAGAATGGCATCGAGATTGAGCGAGTCGCAGAACTCCATGAACTCCTCGCGCAGGTGGGCCACGTGAATGCGGCTCGGCACGTTCACGATCATCTGCACCGCGAACATCGGCGCGCCGGTGTGCGCGGCCGGGTAGCTGCGGGTGGAGACCTCGGCGATATCGATGCCGCGGGTGGCGAAGAAACCCGACAGCCCCGAGACGATGCCGCTCTGATCGAGGCACACGACGTCGATCGAGTACGGCAGCATGTCCGTGCGCGGCGTGCGCGGCTCGGTGCGCTTCAGATGGATGCTGAGATTCGAGGTGTCGGCGAGGCGCTTGAGCTCGGTTTCGAGCTTCGCGAGTGCGTGCCAGTTGCCCGAGACCAGCAGCAGCATGGCGAACTCGGTCCCGAGGCTGGCCATGCGGCTCTCGCTGATGTTGCCGCCGGATTCGCTGATGACCCGGGTGAGCTCGTGCACCATCCCCGTGCGGTCGCTGCCGATCGCCGAAACGGCCAGGTGCTGCTTCATCGGTGGATGGCGG
>DASPPI010000128.1:0-14103 GCA_035625615.1 Steroidobacteraceae bacterium | reverse complement strand
TCGTGCCGAGCAGCCGCGCCGGCAGCGGGAAGGCGCTCATCAGCGACACCAGCACAGAGCAGGCATAGGGGATCGACTGGATCAGCAGCACGACGATCCAGGCGAGACGGTCCGGACCCCAGGCGAACCGCTCGGGGCCTTCGGTGGGCACGACGTGCCCCACGGCCCACGCCGACAGCGCGAGGCCGATCATCATGAGGGTCTCCTCGCGGGCGGCCGCCAGCGCGTGCAGCAGTCCCGAGGTGCTCCCCTGCTTGGGGGTACGGAAGAACGGCTCACTGCGCGTGAGCAGGCCCTTCACCGCCGCCTTGCCGATGGTGTGCGTGAGCGCGAGCCCCGCGACCGCCGCCGCCAGCGTCTGGCGCAGGTTCGCGCCGACGCGCACGCGGTACAGATGCACCAGCTTGGCGAGCTTGAAGGTGAACAGCGACAGCGGCAGCACCGAGTACATCAGCAGTGGCGGGTCGATCGGCGCCCATACCATGGCGGTCGACCAGCCGAGCGCCGCGAGGTTGAACAGCAGGTTGCTGCCGTCGGCGACCCACGGCAGCCAGCCGGCGACGAAGTGGTAGCGCTGACCGGCGGACAGCGGACCGCCCTCCATGAACAGCGCACGCGCGTGCGCCTTGAGGATCTGCATGGCGCCGTAGGCCCAGCGGAAGCGCTGCTTCTTGAAGTCGATGAACGTGTCGGGCATCAGTCCGCGCCCGTAGCTCACCGGCACGTAGGTGGCATCGAAGCCCGCCTCGAAGATGCGCAGCCCCAGCTCCGCATCCTCGGTGATGCACCACTCCGCCCAGCGGCAGCACGCGAGCTGCGCGCGCCGCACCATGGTCATGGTGCCGTGCTGGATGATGGCATTGCGCTCGTTGCGCGTGATCATGCCGATATGGAAGAAGCCGCGGTACTCGGCGTAGCACATCGCCTTGAAGGCGCTTTGATCCGCGTCCCGGTAGTCCTGCGGCGCCTGCACGATGGCGATGCGCGGATCCTCGAACGCCGGAGTCAGTTCGCGCAGCCAGCGCGCGTCGACGACGTAATCGCTGTCGATGACGGCGACGATCGCGGCATCCGGCGCGGTGCGCTCGAGCGCGTAGTTGAGGGCGCCGGCCTTGAAGCCGGCGAGCGGCGCCACGTGGAAGAAACGGAAGCGCGGACCGAGCGCCTCGCAGTGCGCCTGCACCGGGCGCCACACGCTCTCATCGCGCGTGTTGTTGTCGATAACCAGCACCTCGTAGTCGGGGTAGTCGAGGCGCGCGAGCGCATCGAGCGTCTCCACGAGCATGGCCGGCGGCTCGTTGTAGGCCGGCACGTGGATCGATACCCTGGGCGTGGGCGCGCCGCCGCCCGTGCGCCGCGGCGCCCCGAGGCGCCGCCGGTACTCCACCCAGTGCGCCTCGGCCCACTCGTGCGCCTCGGCGAGCAGCACCAGCATGACGCCGAGCATTCCCAGCAGCAGCAGCACGCCGGCGATCACGCTCGAGACGGTCATGTACTGCTGGGTGAAGTCGTACATCACCCACACGGCGACCGTGGCGGTGGCGTACACCACCACCGCGAGGAAGCTGCGGCCGCGGTTGCGCAGCGCGTCGCTGTTGAGATAGAGCAGTCCCAGCACGGCGAGCGCTACGGCCACCGAAATGGCCGCGAGGATGTGCCACTCGGGGATGCGCACGATCGGCGCGGTGAAGGCGAACTTCGGCTTGCGGTTCACGTCGTACACGCCCCAGTAGGAGCCGACCGCACCCTCCATGAACGCCTTCCAGGGCTGATCGAAGGCCTCCATCACGTAGTAGACGATCTGGTCGCGGGCGGCGCGGTCCAGGAAGCGGCGCAGGAACAGCGCCTCGTTGGCTTCGGAGGCCACCGCCGACTCGCGCGTGCGCCCGCGGCTCGGCCAGCCGATCTCGGCGATCACGACCGGCTTGTGCGGGAAGGCCTTCTGCAGGCGCTTGAACTGCGCCAGCGAATAATCGACGGCCTGGTCGACCGGCACCCCTTCCCAGTAAGGCAGCAGGTGCACGCCGATGAAGTCGACGTGTGCGGCCAGCTCGGGGTAGGCGAGCCAGGTGTGCCAGGTCTCGGCCGTGCCGACCGGCTGCCCGATGTTCGCGCGCGCGCGATCGAGATACTTCTCGAGCTCCTCGAGTGGCAGATCGCCGCGCAGCAGCACCTCGTTGCCGATCAGCACGCGCACCACGTTCTGGTGGGAGTTCGCCAGATCGATCGCCGTCTTCAGCTGCTCTTCGTTCTTGTCGCGGTGACTGTCGAGCCAGGCGCCGAGCGCGACGTTCAGATCGTGCTTCTCGGCGAGCTCCGGTATATCAGCGAGTGTTGCACCGACACTGTAGGTGCGCACCGCGTTGACCTTGCCCTCCAGCAGCGCGAGGTCGGAGTCGATCTCCGCATCGGTCGGCATCTCGAAGTGGGTCGGATCCTCGCCGGCGCGGAACGGCGAGAACGCGAACCCCTGGATGCGAGTCGGCCACGGCGGCTCGCGGGTGGGGCGATTGAGATAGGCCCATACCGCAAACGTCAGCGTGGCGAACACCGCCGCGATCAGCAGGCTTCCGATCGTCTTCATGTGCGGCGCAGTCGCGTCTTTACCAGCTGCCGGTGCTGGGCATGGACTTCCACGGCTCGCGCGGCGCGAGCGCCGCGCCGCGCTGCAGCAGCTCGATGGAGATGTTGTCCGGCGAGCGCACGAACGCCATGCGGCCGTCGCGCGGCGGCCGCAGGATGGTCACGCCGTGACGGCTGAGGCGCTCGCAGGCGGCGTAGATGTCGTCCACCGCATAGGCGAGATGGCCGAAGTTGCGCCCGCCGCCGTAGCTTTCCGGATCCCAGTTGTAGGTGAGCTCGAGCTGCGCGCGCTCGTCGCCCGGGGCCGCCAGGAACACCAGCGTGTAGCGCCCCTGCGGGTAATCACGGCGCGACTGCTCCTTGAGCCCGAGCGCATCGCAGTAGAAGCGCAGCGAGGCGTCGATGTCGGTGACGCGGACCATGGTGTGCAGGTACTGCATCGCGCTCGCCTTCAGACGTTCAGAACATCTCCGAGGGACCGGGCGTCTTGATATCGACCGGATGCCGCGCCGGAATGAATTCGCCGGTGATCATCTCGTCGTAGCTCTGCCCCGGTCCCACCATCGGATAGACGCCGGCGTCCGGATCGATCATCACCTCGAGGAAGGCGGGCCCGCGGAAGGCGAGGAACTCGGCGACCACGCGCGGCACGTCCTCCTTGCGCTCGAGGCGCACGGCGTAGTGGAAGCCGTCGGCCTGTGCCGCCTTGACGAAGTCCTTCTTGTGCAGCGAGCGGTCGCTCGCCGACAGGCGCCCCTTGAAGAACAGCTTCTGCCACTGCTTGACCATGCCGTCGCCGAAGTTGTTGAGCACCACCACCTTCACCGGCAGGTCGTAGGTGGTCACGGTCTCGAGCTCGCCGATGTTCATGCGGATGCTGGAATCGCCGTCGATGTCGATCACCAGGCGCTGCGGGCAGGCAATCTGCGCGCCGATCGCCGCCGGCAGGCCGAACCCCATGGTTCCCATGCTGCCGGAGGTGAGCCACAGGCGCGGCTCGGTGAAATCGCAGTATTGCGCCGCCCACATCTGGTGCTGGCCGACGCCGGTGGTGATGATGGCCGCGCCGCGCGTATGACGGTTGATCTCCTCGAGCACGTAATACGGCTGGATCAGCGGGCTCGCGCGGTCGTAGTTCATGGCGTACACCCGCTTGAGCTCGGCCAGCTCCGCCAGCCAGGGCGCGAAATCGCGCTGGAATCCGCCACGCCGTCCGCAGGCGATCAGCGCCTCGAGCGCCTCGGCGACCGCTCCGACGTGGCTCCAGTGCACTCGCTTGACCTTGTTGACCTCGGCACAGTCCACGTCGAGGTGCGCGATGCGGCGGGCGTTCCTGGCGAACTTGTCCGGCACACCGGCCACGCGATCGTCGAAGCGCGCGCCGACCGCGACCAGGAAATCGCAATCCTCCACGGCGTAGTTGGCGAAAGCGGCGCCGTGCATGCCGAGCATGCGCATGGAGAGCGCGCTGGTCGTCGCGAGCGAGCCGATGCCCATCAGCGTCGTGACCACCGGGATGTTGAAGGTGGTCGCGAACTCGGTGAGGCTGGCTGCGGCATTGCCGTTGATCACTCCGCCGCCGGCGTAGATCAGCGGCCGGGCCGACTCGCCCAGCATGCCGAAGAAGCGCTCCGCCGCCGCCGGTTCGAGCGTGGCCTGCTCGAGCTCGCGCGTGCGCCGGCGGAAGCCGGGGATCGGCAACAACCCTTCGCCGCGAAAGGCGCCCTCCCAGTTCTGGACGTCCTTCGGGATGTCGACCACCACCGGGCCCGGGCGCCCGGTGCGGGCAATCTCGAACGCCGTGCGCACCGTGCTCTCGAGCCGGGCCGGGTCGGTGACCAGGAAGATGTGCTTGGCGACGGCCCCCATCATGGTGGGGACCGGCGCTTCCTGGAATGCGTCGGTGCCGATGGCGGCGCGGGAGACTTGACCGCAAATCACGACAATAGGTACCGAATCTGCCATGCAGTCGCGCACCGGTGTAACAGTGTTGGTCGCACCGGGTCCGGACGTGACCAGGCAGACCCCCACGCGACCGCTGGCCCGCGCGTATCCGGCCGCCATGAAGCCCGCGCCCTGCTCGTTCGCCGGGACGATCAGCGGAATCTGCCGCTCGCCCGAGCGCGCGCACTGCTCGTTGTAGAGGAACACGGCGTCGTAGGTCGGCAGGATCGCCCCGCCGCTGTAGCCGAAGATCGCCGTCACGCCCTCATCGGCCAGCACCTGCATGATCATGCGGGCGCCGCTCATGCGCTCGCCGGCCAGCGGATGCTGCCGCGGGCGTGGCTGGATCACCGTGTCGTTCATGGACGCGCTGGAGATTAAGTCCGTCAGGCGTGGGAAACGCGCTAAGAATCAATCAGCCTAGCAGCTTGGGTCCGTGGTGCAAACTCGCGCCAATCCTTTATTCTGTGAAGTCCCGTGCGCCCCGCCGCGCCGCCATGTTCAGCGCTCGTTAATGCGCCACATCATCGCGATCCTGCTGCAGAACGAGGCCGGCGCCCTCACGCGCGTCGCCGGCCTGTTCTCCACCCGCGGCTACAACATCGAGTCGCTGTCGGTGGCCCCGACCGATGATCCGACCGTCTCGCGCCTGACGCTGGTCACCAAGGGCTCCGATCAGGTCATCCAGCAGATCGCCAACCAGCTCAACAAGCTGATCGACGTGGTGAACGTGCTCGACATGACGCGCGGGGAGCACCTGGAGCGCGAGCTGGTGCTGCTCAAGCTGCGGGTCGAGCCGGGACAGACCGACACGCTGCGCGGGCAGGTGGTGCGCAGCGGCGGCCGCGTGCTCGACCCCGCCCTCGAGGGCTTCATCGTCGAGCTGACGGCGAGCGAGGCGGAGATCAACAGTTTCATGGCCGAGCTGGGCCGCAGCGCCACGCTGCTCGAGGTGGTACGCAGCGGCGCGCTCGGCATCAGCCGCAGCGCCCGACCGCTGCGCGCGCGGCCGGCGCCGGTGGCGTTGTGACGCGCCGGCGCGGCCAAAGCGCCGTAAGCGTCAGGGAATCAGCACGGTGGAGCCGGTCGTACGCCGCCCCTCGAGGTCGCGGTGCGCATCGGCGACCCGGCTGAGCGGGTAGCGCTGGCCGATGACGATGCGCACCTTCCTGGTGCGCACCGCCGCGAACAGCTCACGCGCCGCGGCGGTGAGCTCCGCGCGTGAGGCGATGTAGTTGAACAGCGTCGGGCGCGTCAGGAACAGCGAGCCGCGCTTGGTGAGCTCGAGCGGGCTGATGGCGGGCGGAGGGCCCGAGGCATTGCCGAAGGTCACCATCAGGCCGAGCCTTCTCAAGCAGTCGAGCGAATCCATGAAGGTGTCCTTGCCCACCGCATCGTAGACCACCGGCACCCCAAGGCCGCGGGTCAGCGCCTGCACCGAGGCCACCAGATCGTCACGCCCGGATATGAGCACGTGCCGGCAGCCATGGCGCCGGGCGATCTCCGCCTTGGCCTCGCTCCCGACCACACCGATGACCTTGGCACCCAGTGCGCGCGCCCACTGGCACAGGATCAGGCCGACGCCGCCGGCGGCCGCGTGCACCAGGATGGTGTCGCCGCGCGCGACCCGGTAAGTGCGCCGGATGAGGAAATGGGCGGTGAGCCCCTTGAGCATGAGAGCCGCCGCCTGCTCGTCGGAGATGCCGCGCGGCACCTTGACCACCCGCTCCGCGGGCACGTTGCGCAGCTCGCTGTACGCGCCCGGCGTGGAATGCACGTAGGCGACGCGCTCCCCGACCCGCAACCCCCGAACGCCGCGGCCGAGTGCGGTGACGACGCCGGCCGCCTCACGTCCGAGGCCGCTCGGCAGGCTCACCGGGTAGAGTCCGGTACGGTCGTAGACGTCGATGTAGTTGACGCCGATGGCGGTGTGACGGACCTGGATCTCGTGCGCGGCGGGTTTGCCCGGGTCGAGCTCCTCGGAGCGCAGGACGTCGGGTCCGCCGCAGGTGTGAAAGCGGATAGCGGTCGGCATGCGCCCAGCATAGCCCGCGCGTCCGGCCGCCCCAAGCGGGGCGCGCTGCAGCGGGGGCGCTACAGCGCCGAGTCGTCGGTCTCCCCGGTGCGGATACGGATCACCCGCTCGATGCCGGTCACAAAGATCTTTCCGTCCCCGACCTTGCCGGTCTTGGCCGATTTCATGATCGCCTCGATGACCTGGTCGACCAGGTCGCCGCGTACCGCCACTTCGATGCGCGTCTTCGGAACGAAGTCGACCACGTATTCCGCGCCGCGATACAACTCGGTATGACCGCGCTGGCGGCCGAAACCCTTCACCTCGGTGACCGTCATGCCGGACACACCGATATCTGACAGCGCGGCCCGCACGTCGTCCAGCTTGAACGGCTTAATGATGGCTGTGACCAGTTTCATGGGCGGACTCTCCGTCTGCGAGGCTTTGCGGCGCCAGGGATTTTGCAGCTTTCATGCCATGCGGCGTAATACGCTCAAGTCGCGAGGGCGGCGCGGCGCCCGGTCCACCCCAAGCGACCGCGTGCACCGTTTCGGAGCGCGCCTTCGCCGGGCGCGCCCCGCGCCAGTGCGATCCGCCTCCTGCATCCTGGGCTATTCTTCAGGCAAATGTACCAGCAGATTGTGATCGTGGGGGGCGGGCAGGCCGCCGTGCAGGCCCTCGATACACTACGCCGTCGAGGCTACCGGGGAAAGCTGACGCTGGTGGGCGAGGAGCCCTGGCTCCCCTACCAGCGTCCACCCCTCTCGAAGAAGTATCTGGCGGGAGGCCAGCAGCGCGAGCGGCTGCTGATCCGCCCCGCGCAGTTCTACGCCGAACACGACGTGCAGCTGCACCTCGGCCGGCGCGTCACGGACTTCGCCCGGCGCGAGCAGCACGTGCGGCTCGATGACGGGATGGTGCTGCCGTATGACGCGCTCCTGCTCGCCACCGGCAGTCGGCCGCGGCGGCTGCCGCTTCCCGGCAGCGATCTCGCGGGCGTGCATTACCTGCGCACCATCGACGACGCCGACCGCATCCGCGCCGCCGGCGTACCGGGCGGCCGCCTGCTGGTCATCGGCGGCGGCTACATCGGCCTCGAGGTCGCGGCCAGCGCCCGCGAGCTCGGCATGGAAGTCACCGTGCTGGAGATGGCCGAGCGGGTGATGAATCGCGTGACCTGCCCCGAGGTTTCCACGTTCTACACCGCCGAGCACGAGCGCCGGGGAGTGCGCATCCGCTGCAACGAGACGGTGCGCGCGCTGCACGGCGATGCCCGTACCGGCCGTGTACGCGCCGTACTCACCGAGGAGGGCGGCGAGTACCCGGCCGACCTCGTGATCGTCGGCGTCGGTGTGGTGCCGGCGGACGAGCTCGCGCGCGCCGCCGGACTCGATTGCGGGAACGGCATCGTGACCGACGGGTACTGCCGCACCTCCGACGAAGCGGTGTACGCGGCGGGCGACTGTGCGAGCCATCTCAACCGTCAGTACGGGCGACACCTGCGCCTGGAATCGGTCGACAACGCCTTCGAGCAGGGCACGACCGTGGCGCTCAACCTGCTCGGTAGCGCCACGCCGCATGACAAGGTGCCGTGGTTCTGGTCGGACCAGTTCGACCTGAAGCTCGTCATCGTGGGCGTCGCGCTCGCCTACGACCGGGTGGTCATCCGCGGCGCGCCCGCCAGCCGCAGCTTCAGCGCCTGTTACCTGCGCGACGGGGAGCTGGTCGCCATCGACACCATCAACGCGCCCAAGGACCAGATGGCGGCGCGTAAGCTCATTGCCGCGCACGCGCGCCCGGACGTGGACAAGCTCGGCAATCCGCAGATCGCGCTCAGGGACGCGCTGTAGCCGGCACCGGTGCGCGAGCGCCGCCGCCGAGCGCCGCTTTCACCGCAGCACGACCAGCAGGTCCTTCACGTCCACCGCCTGCCCGGGTCGCGCGAGTACCTCATCCACCTCGCCGTCGCTCTCGGCACGAACCGTGGTCTCCATCTTCATCGCCTCGAGCGTCAGCAGCACGTCGCCGCGCGCCACGCGCCCCCCGACGACCGCGCTGACGGTGACGACCATACCCGGCATCGGCGCGCCGACGTGACGCGGATTGCCGGGCTCGACCTTGCGCGGCGGGGCGCGCCGGGCGACCTGGCTGGCATCCGGCACGCGCACCGAGCGCGGCTGGCCGTTCAGCTCGAAGAACACCGTGCGCGTGCCATCCTCGTGCGGCTCGCTGGTTGCGACATAGCGCACGATGAGGGTCTTGCCGCGCTCGAGATCGACGCTGATCTCCTGCCCCGGCTCCATGCCGTAGAAGAACACCGGCGTCGGCAGGATGCCGGGATCCCCGTACTGCAGGCGCTCGCGGGCGTACTCCGCCCATACACGCGGGTACATGAGATGCGAGGCCAGGTCCTCGTCGGTCACCGGACGGGGCAGCCGTTGCTGGATGCGCTCGCGCTCGGCGGCGAGATCGACCGGCGGGAGTCCGAGTCCCGGCCGCGTGGTGAGCGGCTGCGCCCCTTTGAGCACCTTGCGCTGCAGGGCCTGCGGGAAGCCGCCGTAGGGCTGGCCCAGCTCGCCGCGGAAGAACTGCACCACCGACTCGGGAAACGCGACCTCGATGGCCGGGTCGAGCACTTTCTCGCGCGTGAGGCCGGCGGTCGCCATGAGCAGCGCCAGATCGCCGACCACCTTGGAGGTGGGCGTGACCTTGATGATGTCGCCAAACATGTCGTTGACTTCCGCGTAGGTGCGGGCCACTTCCGGCCAGCGCGCATCGTCGATGCCGAGCGCGCGCGCCTGCTCGCGCAGGTTGGTGTACTGCCCGCCGGGCATGCCGTGCACGTACACCTCGGAGGCCCCGGCGCGGATGTCGCTCTCGAAGGCGGCGTACTGGCGGCGCACCTGCTCCCAGTAGGCGGAAATCTGCCGCAGCCGGTCCGGGTCGATGCCAGGATCGCGCGGCCCGTAACGCAGCGCCTCGACGAGGGACCCGAGGTTCGGCTGCGAGGTGAGGCCGCTCATCGCATCGATCGCGCCATCGACCGCATCCGCCCCTGCGGCGACCGCCGCCAGCACGCTCGCCGCGGCGATGCCGCTGGTGTCGTGGGTGTGGAAGTGCACCGGCAGCCCGGTCTCGTCCCTGAGCGCCTTGACGAGCGCGTAGGCGGCGCGCGGCCGCACCAGGCCCGCCATGTCCTTGATGCCGAGCACATGGGTCCCGGCGGCCTTGAGCTCGCGCGCGAGCTTCAGGTAGTAGTCGAGGGTGTACTTGTGCTCGCGCGGGTCGTCGAGGTTGCCGCTGTAGCAGATGGCCGCCTCGCACAGCTTGCCGGTCGCGCGCACCGCGTCGATCGACACGCGCATGTTCTCGACCCAGTTGAGCGAGTCGAAGATGCGGAACACGTCGATGCCGCGCTCGGCGGCGCGCGCCACGAAGAAGCGCACTACGTTATCGGGGTAGTTGGTGTAGCCGACGGCGTTGGCACCGCGCAGCAGCATCTGCAGCAGCAGGTTGGGCAGCGCTGCACGCAACGCGCCGAGGCGCTGCCAGGGATCCTCGCGCAGGAAGCGCATCGCCACATCGAAGGTCGCCCCGCCCCAGCACTCCACCGAGAACAGCTGCGGCACGAGGCTCGCGTAGTAGGGAGCGATGCCCACCATGTCGAGCGTACGTAGCCGCGTCGCCAGCAGCGACTGGTGGGCATCGCGCATGGTGGTGTCGGTGAGGAGCACGCGCTGCTCGCGCAGCATCCACTGGGCGAACCGCTCGGGGCCGAGCTCGTCGAGCTTCTGCTTGGTGCCGGGAGGCGGCGGCGGCAGCGACGCGGACGGCAGCCGGGGCGTGACGAACTGCGCCGGACGCGCGCGGCCCTTCACTTCCGGGTTGCCGTTGACGACGGTGGCGCCGAGGTAGCTGAGCAGGCGTGTGGCGCGATCGCGCTTGGCGGGTGAGCGGAACAGCTCCGGCGTCTCGTCGATGAAGCGCGTCGTGTAGTCGGCGCAGGCGAAGCGCGGGTGCGTGATGAGCTGATCGAGGAAGCGCAGGTTGGTCACCACGCCGCGGATGCGGAACTCCCACAGCGCCCGGTGCATGCGCGCGATGGTCTCCTCCGGCGTCGGCGCCCAGGCGGTCACCTTGACCAGCAGCGAGTCGTAGGAGCGCGTGATGATGGCACCGGTGTAGGCCGTGCCGGCATCCAGGCGGATGCCGAAGCCCGCGGGGCTGCGGTAGGCGGAGATCTTGCCGTAGTCGGGGATGAAGGCGTTCTCCGGGTCCTCGGTGGTGATGCGGCACTGCAGGGCGTGGCCGCTGATGCGGATGTCGGCCTGCGGCGGCACGCCGCTCTCGGGCGAGCCGAGACGTGCGCCCTGGGCGATGCGGATCTGCGCCTTCACCAGGTCGATGCCGGTGACCTCTTCGGTGACCGTGTGTTCGACCTGGATGCGCGGATTCACCTCGATGAAATAGCAGCGTCCGCTGTCCGCATCCTGCAGGAACTCGATGGTGCCGGCGTTGCGGTAGTGCGCCGCGCGGCCGATGGCGAGCGCCGCCTCACACAGCTGCCCGCGCTGCGCGTCGGTGAGGAACACCGCCGCTGCGCGTTCCACCACCTTCTGGTTGCGGCGCTGCATGGTGCAGTCGCGCTCGAAGAGGTGCACCAGGTTGCCGTAGGCATCGCCGAGGATCTGCACCTCGACGTGGCGCGCGCGGCGCACGAGCTTCTCGAGATACACCTCGTCGTTGCCGAAGGCAGCCCGCGCTTCGCGGCGGCACACCGGCACGAGCTCGGCGAGCCCCGCCTCATCCGTCACGATCCGTGTGCCGCGTCCCCCGCCGCCCCAGCTGGCCTTGAGCATCAGCGGATAACCGATGCTCTCGGCCAGGCGCGCGCACTCGCGCGGGTCGGCGGGCAGCGGCGGCGTCGCCGGCATCACCGGCACGCCGGCGCTGACCGCCAGCTCGCGCGCCGCCACTTTGTTGCCGAGCAGCGCCATGGTGTCAGCCTCCGGGCCGACAAACACCACGCCGCAGCGCGCGCAGGCGCGCGCCAGCTCGGGGTTCTCCGCCAGGAAGCCGTAGCCGGGGTGGATCGCATCCACCTGCGCCTCGCGCGCGACGCGCAGGATGTCGTCGATGTCCAGATACGCTTGCACCGGTCCGCGGTCGCGGCCCACCAGGTAGGACTCGTCCGCCTTGGTCCGGTGCAGCGAGAAGCGGTCCTCCTGCGAGTACACCGCCACGGTGCGTAGCCCGAGCTCGTTCGCCGCGCGCATGACACGGATGGCGATCTCGCCGCGGTTGGCGACCAACAGACTGCGGATCCGCTGCGGCGTCGCGGCTTTCACTCTAATATCTACCGTCCGATGTCAGGGAGCGCCCTTGCGGGCACGCGCATGCTGGGTGAGCGCTTCGATAATAGCCGCTGGGAGTAAGTGATGTCGCGCCGACCACCCGCCCTGCCGTGCCTGGTCCTGCTCGCCGCGGCGGTCGCCCCGCCCGGGCCGGCGCGCGCCGCCCCGCCCATCGCCATCGCCATCCACGGCGGCGCCGGGGTCATCGAGCCCGCGAAGATGACGCCCGCGAAGGAAGCTTCTTACCGCGCCGGCCTCGCGGCGGCGCTCGATGCCGGCTACGCCGTGCTCGAGCGCGGCGGCTCGAGTCTCGATGCCGTGACGGCGGCGGTGCGCACCATGGAGGATGACCCGCAGTTCAACGCCGGGCGCGGGGCGGTGCTCAACCACGAGGGCGATGCGGAGCTCGACGCCGCCATCATGGACGGCAGCGGCCCGCGCGCCGGCGCGGTGGCCGCGGTGCGCCACATCAAGAACCCCATCGAGCTCGCCCGGCTGGTGATGGAGAGGAGCCCGCACGTGCTGCTGGTGGCCGAGGGTGCCGAGGACTTCGCGCTGGAGCAGGGCATGGTGCTGATGCCGCGCAGCTACTTTCGCGTCGAGGCGCGCGAGCGCGAGCTCGAGGAGGAGCGGCGCGCGGAGGCGGCGCGCCAGCCGGGCACCCCGACGACGCACGCGCACGGCAGCGCGGGAGCGAACAGCATGGGCACGGTGGGCGCGGTCGCGCTCGACCGCGCCGGCGACCTCGCCGCCGCCACCTCCACCGGAGGCCTCACCAACAAGCGCTGGGGGCGCGTCGGAGACTCGCCGCTCATCGGCGCCGGCACCTACGCCAACAACCGCGGCTGCGCGGTGTCCGGCACCGGCCAGGGCGAGTATTTCATCCGTCAGGTGGTCGCCTATGACGTGTGCGCGCTGATGCAGTACCGGCAGGTCGCGCTCGCGCAGGCCGTGCACGAGGTGATTCACGAGAAGCTGCAGCGCGCCGGCGGGCAAGGCGGGGTGATCGCGCTCGACCCGGCCGGCCATATCGCCATGGACTTCAACAGCGTCGGCATGTTCCGCGGCGCGCGCAACTCGCGCGGGCTGCGCGAGATCGCCATGTACCGCGACGCGAAAGCCAGGTGAAGGAGTGCCCATGTACGCCATCGCCATCCACGGCGGCGCCGGCGCCGTGCCGCGCGCGAGCCTGCCGGCTGAGCGCGAGCGCGCCTACCGCGCCGGCCTCGAAGCTGCGCTCGACGCGGGCTATGCCGTACTCGAGCGCGGCGGCAGCAGTCTCGACGCCGTGGCGACGGCGGTGCGCATTCTCGAGGACGACGGCTCGTTCAACGCCGGCCGCGGCGCGGCGCTCACCCGCGAGGGCGCCGCCGAGCTCGACGCCGCCATCATGGACGGCCGGCAGATGCGCGCCGGGGCGGTGGCCTCGGTGCGCCACGTGAGGAACCCGATCGAGCTGGCGCGGCGGGTGATGGAGAAGTCGCGCCACGTGCTGCTGGTAGGCTCGGGCGCCGAGGAATTCGCGCTGGAGGAGGAGTTCACGCTGGTGCCGAATCATTACTTCCGCACGGCGGAGCGCGTGGAGCAGCTCGAGTTCGAGCAGCGCGGCCAGCGCGTCTCGGACCTCGTGCCGCCGTCCCCTCAGGGCACCGTGGGCGCCGTGGCGCGCGATGCCGGCGGCAACCTGGCGGCGGCCACGTCCACCGGCGGTCTGACCAACAAGCGCCCGGGGCGGGTGGGCGACTCCCCGATCGTCGGCGCCGGCACCTACGCCAAGAACGGCGTGTGCGCAGTGTCGGCCACCGGGCACGGGGAGTACTTCATCCGCGCGGTGGCCGCGCACCACGTGTGCGCCGCGGTCGAGTACCGCGGCCTCACGCTGCAGCAGGCGGTGCACGAGCTGCTGCACGACATCCTGCGCAGCCTCGGTGGCGACGGCGGACTGATCGCGGTCGACCGCGACGGACGGCTGGTGATGGAGTTCAGCACCGAGGGCATGTTTCGCGGTGCGCGCGACGCGCACGGCAGGCGCGAGATCGCGATCTACTAAGAAGCCCGCGGCGGCCTCAGGCCAGCGCGTCGGCGGTCGAGACGATCTGGGCGAAGCGGCCGTCGAGCACCATCTCGGTACGCTCGCGGATCTCCGCCGCCGACACCTCGCGGCCGCCGCGCGTCAGCATCGGGAAGGTCAGCGTCGCATCGGTCACG
>DASPPI010000127.1:0-25382 GCA_035625615.1 Steroidobacteraceae bacterium | reverse complement strand
GTCGCTCCCATGATGGACTGGACCGACCGTCATTGCCGCTATTTTCTGCGGGGCTTCTCCGCTGACGTGCTGCTGTACACCGAGATGATCACTGCGGCCGCGATCGTGCGCGGCGACCGCGCGCGGCTGCTGGCGTTCGATCCGGAGGAGCATCCGCTGGCACTGCAGCTGGGCGGCAGCGCACCGCGCGAGCTCGCCGCCGCGGCGCGCGCCGGGGAAGAGGCCGGCTACGACGAGATCAACCTCAACTGCGGCTGCCCGAGCGAGCGCGTGGCGAGCGGTGCCTTCGGCGCCTGCCTGATGAAGGAGCCGGCGCGGGTGGCCGACTGTGTGGCAGCGATGCACGCGGCGGTAGGCGTGCCGGTAACGGTGAAGATGCGCATCGGCGTCGTGAGCGCTGTCGGCCGCCGGCTTTCCGGCGCGGTGGCGCTTTACGACGACAGCGACTTCGCCGCCCTGTGCGCGTTCGTAGCCGGCGTGCGGGCGGCCGGCTGTGCGGTGGCGATCATCCACGCGCGCAAGGCGGTGCTTGGAGGGCTCTCGCCCAAGGACAATCGCGAAGTCCCACCGCTGCGCTACGACGTCGTGCGCCGGCTGAAGGGCGCCTTCCCGGCGCTGCCGGTCGTGGTCAACGGCGGGCTGCGCGAGCCGCGTGCGGTGCTCGAGGCGCTCACTTGGTGCGACGGCGTCATGCTCGGGCGCGAGGCCTATCACCGGCCGTTCGTGCTGGCCGAGCTGCACCGGGTTCTGCATCCGGAACAAGCAGCGCTGCCGACGCGTGAGGCCTTGATCGAGCGGATGCAGCGGTACGCCGCGCGCGAGCTCGCGCGCGGCGGGCGCCTCGCGCCGATCGCACGACACATGCTCGGCCTGTACGCGGGTGAGCCGGGCGCACGCGAGTACCGGCGCACCCTGAGCGAGGGGGTGCGGGCGCTCGATGCGGACGCCGAGCTGTTGCGACGAGCGATCCCCACGGGACCGAAGACGCCGGCCGAGTCAGTCGCAAAAACCTAGTCAGCCGCAAGCCTGCAGAGGCGCAGGCCTGCTCAGGTCAGGTCAGTAGCAGCCCGGGGGCGCTTGCGTATAATCAAAGGCGCGCTCATGGGCAAGGACATCGAACTCGCCATCCTGTTCGCCGACGTCGTCGGATCGACGCGGCTTTACGACCTTATGGGGGACGTGCGGGCGCGCGACATGGTGGCGATCTGTATCGAGGTGATGCGCACCGCTACCGAGCAGCGCCAGGGCACGGTGATCAAGACCATGGGCGATGAGGTCATGGCGACTTTCCCGAGCGCCGATGCCGCGCTCAACGCGGCCGCGCAGATGCAGCAGCAGATCTCCACGCACGCGCAGCTCAAGGTCGACGGCCAGCCGGTCGCCATCCGCATCGGTTGTCATTTCGGCCCGGTGATGCTGGAGAATCGCGACGTGTTTGGCGCCGCCGTGCACACCGCCAACCGCATGACCAGCCAGGCCAAGGCGGGACAGATCATCACCACGGCCGCGACGGTGGACAAGCTCTCCCCCGAATGGCGCGCGTCGTGCCGCCAGATCGACATCGCGACACTCAAGGGCCAGGGCAGCGAGGTCGCGCTTTACGAGGTGCTGTGGCAGACGGAAGACGTGACCAGCATGGTGCCGGGAATCGCCATCGAGGCGCGCCCGGCGCGCGCGATGCGGCTGCGCCTGCGCTGCGACGATCGCGAGCTGCTGGTCGATGAACGGCACTCGAGCATCACCATCGGCCGTGCCGAGGACAACGACGTGGTCGTCAAGGGTAATCTCATCTCGCGCCTGCACGCGCGCATCGAGATCAACCGCAACAAGTTCGTGCTGATCGATCAGAGCACCAATGGCACCTTCGTGCAGAGCGCCGACGGCGAGGAGTCGTTCGTGCGGCGCGACAGTCTGCAGATCCGGGGTCAGGGGATGATCGGACTCGGGCGCCTGCCCGAGCAGGGCTCCCCGCAGACGATCCGTTTCAGCTGCGAAGAGGGCTGAAGACCGCCCCACGAAAGCAAGCCCGCCGTGTCGAGCGGGTACACGCCGTCAGTCAAGATGCTTGATTTCGTGGGGCTCCGGTCGCGGCGCCGGGTCGCGCTCGCCGCCGCTCACCCGAGGCGCTGCTCCGTGGCCGTAAGCTCCGCCAGCAGCGCCGGCGGCAGGCGGCTGCCGTAGCAGCTCAGGTACTCGCGCAGGTCGGCGGCTTCCTTGCGCCACAGCGTCCGATCGATCGTCAGCAGCGCCTCGAGCGCCCCGGAGCCGAGCTCGAGCCCGCGCAGATCGAGCTCCTGCGGGCGCGGCAGCCAGCCGATGGGCGAGTCCACCGCTGCGGCCCGGCCGGCACAGCGCTCCAGCATCCACGTCAGTACCCGCAGATTCTCGCCGTACCCGGGCCACAGGAACCTGCCCTGTGCGTCGCGGCGGAACCAGTTGACGTGGTAGATGCGCGGCGGCCGCGCGAGCCGCGCGCCGACGTCGAGCCAATGCTGCCAGTAGTCGCCGAAGTTGTAGCCGCAGAACGGCTGCATGGCCATCGGGTCACGCCGCGTTACGCCCACCTGTCCGACTGCGGCTGCGGTGGTCTCCGAGGCGAGCGACGCGCCGACCAGCACGCCGTGGCGCCAATCGCGCGCCTCGTAGACCAATGGTGCGACTTCGCGCCGGCGGCCGCCGAATACCAGCGCCGCAATGGGCACCCCCTGCGCGTCCTCGGAATGCGGTGACCACGACGGATTGCGCCGCGCCGACACGGTGAAGCGCGAGTTGGGATGCGCGGCCGGGCCGCGTGCCGGATCGTAGGGGCGGCCCTGCCAGTCGAGCACCGGCTTGCCGCTGTCGAGACCTTCCCACCACGGCTGGCTGTCTGCGGTGAGCGCCACGTTGGTGAACAGCGTATCGCGGCGGATCATCTCGTACGCATTGCGGTTGGTCCGCGGATTGGTTCCGGGCACCACCCCGAAGTAGCCCGCCTCGGGATTGATCGCCCACAATCGTCCGTCCTCGCCCGGATGGAGCCAGGCGATGTCGTCGCCCACCGTGAGGACCCGCCAGCCCGGGAGCGAGGCGGGCGGGATCAGCATGGCGAGATTGGTCTTGCCGCAGGCCGACGGAAAGGCGCAGGCGAGATAGTGGGTTTCGCCGCGCGGATTCTGCAGTCCGACGATCAGCATGTGCTCGGCGAGCCAGCCCTCGCTGCGCGCCTGCCAGCTGGCAATGCGCAGCGCGTGGCATTTCTTGCCGAGCAACGCGTTGCCGCCGTAGCCGGAGCCGAAGCTCTCGATCGCGAGCTCCTCCGGGAAGTGCATGATGAAGCGGCGCTCGGGATCGAGCTCGCCGATCGAGTGCAGGCCGCGCACGAAGCTGTCTCCGCGTGCGATGCGCTCGAGTGCCGCGCGCCCGGCGCGTGTCATGACGAGCATGTTGAGTACGACGTAGGGGCTGTCGGTGATCTCTACACCGCAGCGCGCCAGCGGCGAGTCGCTGGGGCCCATGCAGTACGGAACGACGTAAAGGGTCCGCTCGCGCATGCAGCCGCGGAACAGCTCGCGCATCTTCGCGTGTGCCTGCTGCGGATCCATCCAATGATTGTTGGGACCGGCGTCCTCCTGCGAGCGGGTGCAGATGTAGGTGAGGTGCTCGACGCGCGCCACGTCGTTCGGCGCCGAACGATACAGGTGGCAGCCGGGGAACTGATCGGCGTTGAGTGCGACGAGCTCTCCGCTGCGCAGCAGCTGCGTGGTCAGCTGGCGTGCTTCGGCTTCAGTGCCCTCGCACCAGTGAACGGCGCGTGGTTGAGTCAGCTCGCGCACCGTACCGACCCACTCGGCCACGGCGCGACTCAGATCGGCAAGCGGGCTCAGCGTGTGTGCGGCAGTAGCCATCGGGCCGGTTCTATCCTTCCGGTGGCGCTCGGTTAAGAGATTGATTATATCCCGGGCAGGTCTGTCGCCCTGCTAAAGTAGCAGCGCGCTGAATATTGTCGTCCAATACCGCCGCGCGTACCAGTTTGCAGGAATTTCAGGAAGATATAGGCCTCGACAGGCGCCGCGCGCGCGCGGCAGGATCGTTTCCCGGCGCTCGCACGGGCACCATCCGACATGTTGGATCTTGAAGACATATTCGGTCACGGCGGACCGCTCGAACGGGCGCTGCCGGACTTCAAGGTGCGGCGCGAGCAGCTGCGCATGGCGCAGCGCGTCGCCCAGGCGCTCGCCGCCCGCGAGTCCCTGGTCGTGGAGGCGGGTACCGGCACCGGCAAGACCTTCGCCTACCTGGTGCCGGCGCTGCTCTCGGGCGCGCGCGTGCTGATCTCCACCGGCACGCGTACGCTGCAGGATCAACTGTACTCCAAGGACCTGCCGCTGGTTGGCGCCGCGCTGGGTCGCCCGGCGCGCGTCGCCCTGCTCAAGGGCCGCGCGAACTACCTGTGCCGCTACCGCGTGGCGCAGGCCGGGGAGGCGGCCGAGCAGCTGCCGCTCGTGGAGTCGCCACTGCCGCGCGGCTCGCAGTCCATGTTGGCACGCATCCGGCGCTGGGCGCGCACCACCCGTCGCGGCGATCTCGCCGAGGTGCGCGGACTGTCGGACAGCCATCCGGTGTGGGGCCAGGTCACCTCCACGCGCGAGAGCTGCCTCGGCGTGCGTTGTCCGGAGATTGCGCGCTGTCACGTGGCGCTGGCACGGCGTGAGGCGCTGGAGGCGGACATCGTCATCGTCAACCACCACCTGCTGCTGGCGGATCTGGCGTTGAAGGAGGACGGCTTCGGCGACCTGCTCGGGTCCGCGGATGCGGTGATTCTCGATGAAGCGCACCAGATTCCGGATCTCGCTACGCAGTTCTTCGGCGCCAGTGTGAGCACGCGCCAGATCGAGACGCTGCTGCGGGACCTGCGCGTCGAGCTGCTGGCGCAGGCAGCGCACGCCGGGGCGCCGCCGGGGCTGCCGGCAGCGGCGGCGGCGGCGCTGCGTGCCGCGGACGAAGCGTTGCGCGAGCTGCGCGGCGCGGTGGGCGGAGTCTCCGGCCGGGTGTCGTGGACGCCGGGCAGCTCCGGCCCGGGCGAGGGCGTGCAGGCGCTGATCGAGGCACTGGAAGATCTGTCGGCGACCGTTGCGCCCGGCAGCGCAGCGGGTGCCGTCGTGCCGCTCGCGGAGCGCGCGGCGGAGCTGGCGGCGAGCCTGGCGCGGCTGGCGGCGGTCGAGGCCGACGAAGGTGCCCGCACGCTTGAGGTCACTGCACGCGGCCTCACCCTGAGTCTCATGCCGTTCGACATCTCGCAGCGCTTCCGCACCCTGGTGAGCTCACGCCGCGGCGCCTGGATATTCACCTCGGCCACGCTGTCTCTCGGCGAGCAGTTCGGCCATTTCACCGGCAGACTGGGTCTCGGCGAGGCGGCGACGCTGCGCATCGACAGCCCCTTCGACCATGAGCGGCAGTCTCTTTTGTATCTGCCCGCAGGGCTGCCCGCGCCCTCATCGGCCGGCTACGTGGCAGCGGTCATCGATACCGCAGTGCCGCTCATCGATGCCGCGCGCGGCGGCGCCTTCGTGCTGTTCACCAGCCACCGGGCCCTCTCTCAGGCGGCTGTCCTGCTGCGGGCACGCTGGACGCAGGACCCGCCGTACCGGCTGTTCGTGCAGGGCGAGGCGCCACGCGAGCGGCTCCTGCAGGAATTCCGCGCGGACGGCAACGGCGTGCTGCTCGGCACGGCGAGCTTCTGGGAAGGCGTGGACGTCAAAGGCGAAGCGCTGCGCCTGGTGGTCATCGAGAAGCTCCCGTTCGCCTCCCCGGAAGACCCGCTGGTGCGCGCGCGCATCGAGCACCTCACCGCCACCGGCGCCAATGCGTTTCTCGACTATCAGCTGCCGGAGGCCGCGCTGGCCCTCAAGCAGGGAGCCGGCCGGTTGATCCGCAGCGAGGACGATTACGGTGTGGTGGCGATCTGTGACCCGCGCATGCTCGCGCGTGGCTACGGCCGCGTCTTCCTCGCAGCACTTCCGACCATGACCGTGACGCACGACGCTCTCGAGGCCAGGCGCTTTCTCGCCCGGCACGCACCGCGCGTGCTGCCCGGTGCGCGGGCCGCGGCTGCGCCATGAGGATTCTCGCGATCGACACGGCTACCGAGAACTGCTCGGCGGCGCTCCTTATAGGAGCGCGCATCCTCGCACGCGAGAGCGTATTCGAGCGCGGGCACGCCGAGCACCTCCTGCCCATGGTCGATGAGCTGCTGGCCGAGGCCGGCGTGACGCTCGCGGCGCTGAGCGCGATCGCGTTCGGCCGGGGCCCCGGCGCGTTCACCGGTGTCCGCCTGGCGGCGAGCGTCACACAGGGGCTGGCTTTCGGCGCCGGCCTGCCCGTCGTACCGATCTCCGACCTGCGCGCGCTCGCGCAGCGCGTCCTGGAGAGCGAGCCGACGAGTGACCGGGTGCTGGTGTGCAGCGACGCGCGCCTGCACGAGGTTTATTGGGGCTGCTTCACGCGGGCCGCCGATGGCCTCGCAGCGGCGGTGGGCGATGAGCAGGTCGGCGAGCCCGGCGGGGTGCAGCTGCCGGAGGACTGGTACGGCACAGCTCACGCTCAGGCTCGCAGCGCAGCACCAGTGCCTGCGGCGCCGCGTCTGTGCGCCGCCGGCTCGGGTTTTGCGGCTTACCCGCGGCTGCGCGCGACCGTCGCCGCCGGGGCGCACCGCGTTCTCCCGGAGCTTCTGCCGCGCGCGCGCGAGATCGCGGCTCTGGCGGCTGCCGAGGTGGCGGCCGGTCGGGTGCGCCCGCCGGAGGAGGCGCTGCCGGTCTACCTGCGGGAGGACGTGACCCGCCCGGCCTGAGTCATTGATCCGGCGTCGTTCTTTACGCTGTCATGAATCTGCAACATGGTGCCTCTCTAATAGCCGCGCTCCCGCAGGCTGCCACACAATGCCCGCCAAACAGGTATTGATCGTCGAGGATGAGCGGCCGATCCGCGAGATGATCGCCTTCGGCCTCAAGCGCGCCGGCTTCGAGGTGCGGGAGGCAGAGGATTGCCGCACTGCACGAGCGGCGCTGGCGGATGCGCGACCGGACCTGGTACTGGTCGACTGGATGCTGCCCGACATGAGCGGGCTCGAGCTGACGCGGTCGCTGAAGCGCGACCGTGAGACGCGTGAGCTGCCGGTGATCATGCTGACGGCGCGCGCCGAGGAGGGGGACAAGGTCGCCGGACTCGAAGGCGGCGCGGACGACTATGTCACCAAGCCGTTCTCGCCGCGGGAACTCCTGGCACGCATCAATGCCGTGCTGCGCCGGAGCGCGGGCAACGGCGGCGAGGAGATGATCGAGTTCGAGGGCTTGATCCTCGATCAGGGCAGCCACCGCGTGATGGTGGGAGAGCGCACCGTGGCGCTCGGTCCCACCGAGTACCGCATGCTCGAGTTCTTCATGACTCACCCGGAGCGCGTCTACACCCGCGATCAGCTGCTCGACCGGATCTGGGGCGGCAACGTGTATGTCGAGGAGCGCACCATCGACGTGCACATCCGCCGGCTGCGCAAGGCGCTCGAGGATTTCGGGTACGATCGCTTCGTACAGACCGTCCGCGGCTCGGGCTATCGTTTCTCGGCACGGACGCTATAGCTTCCTAGAGGCACGCGAGCATCCATGGAACCCGCGACACAGGCGTGGTGGTTCGCGGCGGGTCGGCTGCTCGGCACCGTGCTCGTCGGCTGCGGTGTCGGCGGGCTGTTCGGCAATCTCTGGGCCGGGCTTGCCGCAGCGCTCGCGCTGCACCTCGCCTGGGTGCTCGTCAACCTGTTTCGACTCGAGTGGTGGCTGCGGCATCGCAGCTACGCCGATCCGCCTGACTTCGGTGGGGTGTGGGGCGAGATCATCGCCCAGATCGTGCGCCTGCACCGGCGCAAACGCTTCCACAAGCAACGCTTCGTGCAGCTCATGCGCCAGCTGCAACGCTCTACGGCGGCGCTGCCGAACGGGGTGGTCATCCTCAACGCGCAGCGCGAGATCGTGTGGTTCAACCGCATGGCCGCGCGGCTGCTGAATCTGCGCCGCACGGCCGATCTCGGCCTGCGGATCGAGCATCTGTTGCGGGAACCCGAGTTCGTGCGTTACCTCGCCGGCCGCGACTACTCCAATTCGGTGGTTATCCGCCCGACCACCGCAGAGGACTGTTACCTGTCGATGCAGGTCGCGCCCTACGGCGACGGTCAGCTGCTGCTGCTGGTGAACGACGTGTCGCGCCAGATGCGCCTCGAGGCGGTGCGCCGCGACTTCGTCGCCAACGCCTCGCACGAGCTGCGCTCCCCGCTCACGGTGATCTCGGGATACCTGGAAACGCTCGGCCAGGACGCGATGCTGGACGCCGACCTGCAGGGGCCGATCGCAGAGATGCGCCGCCAGGCCGAGCGCATGACCACCATCATCCGCGATCTGCTCGAGTTGTCGCGGCTCGAGGAGAGCGATGCGGTCGTCGGCGGTAAACCGATCGACGTCGCGGCGCTGCTCGCGCTGCTGCGCAAGGACGTACTGGCGCGGGCCGTGCATCCGCGCGACGTGCGGGTGCGCATCGACTCCGCCGCCCCGCTGATCGGCGATGAGCCGGAGATTCACTCGGCATTCTCCAATCTGGTCGACAACGCCGCCAAGTACACCCCGGCGGAGGGCGCGATCGAGATGCGCTGGTGGGTGGACGAGGACGGCGGCCACTTCGCCGTCAGCGACACTGGGATGGGGATCCCGCCGGAGCATATCCCGCGGCTGACGGAACGCTTCTACCGCGTCGATGCGGGGCGCTCGCGCGCGACCGGCGGTTCGGGCCTCGGGCTTGCGATCGTCAAGCACGTGCTGCAGCGGCATGGCGCCATGCTCGAGGTGCAGAGCACGCTCGGAGCCGGCAGCACTTTCACCTGTCACTTCCCCGCCGAGCGCATCGCCCCGGCGGCGCGCGCTCCGAGCGCAGCGATAGCTTAGATGTGGCGTGCAACTTATTAATTCGTAAGAAATATTTATTCTGAGTGTCACGGAACAGACACACCACCGTACCAACCTAGGCAGGCCCACCAACAGCCCAGGACGAGCTGAGGATGGCCATGGCAAGCGGCGACCCCCGCGGCGGGCGGACCAAGGCCCGCACGCTATTTCTGTCGGACATCCACCTCGGTTACCGGCACACGCGCGCACGCGAGCTGAGTGAGTTCCTCCACGGCGTCGAGGCCGAGCGCATCGTGCTGGTCGGCGACATCGTGGATGCGCTCAGCCTGGCGCGGCGGGCGTTCTGGACCACCGACCACACGCAGGTGGTGCGCACGCTCCTCGCCCGGCAGCGCGCCGGTACCCGCCTCATCTACATTCCCGGCAACCACGATGCGAGTCTGGCGATGCTCGCACAGATGCTGCAGGGGCAGTTCGAGGTGCACCGCGAGTGGGTGCATCGCACGGCGCGCGGCGAGCGGCTGCTGGTGCTGCACGGGGACCAGTTCGACGACGTGCTGCCCTGCCCGCGATGGCTGACGCGCCTCGGGGATGTGCTGCACGGCGCGCTGGTGGGCGTCAACCACCGTGTCAACAACCTGCGTCGCGCACTCGGTAAGCCCTACTGGCCGCTCGCCGAGCGGCTCAAGCTCTGTACCGGCACGAGCCTCCGCTACATCGAGATGTTCGAGCACCTGGCTGCCCGCCACGCGCGCGCCCACGGCTACGACGGCGTGGTCTGCGGCCACATTCATCGCGCCAACCTCAAGCACATCGCCGGCACGCTCTACGGCAACACTGGCGACTGGGTGGAATCCTGCACCGCGCTGCTCGAGAGCGAGCGCGGCGAGCTCAAGCTGCTGCGCTGGCCGCATCCGCCGATGGCGCGCGTGCGCGCCGCCGTGCCGATGGTCGCGGACGCCGCGTGAGGATCGCGCTCGTCACCGACGCCTGGGCGCCCCAGATCAACGGCGTCGTCACCACCCTCAAAGCGACTGCCGCGACGCTGGCCGCCCTCGGCCACGACGTACGTGTCCTCTCGCCCCAGGGCCTGCCTTGCCTTCCGTGTCCGAGTTATCCCGAGATCCGCCTCGCCGTCTCCCCCGGCGCGCACCTGGCACGGGAGCTGCGCGCCTTCCGCCCGCACGCGATTCACATCGCCACCGAGGGGCCACTGGGGCTGGCAGTGCGGGGAATCTGCCGCGCGCGCCGCGTACCCTTCACCACCTCCTACCACACACGCTATCCGGAATACCTGCGGGCGCGCTGGCCGATCCCGCTCGCCGTGAGCTACGCCTGGCTGCGCCATTTCCACGGCGCCGCCCAGCGCACTTTCGTGAGCAGCGCCACGCTGGAAACGCAGCTGTCTGCCCGCGGATTCCGGCGCCTGCACCTGTGGCGGCGGGGGGTCGACCTGCGCACCTTCCGTCCGCTCGCAGCCCATCCGCTGCTCGCCGCGCTTCCCCGGCCGATCATGGCCTGCGTCGGTCGTCTCGCCGTGGAGAAAAACCTCGCGGCGTTCCTCGAACTGCAGGTGCCGGGCACCAAGATGATGGTCGGTGACGGACCCGAGCGCGGCGCGCTGAGTGCGCGTTATCCGGGTGTGGTCTTCACCGGCTACCGCTTCGGCGAGGAGCTCGCGGCGCTGCTGTCGGGCGCCGACGTACTGGTGTTTCCGAGCCTCACCGATACCTTCGGGCTGGCGATGATCGAGGCGCTTGCCTGCGGGGTGCCGGTGGCGGCCTTCCCGGTCCCGGGGCCGCTCGATGTCATCGAGCAGGGTGTGACCGGTGTCCTGCACACGGACCTGCGCGTCGCGATAGGCTCGGCTGTGCGACTGGATCGGCGGGAGTGCGCCGCGCGCGCGGCCGCGTTCAGCTGGGAGGCCGCCAGTGCCCAGTTTCTCGCGGGGCTGGCGCCGATTCCGCTGGCGGCGCGCGCGAGGCTGGCCGTTGGCCGCAGTTCCGCTATGATCGCGCGTACCGCCGTACGCCGGCCGACCAGCGAAGCCCGGGACTCCAACTGATGGAAACCGCCGACCTCAGCCATCACATCTCGCGCCGCTTCAACGAGGACCTCGAGCGTGTGCGCAGCAAGGTGCTCGGCATGGGTGGCTTCGTCGAGCAGCAGCTGCAGAAGGCGATCAGCGCGCTGGTCGAGGGCGACAGCTCGCTCGGCGAATCCGTCGCGATGGACGACTATCAGGTGAATGCCATGGAGGTCGCCATCGACGAGGAGTGCAGCCGCATCCTCGCCACGCGCGCCCCGGCCGCCGGCGACCTGCGGGTCATCGTGGCAATCATCAAGACCATCACCGATCTCGAGCGCATCGGCGATGAGGGCGAGAAGATCGGCTACATCGCCTCGCGCCTGGCGACCATGGAGCGCCCGGCGGACAAGTACCGCGAGATCAAGCACCTCGGCCGCGTGGTGTCGGAGATGGTGCACGATGCGCTCGACGCCTTCGCGCGCATGGACGTGGAATCGGCGCTGCGGGTGGCGCGCCAGGACCGCCTGGTGGACGAGGAGTACGAGGCGATCCAGCGCCAGAGCATCACGTTCATGATGGAGGACCCGCGCACCATCCGCCGCGCGCTCGATGTCATGTGGGTGGTTCGCGCCCTCGAGCGCATCGGTGATCACGCCAAGAACATCAGCGAATACGTGATCTACATGGTGCACGGCAAGGACATCCGCCACACCTCGCTCGATGACGTCGAGCGCGAGCTGCGCGGCGAGGCCGCCGCCGCCCCGCCGCCGGCGTCCGCCTGACCCAGGCATCCGCCGCTCGACCAACGCGTGCCCGACCGCCGTGTGCTCAATCTCGCCGGCTTCGCCGTGTGTGCGGCGATGCTCGCCTACGCGCTGTATGCGCAGCTTCGCGGTGGGCTCGATCCATGCCCGCTGTGCATCTTCCAGCGTATCGGCATCGCGCTGCTGGGGCTCGCGTTCCTCGCGGCAGCGCTGCACCACCCGCGCGGCCGCGGCCGCTACGCTCACGCGTTGCTCATCGGACTGGCGGCGCTCGCAACGCTCGCGGTCGCGGCGCGGCACGTGTACATACAAAGCCTGCCTCCGGGGACGCTGCCGTCCTGCGGTGCGCCGCTCGGCACGCTGCTCAAGTTCATGCCGCTGTCGCAGGTCATCCGCAAGGTGCTCACCGGGAGCGGGGAGTGCGGTGAGGTGAACTGGCGCTTCCTCGGTCTCGCCATGCCGGCATGGGTGCTGATCTGGACGCTGCTGCTCGGCGGAGCGGGGGTCCTCGCCAACCTCAGGCCGACGGCGCCGCGGCCCCGCTAGTCGCTCAGCCGCTAGGCGCGCAGCCCGCTAGGCGCGCAGCCCGCTAGGCGCGCAGCAGGTTGCGCAGCACATTGAAGTACATGCGGTGCAGGGCATCGATGTCCGCCACGCGCACGCACTCGTCGACCTTATGAATCGTGGCGCTGACGACGCCGAGTTCCACCACCTGCGCGCCAAGGGGGGCGATGAAGCGACCGTCGGACGTTCCGCCGCCGGTCGAGAGCTTCGGTGGTACGCCGGTGACCTCGGCCACTGCCGCGGACACGGCGCGCGAGAGCGGACCGGGGGGCGTGTAGAACGGCTTGCCGGAGAGGTACCACTCGAGTGTGTAGCGCACGCCGTGGCGGCGCAGGATCTGCTCGACAGTCCCCTTGAGCTTCTCGAGGGTCTGCACGGGCGAATACCGCAGGTTGAAGCGCGCCTTGAGCTCCCCGGGGATGATGTTCGGCGCTCCGGTGCCGGCGTTGAGATTCGAGACCTGAAACGTTGTCGGCTGGAAATGCTCCGTGCCCTCGTCCCACGTGCGAGTCGTGAGATCGGCGAGTGCCGGCGCGAAGGCGTGCACTGGATTCTCTGCGAGCTGCGGGTAGGCGACGTGACCTTGTACCCCGTGCACGGTGAGCCGCCCGCTGAGGGAGCCGCGGCGGCCGACCTTGATGGTGTCACCGATCGAGGCCTCGCTCGAGGGCTCCCCGACCACACACCAGTCGATGTGCTCGCCGCGCTCGCGCAGGATCTGCACGACGCGCCGCGTGCCGTCGACCGAAGGTCCTTCCTCGTCGCTCGTGATCAGGAAGGCAATCGAGCCGCCGTGGCCGGGCCAGGTGTCGACGAACTCCTCGGTCGCGGTCACCATCGCCGCGAGCCCGCTCTTCATGTCCGCCGCGCCGCGGCCATAGAGCATGCCGTCGCGGATCGCGGGCAAGAACGGGTCGCTATGCCATTCCTCCAGCGGACCGGTCGGCACGACATCCGTATGTCCGGCGAAGCAGAATACCGGCCCGGCATGTCCCCGCCGGGCCCAGAAGTTCTCAACGTTGCCGAACGGCAGCGGCTCGGTATGGAAGCCGGCAGCCTCGAGGCGCTGGATCATGATCTGCTGACAGCCTTCGTCGGCCGGAGTGACCGAGCGACGTTTCAGAAGATCCTGCGTCAGTTCAATGGCTTGAGACATTCGGTGCGGAGGCCTGATGGCCGAAGCCGCTTACGGGCGGCGCTGGGTTTATACGCATGCCGGCCGCCATCGGGCAAGCGAGCCTCGGCGTCACGTGTCTGTAAAGTGCCGCAGCAACACTGTGCGCGCTCGAAATCCGAGGGACATATGACAATGCTTGTCATGAGAGCGTCACATTATTGTCATTTAATGCGCGCCAGCAGTTCAGCCTGCGGGACAGGGTTCAAATCATGAGCTTTTTCAATGCTAAGCGCACACTGATGACGGCGGCTTGGCTCATCGCACTGGCCGGTGCGGCGCACGCCACCGATATCTCAGGCGCCGGGGCGACCTTCCCGTATCCGATCTATTCGAAGTGGGCCGACGCCTATAAACAGCAGACGGGTATCGGTCTTAACTATCAGTCGATCGGCTCGGGCGGCGGTATCAAGCAGATCAAGGCCAAGACCGTGACCTTCGGCGCTTCCGACATGCCCCTCAAGCCCGAGGAGCTGCAGCAGGCGGGACTGGTGCAGTTCCCGATGATCATCGGAGGTGTCGTGCCGGTGGTGAACATCAAGGGCGTGCAGGGCGGACAGATGGTGCTCGACGGTCAGACGGTGGCGGCCATCTACCTCGGTGAGATCACCAAGTGGAACGATGCGCGCATCGCGAAGCTCAATCCCAAGCTCGCCCTGCCGGCGACCGCCATCGCGCCCATCTACCGCTCCGACGGATCCGGTACCAATTTCCTGTTCTCCAACTATCTGTCGAGCGCGTATCCGAAGTTCAAGGACACTATCGGCGCCAACACCTCCGTGCAGTGGCCGGTGGGCATCGGCGCCAAGGGCAACGAAGGCGTCGCTAACATGACCGCGCAGACCGACGGCGCCGTCGGCTACGTCGAGTACGCCTACGCCAAGCAGAACAAGATGGCCTACACGGATCTCGTCAATTCCGCTGGCAAACGCGTGGCGCCCGACGCCGAGACTTTCCAGGCGGCCGCCGGCAACGCCGACTGGGCGCACGCGGCCGGCTATCATCTGATACTCACCAATCAGCCGGGTGACAAGAGCTGGCCGATCACCGGTGCGAGCTTCATTCTGGTATACAGCGTGCCGCCCGATCCGGCGGCAACCAGCGCCGCCCTCAAGTTCTTCGATTGGGCCTACCGCAACGGCGCCAAGATGGCTGCCGATCTGGACTACGTCCCACTGCCCGATAGTGTGATCCAGCAGGTGCGTGCGACCTGGAAGGCGCAGATCAAGGGGATGTGAGCTGATGAGAGCGCCTGCCGGTTGCGCGGCGAGCCGGGAGCGCTGACGCAATGAACACAGTAGCTGCGATCGATCCGCAGCATGCGGCGGGGCAGCGGCTGCGTGAGCGGGCGTTTCGCGGCGCCACCTTCGCGGCCGCGCTGCTGGTGCTGCTGCTGCTCGGCGGAGTGGCCGTGTCGCTGCTGGTGGGGGCCTGGCCAGCGCTGGCGCACTTCAAGCTCGCCTTCCTGACGCGGGAGATCTGGAATCCGGTGACCGATCAATTCGGCGCGCTCGCGCCGATGTATGGCACGGTGGTGACCTCGCTGCTGGCGCTGCTGCTGGCCATTCCGGTGAGCTTCGGCATCGCGATTTTCCTCACCGAGCTCGCTCCCGTGTGGCTCAAGCGCCCGGTCGGCGTGGCGATCGAGCTGCTCGCGGCGGTGCCCAGCATCATTTACGGCATCTGGGGCCTGTTCGTGCTGGCGCCGGTGCTGCAGCGGCACGTGCAGCCCTGGCTGATCGAGCACGTCGGTCCGTTGCCGGTGATCGGCCGGCTGTTTCAGGGGCCGCCCTTCGGTATCGGCGTGCTGACCGCGAGTTTCGTGCTCGCTATCATGGTGATCCCGTTCATTTCCGCCGTGATGCGCGATGTCTTCGAGACCGTGCCCGACGTGCTCAAGGAGTCAGGCTACGGCCTGGGTGCCACCACCTGGGAGGTCATCTGGCAGGTGGTCGTGCCGTATGCGCGCACCGGCATGATCGGCGGCATCATGCTGGGCCTGGGTCGCGCGCTCGGCGAGACGATGGCGGTCACCTTCGTGATCGGCAACGCGCATCGCATCGGCTCCTCCCTGCTCGCTCCCGGGACGACCATCTCCGCTTCCATCGCCAACGAGTTCGCCGAGGCCGTGGGGGATCTGTACACCTCTTCGCTGGTGGCGCTCGGGGCGCTGCTGTTCCTCATCACGTTCACGGTGATCGCCGCCGCGCGCCTCATGCTGCTGCAGCTCGAGCGCAAGGCGTTGTCTTCGGTATGAGCCGCCGCGCGTTGCGCAAAGTCATCAACGTCGTGGCGCTCGGCCTGTCGGGTCTCGCCACGGCGATCGGGCTGTTCTTTCTCGGCGCGATCCTGTGGACGCTCATTCACAGCGGCCTGGCCGGCATGTCGCCGCGCCTGTTCACGGCCATGACGCCTCCGCCGGGGGGCAGCGGCGGGCTGCTGAATGCGATCTACGGGAGCGTGGTGATGACCGTGATCGGGATCCTGATCGGCGGTCCCGTCGGCATGCTCGCCGGCACCTACCTGGCGGAGTACGGCCGCGCCGCGCGCATCAGCACCGTGATCCGCTTCGTCAACGACGTGCTGCTGTCCGCCCCCTCGATCATCATCGGGTTGTTCGTGTACGAGCTGCTGGTGCTGCGCATGGGGCATTTTTCGGCGATCGCCGGCGCCGTGGCGCTCGCGATCATCGCCATGCCGGTGACGGTACGCACCACCGAGGATATGCTGAATCTCGTGCCGCAGGGCATGAAGGACGCCTCGACCGCCATGGGCGCGTATCACTGGCGCACGGTGACGAGCGTGATCTATCCGGCTGCGCGCAGCGGCATCGTGACCGGCCTGCTGCTCGCGATCGCGCGCATCAGCGGCGAGACGGCGCCGCTGCTGTTCACCGCGCTCAACAACCAGTTCTGGAGCAGCGACGTGCGCGCACCCATGGCGAATCTGCCGGTGGTGATCTTCCAGTTTGCGCTCAGCCCGTACCCCAACTGGCAGCAGCTCGCCTGGTCCGGCGCCCTCATCATCACCGCGAGCATTCTGGTGCTGAGCATCAGCGCGCGTTTCGCGGTGTCGTCGCTCGGCCCCGGGGGCCGGCAGTGATGGGCGCCTCCGAGGCACAGCTGAGAACCGAGGCCGCCGCCGCTGCCGCGGCCACCGCCGTCAAGTTCGAAGTGCGGAATCTGGATTTCTACTACGGCAAGGCGCATGCGCTCAAAGACGTGAGCCTCACGCTGCCGGATCGCAGGATCACGGCCTTCATCGGGCCCTCCGGCTGCGGCAAATCGACGCTGCTGCGGGTATTCAACCGCATGTATGCCCTCTACCCGGGCCACCGCGCGACCGGTGACGTGAAGCTCGACGGCGAGGATATCCTGGCGCCGACGGTGGACGTGGCGGCGCTGCGCTTCCGGGTCGGCATGGTGTTCCAGAAGGCCACGCCGTTTCCGATGTCGATTTTCGACAACGTGGCCTTCGGGCTGCGCCTGTCGGGGCGCATCTCGCAAAGCGAGCTCGGCGACCGGGTGGAGGAGGCGCTGCGGGTCGCCGCGATGTGGGAGGAAGTCAAGGACAAGCTGCACGAGGACGGACGCGGGCTCTCGGGCGGGCAACAGCAACGCCTGTGCATTGCCCGTACCCTGGCGGTGCGCCCCGAGGTTATCCTGTTCGACGAGCCTACGGCGGCGCTCGACCCGATTTCCACGCTGCGAATCGAGGAGACGCTGCAGAGTCTGCGGGAGGACTACTGCATCGCGATCGTCACTCACAACCTGCAGCAGGCGGCGCGCGTTTCCAATTTCACCGCCTTCATGTACCTCGGCGAGCTGGTGGAAATCGGACCGACCGAGCAGATCTTCACCGCGCCCAAAGCGCGCCGCACCGACGATTACGTCACCGGACGCTTCGGCTGACGAGCTGTACGCCATGAACGAGACGCACGACGACAGCGCTGACGGACGGGTGCCGGAGCGGCAGCCGCCCGCCGGCGCCGACGGCGCAGCGAGCGGCGCCGGCGCGACCCGCCCCGGCAACGGTAGTGCGGCTCCCGCCGCGCTGCCGGGTGCAGGCCGGGCGGCCTCCGGCAGCCCCGGTCGGGGCGCTCCGCCGAGGCTGCGCGTCGGCGAGAGCGGCCTCAATCTCAAGCCGAGCGGCCGGGTCCCCGCGCCGGGCCCGCTGGAGGCGGGTCGGGAGGCGCCGCAAGAGGGCCAGGTCATCCCGGATCCGGTGTTCTCCTGCCGCGGCGTCAATGTGTTCTACGGCGGCAAGCAGGCGCTCAAGGACGTGAGCATCGATGTCGGGCGGCGCCAGGTGCTGGCGATGATCGGGCCGTCGGGCTGCGGCAAGTCGACCTTCCTGCGCTGCCTGAATCGCATGAACGATACCATCCCCGGGGCGCGCGTCACCGGCCGCATCATCCTCGACGGCCGCGATATCCATGACGACAGCCTGGACGTGGTGCAGCTGCGTGCCCGGATCGGCATGGTGTTCCAGAAGCCGAACCCGTTTCCCAAGTCCATCTACGACAACGTGGCCTACGGTCCGCGTATCCATGGGCTGGCACGCAGCCACGCACAGCTCGATGACATCGTCTGCACCAGCCTCACCCGCGCAGGCCTGTGGGACGAGGTCAAGGACCGGCTGCGCAGCCCCGGCACGGGGCTCTCGGGCGGGCAGCAGCAGCGCTTGTGTATCGCGCGCACCATCGCCGTGCAGCCGGAAGTGATCCTCATGGACGAGCCGTGCTCGGCGCTCGATCCGATCGCCACGGCACGTATCGAGGATCTCATCGATGAGCTGCGTGAGTCGTATGCGATCGTGATCGTGACCCACTCCATGCAGCAGGCGGCGCGCGTCTCGCAGCGTACCGCTTATTTTCATCTCGGCGAGCTCATCGAAGTGGGCGAGACGGACCGCGTGTTCACCAATCCGCGCCACCGCCTGACCGAAGACTACATCACCGGCCGCTTCGGCTGAGCGCGACTCGCCGATGCGGATCCGGCGGCGGCCGCCGCTCCCGCCCCCAGGCGCCAAGCTCTTGCCCGTCAATGTGTTAGGGGCTCGCACCCTGATCATGAATGGTTTTTAATCCCCGATTTGCCCGGCATTAATCCGGGTATGGTCTGCTTGCCGACAGCGAGTGAGGTATGCGGCTGCTGCTGGTCGAAGATGAGAAGAAGCTTTCTGAACTCGTGGCGCGTGCGCTGCGAGCGGAGCGCTATGCGGTGGACGTCGCCGACGACGGCCAGCGCGGCTGGGAGCTGGCGGACAGCTACGACTACGACCTGATCATTCTCGATCTCATGCTGCCGGCCTTGAGCGGCCAGGAGGTTCTGCGCCGCATCCGCCGCAAGAACCAGCAGGTGCCGATCCTGATTCTTACGGCGCGCGATGCCACCGAGGACAAGGTCCACAACTTCGAGGCCGGCGCGGACGACTACCTGACCAAGCCCTTCGCCTTCGCCGAGCTCATCATGCGGGTGAAGGCGCTGCTGCGCCGTGGCCCGGTGACGCGCGCCAGCGTCCTGCGCGTCGCCGACCTCGAGGTCGATCGCTTCACGCAGCAGGTGCGCCGCGGGGGTAAGCGCATCGAGCTCACGCCCAAGGAGTACGCGCTGCTCGAGTATCTCGCCGCCAATCCCGGGCGCGTGTTCTCGCGCACCATGATCATCGAGCACGTGTGGGATCAGAGCTTCGAGGGTCTCACCAACATCGTCGATGTGTACGTGCGCCATCTGCGCAGCAAGGTCGATGATCCCTTCCCCGTCAAGCTGATCCGCACGGTGCGCGGCGTCGGCTACGGGCTCGGCGAGAGCGGCGAGTGATGAATACCCGCTCGCTGAGCTTTCGGCTGGTGGCATGGTACGCCGGAGTGCTCACCGTCGTGTTCGTGCTGCTCGGCGGCCTCACCTTCCTGTTCCTGCGGCACTACCTGGAGGCGAACCTGCTCGACATCCAGGCACGGCGCGCGCGGCAGATCGCCGACACGCTGGTCGCGCACGCGCGGCGCGACGGCGAGGACGCGATGCGCCGCGAGGTGGAGAACCTCTACTCGCCCGAGGTCAACGACCGCTTCATCCGTATCACCCGCGCCGACGATGCGCTGGTGTACGCCTCCGGCGCGCCCAAGGACGGCGGCTTCGATCCGGCGCTGGTGCCGCCGCCCACCAGCGAGGGCGGCAGTTCGCGCACGGTGCGCCGTGCCGGCGGCGGTGCGCTGCTCATCTCCTCGGCCACCGCGACCGGAGCCGACGGTACGCGCTATCGCGTCGAGGTTGGCACTTCGGGCGCTCCGGTTGCCGATACTCTGACGCACGTGCTGGTGATGCTCGCGGTCGGCCTGCCGGTCGCGGTAGTGGTGGCCGTCACGGGCGGCTTCGTGCTGGTGCGTCGCGCACTTGAGCCGGTCACGCGCATCGCCGCCAAGGCGGAGGCGATCACCCAGCACAACCTGAGCGAGCGGCTGCCGGTGGTTCACAGCGGTGACGAGATCGAGCGGCTGTCGGTGTCGCTCAACCACATGATCGCGCGTCTCGAGGAGGCGATGCGCGGCTCCAAGCAGTTCGTCGCCGATGCCAGCCACGAGCTGCGCACGCCGCTCACGGTGATGCGCGGGGAGCTCGAGAGCCTCGCGCAGGACGCCCAGCTCGGACGCGAGACCCGCGAGCGGCTCGGCAGCGTGCTCGAGGAGGTCGAGCGTCTCGGGGAGATCGTCGAGAGCCTGTTCGCCCTGTCGCGGCTCGATGCCGGCGAGGCCAACGCCGAGTGGGTACGCTTCGATCTCGCCGAGCTCGCCGCCACCACCGCCGGGCAGATGAGCCTGCTGGCGGAAGACAAGAGCGTCAGCGTCGATTGCGAGTCGATGAGCGGCGTCATGGTGGCCGGTGACCGCGCACGCCTCAAGCAGGTGATCGTCAACCTGCTCGACAACGCCATCAAGTACACCCCGAGCGGCGGACGGGTGCGCCTGAGCGTGCGCCGCGAGAATGACTACGCCCTGCTGGAGGTGGCCGACGACGGCATCGGCATTCCCGTGGAGGCGCTGCCGCACGTCTTCAAGCGCTTCTTCCGCGTCGACACCTCGCGCTCGCGCGAGCAGGGCGGCGCGGGGCTGGGGCTCGCCATCGTGAAGTCGATCTGCAGCGCGCATGGCGCCGAGGTCGAGGTGTTCAGCGCTCCCGGGAAGGGCAGCCGTTTCCGCGTGCGCCAGCCGCTCGCTGGCGAGGCGCCGGCGGCCGGCTGAAGCGAGTCCCGCGCATGCCGCTCGTCACGTACGTCCTCAGGCATCCCTACACCGTTGCCGCGATGCTGATCCTCATCGGCTTGCTCGGCATCGGTGAGGCCTTCCGCATGCCGGTGGACATCTTCCCGGAGATGAACATCCCGGTGTGCAGCGTGGTGTGGACCTATGCGGGCATGGACGCCGTCGATATCCAGAACCGCATCCTGACGCTGCACGAGCGGCAGATGGCCTCGCTGGTCGATGACATTGCGCGCATCGAGGCGACCAGCTACGAGGGGGTCGGCGTCGAGAAGGTCTATCTGCACGAAGGTGCGGACGTGACCCGCGCCATCGCACAGCTCGCGAGCAGTGCGCTAGTGGTGCTCAAGTACATGCCGCCGAATATCACGCCGCCGCTCGTCATCCGCTACGGCGCGACCGACGTGCCGATCATCCAGCTGGGACTATCCAGCAGCTCGCTGCCCGACACCAAGCTCAACGACCTCGGCCAGAACATCATTCGTCCGGCGCTCGCCGTGGTGCACGGCGCGCAGGTGCCCTATCCGTACGGCGGCAAGCCGCGCGTCATCATGGCCGATCTCGACCAGCAGGCACTGCAGGCGCGGGGACTCACCCCGGCGGACGTGAGCAATGCGCTGCAGACGCAGAATGTCATCCTGCCGGCGGGCGATGTGAAGATCGGCAAGTTCGATTATCTCGTGGCGATGAACAACAGCCCCGACGTCATCGATACGATCAACTCGTTCCCGATCAAGTGGGTCGACGGGCGCGAGGTGTTCATGCGCGACGTCGCCCACGTCCACGACGGCTTCCAGGTGCAGACCAACTCGGTGTCGGTCGACGGCGTGCCGGGCGCGCTGATGACGATCCGCAACACCGGTGGCGTGTCGACGCTGGCGGTCATCGACGGCATCCGCGCGGTGCTGCCCGAGATCAGCCACATGGTGCCGCACGACGTGCGCATCAAGCCGATCTTCGATCAGTCGGTGTTCGTCAAGGCGGCGCTCGACAGCGTGCTGATGGGCGGGGCCATGGCCGCCGCCCTGACGGCGCTCATGATCCTGCTGTTCCTCGGCAACTGGCGGCTCACGGTGATGATCCTGGCGGCGATTCCGCTGTCGATCATCACCGCGGTGCTGCTGATGGGCGCCGGCGGCGAGACGCTCAACACCATGACGCTCGGCGGCTTCGCGCTGGCGGTCGGCATCCTGGTGGACAACGGTACGGTCGTGATCGAGAACATCGAGCGCAACATCGGCCTGCGTGCGCGCCTGACGGATGCGATCGTCCACGGTTGCGGCGAGGTGGGGACGCCGACCTTCCTGTCGACGCTGTGCATCTGCATCGTGTTCGTGCCGGTGTTCCTGCTCCAGGGCACGGCGAAGTACCTGTTCTCGCCGTTGTCGGTGTCGGTGATCGTGTCGCTGCTGGCGAGCCTCGCGCTGTCGTTCACCATGGTGCCGGTGCTGTTCTTCTATCTGATGCGTCGCCCGGCGGACGCCGCGCATGGCGCCAGCGCTCCTGCCCACGCAGCGGGCACGGCGCCCGCACCGGGTGCGCCCGGCGAGGCGCCGCGCGTGCATCCGCTGATGCGCGTGCACCTTGGCTTCGAGAGCGGCTTCCGGCGCTTTCGCGAGGCCTATCGCAATGCGGTCGCGTGGGCGCTGTCGCAGCCCAAGCTCATCGTACTGGTGTTCCTCGGCATCATGCTGGTGTCGCTGCCGCTGTTCCCATTCCTCGGCCGCGACTTCTTCCCCGATGTGGATGCCGGCCAGATGCGCCTGCACGTACGCGCACCACCCGGGACGCGCATCGAGACGACCCAGCAGTACTTCGCACAGGTGGAAGGGAGCATCCGCCAGCTGGTCGGCAACGGGCAGATCAGCGTGATCCTCGACAACATCGGCCTGCCGTACAGCGGCATCAACATCGCGCTGTCCGATTCCGCGACCGTGGGGCCGATGGACGGCGAGATCCTGATCTCGCTGCAGAAAAAGCATGCGCCGACCGCGGAGCTCACCGCGATGCTGCGCCGCGAGCTGCCGCTGAAGTATCCGGCGCTGCAGTTCTTCTTCCAGCCGGCCGACATCGTCGACCAGGTGCTCAATTTCGGCCAGCCGGCGCCGATCGACATCCGCGTCACGGCTTCCGACACCGACAGCGCCTACAGGCTGGCGACGCGTCTCGCGCGCCTCATCGCCCGCATCCCGGGGGTAGTGGATGCCCACGTGTTCCAGGTGCCCAACGCGCCGGCGCTCTCGGTCGATGTCGATCGGGCGCTCGCTACCCAGGTCGGCCTCACGCAGCGCGATGCGGCCAGCAACGTGCTGGTAACCACCAATTCCAGCGCGCAGACGGCCCCGAACTTCTGGGTCGACCCGAGCAACGGCGTCAGCTACCCGCTGGTGGTGCAGCAGCCGACTTACGACATCGCCACCGCCGGGGACCTGGAGACCCTGCCGGTCAGCGGCACCGCCGGCGGCAGCCAGTCGCAGTTGCTGATGAATCTGTCCGCCATGGGCCGCGAGACCGTGCCGATGATCACCTCACAGCTGAACATCCGCCCGGTGTTCGACGTGCACGCCAACGTCCAGGACCGTGATCTCTACTCGACCTCCACCGATATCAGCCGGGTGATCGCCGCCAATCAGCCGCCGCCGCAGAAGGCAATCAACATCACCCTGAGCGGCCAGGTGGAGACGATGCGCGAGAGCTACGCCGGCCTGTTCACCGGGATCGCCCTCGCCGTGGTGCTGGTGTATCTGTTCCTGGTGATCAATTTCCAGAGCTGGATCGACCCGCTCATCGTGCTGATGGCGGTCCCGTTCACGCTGAGCGGCGTCATGTGGATGCTGTTCCTCACGCAGACACACCTCAGTGTTCCGGCTCTCATGGGAACGCTCATGGCGATCGGGCTCACCACGGCCAACAGCATCCTGGTGGTGACCTTCGCCAATCAGCGCATGGACGAGGGCGATCAGCCGCTGGTGGCGGCCGTGACCGCCGGCTACACCCGCCTGCGCCCGGTGCTGATGACGGCCGGCGCGATGATGCTCGGAATGGTGCCGATGTCGCTCGGCGTGGGCGAGGGCGGCGAGCAGAATGCGCCGCTGGCGCGCGCGGTGATCGGCGGACTGCTGTTCGCCACCTTCGCGACGCTGGTGTTCGTGCCGATCATGTACCGGCTGCTGCGGCGCGCACCGGTACCCGCGGCAGCAACGGCTTGAGGGGGTTGCGCCGTGCAAGAGAGCCACGATAACGGAGCGAAGCGCATGGACCAGGAGGTGCGGAATACCGAGTATGGGGAGGATACGCACGCGGTCGAGTCCCAAACGGTCTCGGCGCAGTTCGAGCCGAACACGGCGGAGCGCCTGAAGCGGGCGGCGCGCATCGCGGTCATCGTGCTCGGCGCTGTCTTCGTGCTGGTGAGCGTCGATCGCTTCTTCAAGGCGCGCAGCGTCGCGCGCGAGACGCGGGAAGCCGCCGCGGTTCCCCCGCTGGTCGATGTGATCACGGCGCAGGCAGTCGGCGCCTTGCAGCGCCTGGTGCTGCCCGGCTACACCGCCGCCTGGCATGCGAGCACCATCTATGCGCGGGTGGACGGTTATGTCGGCAACTGGTTCGTCGATATCGGCGACCGGGTGAAGGCCGGACAAGTGCTGGCGCTCATCGAGACGCCCGATCTCGACGCGGAGCTCGCCGCCGCGCGCGCGCAGCTCAAGGCCTATCAGGCGACCGTGCTGGTACGCAAGGCGGAGACCGAGTTCGCCCGGACGACCTACGAGCGCTGGCGTGATTCGCCGAAAGGGGTGGTGTCGGAGCAGGAGCGCGAGGAGAAGAAGGCGGGCTTCGACAGTGCGGTCGCACGGCAGCGGTCGGCGGAAGCGGACGCGGCCCTCGCCCAGGCGCAGGTGAACAAGTACGAGGCGCTCACACAGTTCAAGAAAGTGACCGCACCCTACAATGGGGTGATCACGGTGCGCGACATCGACATCGGCAATCTCGTGACCGCCGGCAGCACCTCGGCCACGACGCCGCTGTACGTCATGACGCAGAACGACCCGATCCGTATCTTCGTCGATGCGCCGCAGAGCGTCGCCGACGACCTGATCAACAGCCAGGCGCCCGTGCAGGTGCAGACCAGCGCCGGGGTCATGCGCGATTACACTGGCAAGGTGACCCGTACCTCGCAGGCGCTCAATCCGCAGGCACGCACGCTGCGCGTGGAGGTGGACATACCGAACCCGAAGGACGAGTTCGTGCCGGGTATGTACGTCAAGGTCGGCTTCGGGCTGCCACCGCGCGGCCTGGTGCAGGTGCCGGCCGCCGCGCTGGTGTTCCGCGCCAGCGGCCCGCAGGTCGCGCTGGTGGAACGCTCCGGGCGTCTCATTTTCCGCGACGTCACCATCGGCCGCGACGACGGCAGCGTCGTCGAGCTCAGTGCCGGGGTGGCACCCGGCGACCAGCTGGCGCTGAACGTCAGCAGCCAGATCGCCGACGGCGAGCTGGTGCACGTGCATGCCGTCGAGGCCGGCCGGGCGTCCCAGGCCACCGCCGAACGCTGACGGAGTGCGTCGCGTGAGCCCGCGCCTGATCGCTGTGCTGCTGACGCTGGGCATAAGCCTCGTCACCGGCTGCGCGGTGGGTCCGAATTACCGTACCCCGAAAGTCCCCACCCCGGGCGCCT